>NZ_CP024081.1:1729392-2028366 GCF_003033885.1 Pseudomonas rhizophila | reverse complement strand
GTGGGTGCCAGACGATGGCTACAGCTCGGAGCATGAAGCCCGCGTGGATGTGCAACGTTATGTGATGCGATACAACAACGTCAGGCTCCATAGCTACAACGACTACCGGTCGCCGGTAGCCATGGAGAAACTGGCGGCGTGAAACCTTAACTGGTGTCCAGAATTACTTGACCAGTTCATGCTCGCTCCCACAGGGGTTTTCGTACAGTCATAAAAAAACCGGGCGACCTTGAGGTCGCCCGGTTCTGATGGTCAGTTACAGGTGAGATTCGGCGTATTCGGCCAGGATCGAGCGCGGTACACCCTGCAGGGTGATGTGGACCCCGTTGGGGAAGTCTTTGAAGCGTTCGGTCAGGTAGGTCAGCCCGGAACTGGTCGCGGACAGGTAAGGGGTGTCGATCTGTGCCAGGTTGCCCAGGCACACCACTTTGGAACCGGCGCCGGCACGGGTGATGATGGTTTTCATCTGGTGCGGGGTGAGGTTCTGGCATTCGTCGATCAGGATCAGGCTCTGCTGGAAGCTGCGGCCGCGAATGTAGTTGAGGGATTTGAACTGCAACGGCACTTTGCTGAGGATGTAGTCGACGCTGCCATGAGTGCTTTCGTCATCCATGTGCAAGGCTTCAAGGTTATCGGTGATGGCGCCCAGCCAAGGCTCCATTTTTTCCGCTTCGGTGCCGGGCAAAAAGCCGATTTCCTGGTCCAGGCCCTGCACGCTACGGGTGGCGATGATGCGCCGGTAGCGCTTGCTGACCATGGTCTGTTCGATGGCGGCGGCCAGCGCCAGGATGGTCTTGCCCGAACCGGCGGCGCCGGACAGGTTGACCAGGTGGATATCCGGGTCGAGCAAGGCGAACAAGGCCAGGCTCTGGTAGATATCCCGCGGCTTGAGGCCCCAGGCCTCCTGATGCAGCAGGGGTTCCTGGTGCAGATCGAGAATCAGCAGCTTGTCGACCTGGATTTCCTTGATCCAGCCGACGAAACCCTGTTCGTCGATGATGAACTCATTGATGTGCACCGCCGGCAGATTGTCGATCAACTGCACCTGGTGCCAGGTGCGACCATGGTCCTGACGGGTCTCGACCTTGCTCACCCGGTCCCAGAAGGAGCCGGTCATGGTGTGATAGCCGTTGGGCAGCAGTGATACGTCGTCGACCAATTGGTCGGTGCTGTAGTCCTCCGCCGCGATCCCGCAGGCGCGGGCCTTGAGGCGCATGTTGATGTCTTTGGTCACCAGCACCACGGCCTGATCCTGGTTGCGCGCGTGCAGGTCGATCAACTGGTTGATGATGATGTTGTCGTTCAGGTGTTCGGGCAGCACCAGGTTGGGTTCGGTGCGCTTGCTCATCAGGATCGAGAGCAGGCCTTTGGGACCACTTTTGCCACGCTGGATCGGCACACCCAGTTCAACGTCCTCGGGCGACGCGTCTCCCAGGGTCTTGTCGATCAGGCGGATCGCCTGCCGGCATTCGGCGGCGACACTGTGATGCCCGCTCTTGAGCTTGTCCAGCTCCTCGAGCACGGTCATCGGGATGGCAACATGGTGTTCTTCGAAGTTCAGGAGTGCGTTTGGATCGTGGATCAATACGTTGGTATCGAGTACATAGAGGATTGGCTGGTTGGAGGAAGGGCTACGTCCGTGGTCATCCATACTCGGTCACCTTTGTGGGGGCCATTCGACGCAATACCGTGACAGTGCTGCGCCTCGAAGTAGCCACCGAATTCACCCGCAAGGCTTGAGGTGAACTGCACACAACTGGGTCTTGGAAGACGCCACCTGTGTTGCAGGTTTCGGCGGTCTGACTTCTTGATACTCCAAAACACATGACAGGAAAAAGCACTTTGACGCTTTTTTGAAGTTTATTTTTCAGAGTGACGAATAACGCTTGGCGTTGCGCCGTTGCGCCGTTAAAGTCGGAAGTCCGGTCGTCATGAAAGTGCGCCGAATTCTCCTCCTCCCCCAGTGTTTCCGGGCCTTTGGCCAAATCAGCGAAACGCGACCCGACAATCTTCCCAGCCGATCCCGCTTTGCGCCGTTTGCGTAATGAGCCAGGGCAGCGCCGTTTTCAGCGCATCCTGTTTGACGTTGAAATTGATCACGCCGCGGCGCCACAACAGCATCAGGGTCAGTGTGCGCTGGGCGCTTTGCTCGGGGTTGAGCCGGCCGGCGCTGTCCTGGGGGTCGATATCCCAGAGCGCCACCTGCAGGCCCTGGTTGCGGAAAAATGCGCCGGCATCGCCACGGCGCTGGCCCTGGGGCGGGCGGAACAACGGCACGTAGTTTTCCGGCAGCTTGCCCTTGACCAGATCGACGCTGCGCCGCACGGAGTCCTGCCAATCCTGCCAATGGCTGTGGGAGCGGAACTCCCAACCCTGGACACCGACGCATTGCCCCGAATACAAGGCCTGGAGGTGGTTGACCGAGCGCTCTGCAAGCCGCGCCTGGATGTCCTTGCCCAGCACGAAGAAGGTGCCGTTCATGTTCGACTTGCGCAGGTATTCAGTCAGCCACGGGGTATTGTCCGGCGTGATGTTGGCCGCGCTGTCGAAGGTCAGCAGGAACAGCCGGTCATTCAGATCATCACCGTTGCGCTCGTAATCGCCGAAACGCGCAATTTCGCTGCTGGTCTGCGGAAACAACGCGGCCTTGCGCAGCAACTCGTCCAGATATTGAGCGTGGAAGATCCGGCTCGGCTCAGCCCACTTGATGTAGTAGGAGTTTTCATCGAGCGTGAGCCTGCCCGCCTCTTCGCGCAACGTCGCCAGGTCTTCCACCAGAAAACAGAACGAAGCGTCCTGATCGCAGCTTTGCTGAGCGAAGTTGTAGTTGCTCAGCAGTCGCTGCCACAACCGCGCGCGCAGGGTGTCGATCGCCGCCATATTGATTGTGCGCAGCCCCAGGTGCTGCTTGAGGGCGATTTCGTCCATGGCATCGGTGTCCAGCAGGACCCGGGCGAACATCAGGATCTCGGCTCGCGAGGCCACGTCGAACAGCGTCGGGCTGGTGAGCTGTTCCGGCCAGGTGCTGCGGTCCAGGGTGGCGATGTCGCTGGGTGCGGCAATGGCCGCGAAACTCAGGAACCAGGCCGACAATAGAAGGACGATGCGCAAAAGGGATGTCTCCATAACGAAACCCGCGCCGCATCATAGCCGATCCTGACGCAATACCCTTGTGGTCAGAGGACTCGGTGGGAGCAAGGCTTGCCCATCCATCACCTATCACCCCAATAGCTGGAGTCCACCCGGACAACCCCCTAGAATCGCCGCACCTTTGAAGGAGACGATTACATGCTGATGGTGATTTCCCCCGCCAAGACCCTCGATTACGAAACACCGCCGGCCACCGAGCGTTTTACCCAGCCGCAGTACCTGGATCATTCCCAGGAACTGATCGAACAGTTGCGCGAACTCTCGCCGGCACAGATCAGCGAGCTGATGCACGTCTCCGACAAGATCGGCGGTCTCAATGCCGCACGATTCGGCAGCTGGACGCCGGCGTTCACCCCGGCCAATGCCAAACAGGCTCTGCTGGCTTTCAAGGGTGATGTGTACACCGGCCTCGATGCACAAAGCTTTGCCGAAGCCGATTTCGACTATGCCCAGGAGCATCTGCGCATGCTCTCCGGTCTTTATGGCTTGCTGCGCCCACTGGACCTGATGCAACCCTATCGCCTGGAGATGGGCACGAAGCTGGCCAATGCCCGCGGCAAAGACTTGTATGCCTTCTGGGGCACACGCATCAGCGAATGGCTGAACGAAGCGCTGGCTGACCAGGGCGACGACATACTGTTGAACCTGGCCTCCAATGAATACTTCTCGGCGGTCAAACGCAGCGCGCTCAAAGCGCGGGTCATTGATACCGAGTTCAAGGACCTGAAGAACGGCCAGTACAAAATCATCAGCTTCTACGCCAAGAAGGCCCGCGGCCTGATGAGCCGCTTCGTGATTCAGGAACGCATCAACGATCCAGCAGCACTCAAGCAGTTCGATGCCCAGGGCTACCGTTTCAATGCTCAACAATCGAGCGCGGACAAACTGGTGTTCCTGCGTGACCATGCCCCCGAATAAAGCACATCTTTATATGGCCCCTTGATCAGGGGCCTTGATCAAACCCGAACACGTCATCCAACTTCCCCGCCCACTTCGTCAGTTCCATGACGCCAATAAATCGCCCCCTTCCCTCGCTAACTTTTGTTTCACTCGACACCTGTCAGTTTTTTACGTAGTGGCACCAAATTTTTTATTCGGTAGTGGCACAAAAATATCTACCCCCCTTAACTCCCCGTTATCAAAGGTCAAAACGGTGAGTGCCATCATCATGAGGTCAGTGCCATCTTTCATAATATTTCGAAAAATTTCGAAAATCGCGATGAGCGGATCGGAACTATGTGAAATTGCACGGCTCATACCACCCGTAACGATTCTCGCCGTGCGTGTAAGAGATGACTTACATAGGCCGTCGATCCAAGTAACCAAGTTGTCATGGCAATTTAGCGAAACGGTCGCCTATTTGGATCCATCTTATAAAGGACAGGAGATAACGCACCATTACTATCCCCTACAAGGCCAAGGCTGCGCCCCTATAACGTGCTCGCCAGAGCACACAAGCTTCTGATTTTGTGGGCTTTTTGCCAGAGATCGGAGGTGAAGGACCTTTGCACGAACGTTCCCGAATACGAGGACTGGCTGCATAACAGGGCAGGTCATAACAACTAGGCCGCATTGCGCACAACTTGAGTGCACTTATTTAGACACTCGGAACTTAGTATGCCTGCACACGGCACTGTGGCGCCTGCATTCCACACTTCCGAGTGCACTATGACCGCTGAACACTATTAACTCCGGCCATTTAATGGCGTGAAAAACAGAGGTAAATGCGATGCGCATTAGCATATTTGGTTTGGGTTACGTCGGTGCAGTATGTGCCGGTTGCCTGTCTGCACGGGGCCATGATGTCGTTGGCGTAGATGTCGCCAAAGACAAAATCGACATGATCAACGCCGGTAAATCGCCGATCGTTGAACCCGGTCTGGGCGAGCTGTTGGCACAAGGTATTGAAACAGGCCGTCTGCGCGGAACCACCAACTTCGCCGAAGCGATTCGTGATACTGACCTGTCGATGATTTGCGTCGGTACACCGAGCAAGAAGAACGGCGATCTGGAACTCAACTACATCGAAGCGGTGTGCCGCGAGATCGGTTTTGTCCTGCGCGACAAGACCACCCGCCACACCGTCGTGGTTCGCAGCACCGTGCTGCCAGGCACCGTGGCGAATGTGGTCATCCCGATTCTGGAAGACTGCTCCGGCAAAAAAGCCGGTGTCGATTTCGGCGTCGCGGTCAACCCTGAGTTCCTGCGTGAAAGCACCGCGATCAAGGACTACGACCTGCCACCGATGACCGTCATCGGCGAGTTCGACAAAGCCTCCGGCGACGTTCTGCAATCGCTGTACGAAGAGCTCGATGCGCCGATCATCCGCAAGGACATCGCTGTCGCCGAGATGATCAAGTACACCTGCAACGTCTGGCACGCCACCAAGGTGACCTTCGCCAACGAGATCGGCAACATCGCCAAGGCAGTCGGCGTCGATGGCCGTGAAGTGATGGACGTGGTCTGCCAAGACAAGACCCTGAACCTGTCCCAGTACTACATGCGCCCAGGCTTCGCCTTCGGCGGCTCGTGCCTGCCCAAGGACGTTCGCGCCCTGACCTACCGCGCCGGTTCCCTGGACGTGGAAGCGCCGCTGCTCAACTCGCTGATGCGCAGCAACGAATCCCAGGTGCAGAACGCCTTCGACATCGTTTCCAGCCACGACAAGCGCAAAGTCGCCCTGCTGGGCCTGAGCTTCAAGGCCGGCACCGACGACCTGCGTGAAAGCCCATTGGTGGAACTGGCGGAAATGCTGATCGGCAAGGGTTTCGACCTGAAAATCTACGACAGCAACGTCGAATACGCCCGCGTCCACGGTGCGAACAAGGATTACATCGAGTCGAAGATCCCTCACGTCTCGTCCTTGCTCAACTCCGACTTCGACTCGGTGATCGACGGCTCCGACATCATCATCCTGGGCAACCGCGACGAGAAGTTCCGCGCGCTGACCGAGAACGTACCGGAAGGCAAGCAGGTCATCGACCTGGTTGGCTTCATGTCCAAGGCCACCAACCCGAGTGGCCGGACCGAAGGCATCTGCTGGTAAGTCTGTTTGCCGGCCGGGCCCAGGCCCGGCCGGCCTTTCGCCTGCCTTAACCCATCGGGCCGCCCACAAGGCCCGCCCGAGATAGAGACGGATGCAGATTATGCACAGGCTAAAGCACGGCCTGCTTCAGGCCGCCGGTTGGCTGTTTTACTTGAGTTTATTGATGGGCATCGCCATGGCGTTGCCCACGTCCACGTTCGATTCCGAATCCAAGGATTTCATTTTCCTGATCGGCGCCGTGGGCGTCTGGCGTTACTCCATGGGAGCGACGCATTTCGTGCGCGGCATGATCTTCCTGTACATCGTCTACCCGCATCTGCGCCGCAAGGTACGCAAGCTGGGCAAGGCGGCGGATCCGTCCCACGTATACCTGATGGTCACCAGCTTCCGGATCGACGCGCTGACGACCGCCCAGGTCTACAGTTCGGTAATTCGCGAAGCCATCGACTGCGGGCTGCCGACCACTGTGGTCTGCTCCATCGTGGAAATGTCCGACGAACTACTGGTCAAGAGCCTCTGGGCCCGCATGAACCCGCCAGAGCACGTCAAGCTGGACTTCGTGCGCATTCCTGGCACCGGCAAGCGTGACGGCCTGGCCTTCGGTTTCCGCGCCATCTCCCGCCACTTGCCGGACGACCGTGCAGTGGTCGCCGTGATCGATGGCGATACCGTGCTCGGCGAAGGCGTGGTGCGCAAGACCGTGCCGTGGTTCCAGCTGTTCGGCAACGTCGGCGGCCTGACCACCAACGAGTTCTGCGAGGTGCGCGGCGGCTACATCATGAGCGAATGGCACAAACTGCGCTTCGCTCAGCGCCACATCAACATGTGCTCCATGGCCCTGTCCAAGCGTGTGCTGACCATGACCGGCCGCATGTCGGTGTTCCGCGCCACCGTGGTCACCAACCCGGATTTCATCGCCGACGTGGAAAGCGACTCGCTGCAACACTGGCGCCTGGGCCGCTTCAAGTTTCTCACCGGCGACGACAAATCGAGCTGGTTCAGCCTGATGCGCCTGGGCTACGACACGTTCTACGTACCCGATGCGGCGATCAACACCGTCGAGCACCCGCCGGAAAAAAGCTTCATCAAGGCCAGTCGCAAGCTGATGTTCCGCTGGTATGGCAACAACCTGCGGCAGAACTCCCGGGCACTGGGCCTGGGCATGAAGCGTCTGGGCCTGTTCACCTCGGTGGTGCTGTTCGACCAGCGCGTGTCGATGTGGACCTCGCTGCTGGGCCTGACCGTGGCGCTGATTGCCAGCTTCAAGTACGGCACCGCGTTCATCCTGGTGTACCTGCTGTGGATCGGCATCACCCGGTTGCTCTTGACCCTGTTGCTGTCGTGCTCCGGACACCGGATCGGTCCGGCCTACCCGGCGATTCTTTATTACAACCAGATCGTTGGCGCGCTGGTGAAGATCTACGTGTTCTTCCGCCTCGACCAACAGTCCTGGACTCGCCAGCCCACCCATCTGACCCGTGATCTCGCCAGCTTTCAACGTTGGTTCAACACTTGGTCGTCTCGGACCATGACCTTCTCCGCCGGCAGCGTTTTCGTTGCCGTGCTGCTGATGATGGTCTGACCGAACTCGCCTGAATTAACTAGGAAATCGCCCCTATGAACACCGCCGTGAATGTCAACGTAGTGCATGAATCCGAAGCCCAGCGCCAACACGCCCGAGTGAAAATCCCGGCCAAATTGCGCTTCTTCGGTCCCGACCGTACCCCCATGGAAGTCAAGGTCCTGGACCTGTCGGCCGGAGGCCTGTGCTTCAACGCCGGCCAGATGCCGCTCAAGGTCGGCGAAGCGTACAAAGGCCGCCTGCAATTCGTGATCGACAACCTTGGCCTGGCCATGGACGTGGAACTGCAGGTTCGCTCCTACGACCGCCAGACCGGTCGTACCGGTTGCCAGTTCCAGAATCTGGAGCCTCGGGACATCTCGACGCTGCGTCACATCATCACCTCGCACCTGGCCGGCGACATCGTCGGCGTCGGCGATGTGCTGGCGACCTTGCAACGCGACAACTTCACCAAGGCGCGCAAGCAGAAGGACGACAACGGTGGCATGACCGCACTGGGCCGCCTGCGGGCAGTGACCTTCAGCCTGGCGATTTTTATCGTCGGCCTGGCGGCATTCGGCTTCATCTTCAAGTCGGTGTACGGCATGTACTTCGTCAGCCACGCCCAGGCGGGCCTGGTGAACGTACCGGGCATGGCTATCACCATGCCGCGCGACGGCACCGTGCAGAGTCTGGTCAAGGCTGACGGCGTTGCTGCCAAAGGCGCCCCGCTGGCCACGTTCAGCACCAGCATGCTCGATGTGCTCAAGGGCCATCTGGACGACAACCAGCTGCAACCGGCCAAGGTCGAGGAGCTGTTCGGCAAGCAAATGACCGGCACCCTGACCTCGCCGTGCGACTGCATCGTGTCCCAGCAACTGGTGTCCGACGGTCAGTACGCCAGCAAGGGTGACGTGATCTTCCAACTGGTCCCACGGGGCACCGAAGCCAACGTTGAAGCACGCTTCTCCTATCGCCAGTTCGGCGACGTGCGCCCAGGCACTCCGGTCAGCTTCCAGGTTGCCGGCGAAGACACCACCCGTACCGGCAAGATCGTCAGCAGCACCAGCCTGAAAAGTGCCGACCTGTCGTCCGATATCCGCGTACTGATCCAGCCTGACGAACCCCTGGACAGCTCGCTGGCCGGCCGGCCGGTAGAAGTTACCAGCGACCGTGGCCCGAACCTGAACTGGCTGATCGACAAAGCCATGGCTGTCGGTATTTAAGCGGAGGACATGCTCGTGACGACTCCACAAGACAACAAGACGCCGCATACCCTGTGGGCGCGAGCCTGCTCGCGATGGGATCAAAGCGGTGTGCCTGGTGTATCGAGCCGCCCGCATCGCGAGCAGGCTCGCTCCCACACAGGGTATGCGTTGTGTGCGCTGGCGCTGGCAATCGGCCTCAGCGGCTGCGCCGGTCTGCCCGACCAGCGCCTGGCCAACGAAGCCCTCAAGCGCGGTGACACGACGCTGGCGCAGCAGAACTATCAGCAACTGGCAGACCTGGGCTACAGCGAAGCCCAGGTCGGCCTGGCCGACATCCAGGTGGACAGCCGCGACCCCGAGCAGATGAAAAAGGCCGAGGCGACTTACCGCGCCGCGGCCGATATCTCGCCACGGGCCCAGGCTCGCCTGGGCCGCCTGCTGGTGGCCAAGCCAGGCTCCAGCGAAGCGGAAAAGCACGAAGCCGAAGGCCTGTTGAAGAAAGCCTTCGCCAACGGTCAGGGCGGCACCCTGATCCCGCTGGCGATGCTGTACCTGCAATATCCCCAAAGCTTCCCGAACGTCAACGCTCAGCAGCAGATCAGCCAATGGCGCAGCGCCGGTTACCCGGAAGCGGGCCTGGCGCAGATTCTGCTCTATCGCACCCAGGGGACCTACGACCAGCATCTGGATGAAGTGGAAAAAGTCTGCAAGGCGGCATTGGCCACCACCGACATCTGCTACGTCGAACTGGCCACGGTCTATCAGAAACGCGGCCAGCCTGAACAGCAGGCCGAGTTGCTCAAGCAAATGCAGGCCGGTCACCAGAGTGGCACCGTCTCCGCCCAGCGTGTGGACAGCGTCGCCCGTGTCCTGGCCGATGCGAGCCTGGGCAAGACCGACGAAAAAACCGCACAGTCGTTGCTCGAAGGCATCGCCCCTGGCTATCCCGCTGCCTGGGTCAGCCTGGCGCAGATTCTCTACGACTTCCCCGAGTTGGGTGACGTCGACAAGATGATGCAGTACCTGGAAAACGGCCGCGCCGCCGATCAGCCACGTGCCGATCTGTTGCTGGGCAAGCTGTACTACGAAGGCAAATGGGTGCCGGCTGACGCCAAGGTCGCCGAAGCGCATTTCCAGAAAGCCGTTGGCCGCGAAGTGGCCGCCGATTACTACCTGGGCCAGATCTATCGCCGTGGTTACCTGGGCCAGGTGTACTCGCAAAAGGCCCTGGACCATCTGCTCAAGGCCGCCCGTAACGGCCAGAACAGCGCCGATTTCGCCATTGCCCAGTTGTTCTCCCAAGGCAAGGGCACCAAGCCCGACCCGGTCAATGCCTATGTGTTCAGTCAATTGGCCAAGGCCCAGAACACCCCGCAAGCCATCGAGCTTGCCCAGACCCTCGAAGCCCAATTACCGCCGAACCAGCTTGCACAAGCCCAGCGCCTGCTACAACAAGAGCAGGCCATTCGCGGCTCCATGAGCCCCGATACGCTGGAACTGCAAGCCCTAAAAGAAGATGACGGCGAGGAACCTCTATGAAGCCTTTGAAGCTCAATCCTTTTGTGCAGGCCGGTATTGGCCTGTCGTTTGCCCTGCTGTGGTCCTGTCCGACCCTGGCGGCCCTGACTGAAGACCAGAACTTCGGCCTGGACGTGAAAATCACCGCCCAGTCCGAAGACGATCGCGACCTCGGCACCCAGCGCGGCGGCGACGTCAACGGTATCGGTCTGGACCTGCGTCCGTGGATCTACGGTGAGCGCGGGGCCTGGAGCGCCTACGCCATGGCCCAGGCCGTGACGTCTACCGACACCATCGAGACCGACACCCTGCAACAGTCCGATGACGCGACCGCGCAAACCGACAGCGGTGATCGCGAAGTCAAGAAGAACTACCTGGCCATGCGCGAATTCTGGATTGGCTATCGGGGCCTGACCCCTTACCCGGGCGAACAGCTGAAATTCGGTCGCCAACGCCTGCGCAACGAAGACGGCCAATGGCGCGACACCAACATCGAAGCCCTGAACTGGACCTTCGATACCACCTTGTTGCGGGCCAACCTGGGTGTCGCCGAGCGCTTCAGCGAATACCGCACCGACCTCAAGGAATTGTCGCCTGACGACAAGGACCGCCTGCACGTCTACGGTGACGTGGGCTACCAGTGGATGCCAGGCCAGTGGGCCGGAATCCGTGCCCACCATACCCACGACAATGGCAGTCTCGATTACCCGACCCCGGGCGAAGCCACCGATTCCCTGGACAAGACCCAGAACGGTGACCTGTCCTGGCTGGGCCTGGAAGCCAACAGTGACGCCTACAACTGGCGTAACACCAACACCGTCAATTACTGGGCCAGCCTGACCGGCATGACCGGCGATCGCGACACCGTCAACCCGCTCAACGCCGATGGCACGCGCCCCACGCAACTCAAGCGCAGTGACGACGTCGATGGCTGGGCCACCGACCTGGGCATCCGTCTGCGCCTGGATCCGCAGTGGCAAGTCGGTGCGGCCTATGCCCGCGCCAGCGAGGACTACGAACAGAACGGTCTGCAAAGCAACCGCTCGAACTACACCGGTACCCGCTCGCGGGTCCACCGTTTCGGTGAAGCCTTCCGTGGCGAAATGGCCAACACCCAGAGCGCCAGCCTGTTCGGTTCCTGGCAGTTGCGTGACGAATACGACGCAAGCCTGGTGTACCACAAGTTCTGGCGCGTGGACGGCAACAAGCCCGTGGGCAGTAACGGCATCAACGCGGTGGAAAACAACACCGACGATGTGACCGGCGCAATCCTGTCCACCTCGTCCCTGCCACTGCGCGACGGTAACAAGGACCTGGGCCAGGAAGTCGACCTTGTGGTCACCAAGTACTTCAAGCAAGGCCTGCTGCCGGCAGCGCTGAGCCAGTCCATCGACGAGCCGTCGGCGCTGGTGCGCTTTCGCGGCGGTGTGTTCAAGCCTGGCGACGCCTACGGCAAAGAGGTCGATTCATACATGCATCGCGCCTTTGTCGACGTGATCTGGCGCTTCTGATGCGAATGACCATGGGAGTGCCCGATATGAACCGCTACCTCAGGAACAGCCAGGCGATGAAAGGTTCGATCAGCCTGTTGGCCGCAGCGATGCTGCTGGCCGGCTCGTCGGCGTTCGCCAACGTTGAACCGGTGGTCAAACCGGGCAACGTGGTCAAGGAACTGCAGCAGGCCAAGACCTACACCGTCAGCAGCGCGCCGACCGCTCCGCTGGAACTGGCTGCGCCGACCCTGCCCGACCTCACAGGCTTCACCGCCGAAGCGGCCGCGGCCAAGATCGTGCGCAGCAAGCCCGGCAAGGTCAGCGTGCGCAGGATGATGCAGGAAAACGCCTTGAAGGACTTCATCGGCGGTGACAACAAGATGGCCGAGTGGGTGGTGCGCCAGCACGGCATCCCACAGGCCATCTTCATCGACGATGGCTACATGAACCTCAAGGACCTGGCCAAGAAAGTGCCCAAGCAGTACCTCAGGGAAACCTCGCCAGGTGTCTTCCTGGCCAGGATTCCGATTGTGGTGGGTGAAAAAGGCATTCTGGAAATCGACCAACAGACCCAGGAACTGCGCCTGTCCCAAGAGGGCGGCTCCTTCCTGGTCAACGATGGAAAGATGTTCATCCGCGACACCAAGGTCACTGGCTGGCGCGAAAAGGACAATGGCCCCGCCACGTTCCGCTCGGCCAACGAATTCCGTCCGTTCCTGCTGTCCTGGGGCGGCACCGAGACTTACATCGTCAATACCAAAATGGCCAGCTTCGGCTACGCCAACAGTAAGTCGTACGGGGTCAGTATTTCCCAGTACACGCCCAACATGGCCAAGGTCCTCAAGCGCCCGGAACCGACCGGCTGGATCATCGATTCCGAGTTCTCGGACATGTGGTACGGCTTCTATTGCTACGAAACCAACGACTTTGTGGTCAAGGGCAACACCTACAAGGACAACATCGTCTACGGCATTGACCCCCACGACCGTTCCCATCGGCTGATCATCGCCGACAACACCGTCTACGGGACCAAGAAGAAGCACGGGATCATTATTTCCCGTGAGGTCAACGACAGCTTCATTTTCAACAACCGCAGCTACGACAACAAACTCTCGGGCCTGGTGATCGACCGTAACAGCGTGAACAACCTGATCGCCTACAACGAGATCTACAAGAACCACACCGACGGCATCACGCTTTACGAGAGTGGTGACAACCTGTTGTGGGGCAACAAAGTGATCAGCAACCGGCGCCACGGCATCCGGATTCGTAACAGCGTGAACATCCGCCTTTACGAAAACGTGTCCATGGCCAACGGCCTGACCGGTCTTTACGGCCACATCAAGGACCTGTCCGACACCGACCGGGACATCAAGCTCGACCCGTTCGACGCCCAGGTCTCGCTGATCGTGGTCGGCGGTGAACTGGCTGCCAACGGCAGCGGCCCATTGTCCATCGACTCACCGTTGAGCGTTGAGCTCTACCGCGTGTCCATGCTCGCGCCGACCAAATCCAGCGGCATCAGCTTCTCGGGGATCCTGGGCGAGCGCCAGGATGAAATTCTCGACCTGCTGGTGCGCCAGCAGAAAGCCGTGCTGATCGACCCTGTCGAACGCCAGACTGAATTGCGGGACTGAGGATGACCTTTATGAACCCACAGATGATCAAACTTCTGGGCCTGTCCGCCCTGACTGCCGGCATTCTCGCCGCCACAAGCGGCGCGCGCGCCGCTGAAACCACAGCGCCTGTGTTCACTGCCGAACCGTGCTGCAACCTGTGCCCGGCTGCTTATGACGCGAAGAACTACACCACGCGCTATCAGCAGAACTTCACCACGCTGGTACAGGCCCAGGGTGATTGGCTGTTCCGTACCCAGGAAGACCTGCGTACCGAATTCAATACCACCCCGGCCGGCTACAAGCGCATGCAGCAGTTGCACGACGCGTTCAAGAAAAAAGGCGTTGAGCTGGTGCTTGTGTATCAACCGACCCGGGGCCTGGTGAACCGCAACAAACTCAACCCTCAGGAAAAGGCCAGTTACGACTTCGACAAGGCCCTGACCAACTACAAGAGCATGCTCGGGCGTTTCGCGCAGATGGGTTATGTAGTGCCGGACCTGTCGCCGTTGACCAACGAAAACCTGCCCGACACCCTGCCGGCCCACGATTTCTACTTCCGTGGCGACCAGCACTGGACCCCGTACGGCGCCCAGCGCACGGCGAAGATCGTGGCCGAGAAGGTCAAGCAGATCCCGGCCTTTGCCGACATTCCCAAGCGTGAGTTCGAGACCAAGAAGTCCGGCCGCATGGGCAAGACCGGCACCCTGCACAACATGGCCGGCCAGCTGTGCGGCACCAGCTACGCGGTCCAGTACATGGACCAGTTCACCACCGAGCCTAAAGGCGAGGCCGGCGACGGCGACCTGTTCGGCGACTCCAGTGATCCGCAAATCACCCTCGTGGGCACCAGTCACAGCGGCAAGAACTACAACTTCGCCGGCTTCCTTCAAGAAGCCATCGGCGCCGACGTCCTCAACGTCGCCTTCCCCGGCGGCGGTCTGGAAGGCGCGATGATCCAGTACCTGGGCAGCGAAGAATTCCAGAAGAGCCCGCCGAAAATCCTCATCTGGGAATTCTCGCCGCTGTATCGCTTGGACCAGGAAACCATCTATCGCCAGATGATGGCGCTGCTGGACAACAACGGTTGCGAAGGCAAGCCCGCGCTGATGAGCAGCAAGACTGCCCTCAAGCCCGGCAAGAACGAATTGATGGTCAACAGCAAGAACATGGACCTGCGTAACGGCAGCCACCAGATCGATATCCGCTTCGCCGATACGTCGGTGAAAACCTTACAAGCCACCCTCTGGTACATGAATGGGCGCCACGAGGATATCAAGATCGAAAAACCGGACACTTCCGAAACCGACGGACGTTTCGCCTTCCAATTGCGCACCGACGAGGACTGGGCTTCCCAGAACCTGCTGGCTGTAGAAGTCCAGGGACCTGAAGCCGGTGCCGAGCCACAGCAAATCGAAGCGAAAGTCTGCAAACGCAACGCATCTCCGCAAGCCGGGCAACAAACGGCTCAAATCGGACAATGAGGTCTCGTCTCATGACTAGAACCATGCGCACCCGAACGTTGAAAACGCTGCTGGCGCCGTCCCTGCTGACCCTGGCGATATTCGCCGGCGCGACGCAGGCCGCGGCCCCGCTACGCCCGCCCCAGGGTTACTTCGCACCGATTGAAAAATTCAAGACGGGCAGCTCTGACGAGCGCTGCGAGGCAGTACCAACGCCCTACACGGGCGCCCTGCAATTTCGCAGCAAGTACGAGGGTTCCGACAAGGCCCGCGCAACGCTGAACGTGAAATCGGAAAAAGCCTTCCGTGATGCCACTTCCGACATCACCCGGATCGAACGCGGCGTCAGCAAACAAGTGATGCAATTCATGCGTGACGGCCGCCCCGAGCAGCTGGAATGCACCCTGAACTGGCTGACCGCCTGGGCCAAGGCCGATGCGCTGATGTCCAAGGACTTCAACCACACCGGCAAGTCCATGCGCAAATGGGCCCTGGGAAGCATGGCTTCGGCCTACGTACGCCTGAAGTTCTCCGAGTCTCGCCCACTGGCCAATCACCAGGAGCAGGCGCAACTGATCGAAGGCTGGTTCAGCAAGATGGCCGATCAGGTGGTGAGCGACTGGGACAACCTGCCGCTGAAAAAAATCAACAACCACTCCTACTGGGCCGCCTGGTCGGTGATGGCCACCGCCGTGGCGACCAACCGCCGCGACCTGTTCGATTGGGCCGTCAAGGAATACAAGGTCGGCGTCAACCAAGTCGACGCCGAGGGCTTCTTGCCCAACGAACTCAAGCGCAAGCAACGGGCGCTGTCCTATCACAACTATGCCCTGCCGCCCCTGGCGATGATCGCCAGTTTCGCCCAGGTCAACGGCGTGGACCTGCGCCAGGAAAACAACGGCGCCCTCAAGCGCCTGGGTGACCAGGTGCTGGCCGGGGTGAAAGACCCGGAGATATTCGAAGACAAGAACGGCGATGAGCAGGACATGAAGGATCTGAAAATCGATTCCAAGTTCGCCTGGCTGGAACCGTTCTGCAGCCTCTACACATGCCCCGAGGATGTGCTGGAACGCAAGCATGAAATGCAACCGTTCAAGACGTTCCGCCTCGGCGGGGACTTGACCAAGGTGTACGACCCGTCATGGGAAAAAGGCGAAAAAGGTAGCTGATGCCGTATCCCCTGCCTGGCAGGGGAGCTGTGGGAGCAAAGCGTCTGAAATGTAATAAAACCTCCCGGTTTTCATGGGGGGGGTTGGGGGGGCTCTGGCCCTTGACTGTTGATTCAACATGGAGAGATCGGGATGGTATTTTCATCCAATGTGTTCCTGTTCCTGTTCTTGCCGATCTTTCTCGGCTTGTACTACTTGAGCGGGCAACGCTATCGCAACCTGCTGTTATTGCTGGCCAGCTATGTGTTCTATGCCTGGTGGCGCGTGGACTTCCTTGCGCTGTTCGCCGGCGTCACCCTGTGGAACTACTGGATCGGCCTGAAAGTCGGCGCCGCCGGCGTGCGCACCAAACCCGCCCAGCGCTGGCTGTTGCTCGGCGTGGGTGTGGATCTGTGCATCCTGGGCTACTTCAAGTACGCCAACTTCGGTGTGGACAGCCTCAACGCGATCATTACCGGCTTCGGTCTCAATCCGTTCATCCTGACCCACGTGTTGTTGCCGATCGGGATCTCGTTCTACATCTTCGAGTCCATCAGCTACATCATCGACGTGTATCGCGGTGATACCCCGGCGACCCACAACCTGATCGACTTCGCAGCGTTCGTGGCGATCTTCCCGCACCTGATCGCCGGCCCCGTGTTGCGTTTCCGCGACCTGGCCGATCAGTTCAACAACCGCACCCACACCCTGGACAAGTTCTCCGAAGGCTGCACGCGCTTCATGCAGGGCTTCATCAAGAAGGTGTTCATCGCCGACACCCTGGCGGTGGTGGCCGATCATTGCTTTGCCCTGGAGAACCCGACCACGGGCGATGCCTGGCTCGGCGCCCTGGCCTACACCGCGCAACTGTACTTCGACTTCTCCGGCTACAGCGACATGGCCATCGGCCTGGGCTTGATGATGGGCTTCCGTTTCATGGAGAACTTCAAGCAGCCCTACATCAGCCAGTCGATTACCGAGTTCTGGCGGCGCTGGCACATCAGCCTGTCGACCTGGCTACGCGATTACCTCTACATCACCCTGGGCGGCAATCGCAAAGGCACGCTGATGACCTATCGCAACCTGTTCCTGACCATGCTGCTCGGTGGTCTGTGGCACGGCGCGAACATCACCTACGTGATCTGGGGTGCCTGGCACGGTATGTGGCTGGCCATCGAAAAAGCGGTGGGTATCAACACCACGCCACGCAGCATCAACCCGATCCGTTGGGCACTGACGTTCCTGCTGGTGGTGATGGGCTGGGTGATCTTCCGTGCCGAAAACCTGCACGTGGCCGGCCGCATGTATGGCGCCATGTTCAGCTTCGGTGACTTGTCGCTGTCGGAACTGACCCGTGCCAACCTCACCGGCCTGCAAATCGCCACGCTGGCGGTGGCCTACGCCACCCTCGCCTTCTTTGGCCTGCGCGATCTCTACACCAATCGTCCACCGGTCAAGACCAAGCCTGAAGTGAACACCGAGGCCGATGGCCCGGCCACTGCACAACCTGGACTGATCAAGGCTGTACCGGGCGACAACCCGTCGAGCATTCATCAACCGGGCTACACCGTGGGCGTCGAAGCCCAGGTGCAACCGGCGTACTGGGTCGCTGACTGGCCGCGCTACGTGATGCGCACGCTGGTGCTGGTGCTGTTCATCGCCTCGATTCTCAAACTCTCGGCGCAAAGCTTCTCGCCGTTCCTTTACTTCCAGTTCTGAGGGATCTGAACATGACCCGCTCATTACGCATCTTCTACATCGCACTGTTCCTGCTGACCTTGACGGTCCTGGGCCTGTGGTCGGTGCGCAGCTTCTTCGGCTTCAGCACCAACCCCGATGCGACCGTGCTCAACGGTCGTTGGAGCAAAGCCGTCGAGACGCACTACGACGACGAGTTCCCGATCAAGCGCCTGGGCACCAACATCTGGGCGGCACTGGACTACAAGCTGTTCAACGAGGGCCGCAAAGGCGTGGTCCTGGGTCGCGATCAGTGGCTGTACAGCGACGAAGAGTTCAATCCGATCGTCAACGAAGAGCAAAACCTGCAAGGCAACTACGCGCTGGTCGAAGGCGTGCGCCAGAAGCTCAAGGAACAGGGCATTACCCTGGTGATGGCGATCGTGCCAGCCAAGGCGCGCCTCTACCCGGAACACTTGGGTGAAGTGAAGCCGTCCAGCATTCACGCCAACCTCTATCAGGATTTCCATGCCCGTGTGGCGGCAGACAAGATCCTGGCCCCTGACCTGCTCGGCCCGATGCAACAGGCCAAGCAAAACGGCCAACAAGTGTTCCTGCGCACCGACACCCACTGGACTCCCGAAGGCGCGCAGGTCGCCGCCGAGATGCTGGCGAAGACGATTGCCGAGCGCACCCCACTCAACGGCGAGCCACAACGTTTCGTGACAACGCCAGCGGAAAAAATCATCCACAAGGGCGACCTGCGTCAGTTCCTGCCTCTGGACCCGCTGTTCGAAAACCTGATGCCAGCCCAGGAGCCGCTGGTCAAGCGCACCACCCGTGAAGCCGACGATCAGCCGGCCGAAGGCGACGCGCTGTTTGCCGATGCCCAAGTGCCCGTGGCGCTGATCGGCACCAGCTACAGCGCCAACCCCACCTGGAACTTCGTCGGTGCCCTCAAGCAGGCCCTGAACAGCGACGTCGTGAACTACGCCGAAGACGGCCATGGCCCGATTCTGCCGATGCTCAGCTACCTCAAGAGCGACGCCTTCAAGAACAGCCCGCCCCAGGTGCTGATCTGGGAGTTTCCTGAACGTTATCTGCCTGTGAACAACGAAATCGGTGACGCCGACCCGCAGTGGGTCGCAGAACTCAAGCAAGCCGGCGCACGCCAACAGAACGTAGCCGCCAACACCCCATCCGAGACGCCCGACCGGGCGCAAAACTGAAAGAGAGGTCCACCATGACTTTCACTACAACTCCTCGCCGTCTCGCCGCTCGCTCCCTCAAGGCCGTTGCCCTGGTTGCCAGCATGAGCGCCCTTTCACTGTCTGCCTTTGCCGGAGGTGACTCGGCCCTGTATGGCCCGGTTGCGCCAAAAGGGTCGAGCTTCGTGCGGATCTACAACGCCAGCAACGCCGAAGTCAGCGCGACCGTCGGCAGCACCAACCTGAGCGACGTAGCACCACTGGCCAGCACCGACTTCAGCTTCATGCCTGGCGGCGACTACAGTGCCAAGGTCGGCAGCCAGACCGTCCCGGTAAAGCTGGCTCCCGATCACTATTACACCCTGGTCAACAACGCTAGCGGCCAGCCTCAGTTGATCGAAGAACCGCCATTCAAGAACAAGCAGAAATCCCTGGTTCGCGTGCAGAACCTTAGCGACAAGCCGCTGACCCTCAAGACCGCCGACGGCAAGACCGAAGTGGTCAAGACCGTAGCGGCCAAGAGCCGTGGCGAGCGTGAAATCAACCCGGTGAAAGTGAGCCTGGCGCTGTTCGACGGCGACAAGAAAGTCGGCGACCTCAAGCCCGTGGCCCTGGAACGCGGCGAAGCGGCCGTGCTGTACGTCACCGGCTCCGGCAGCAGCCTGTCGCCAGTGTGGGTAAAACGCCCGGTGTCGACCCGATAAGAGCAGCGGCAAGTTTCCAGCTTCAAGCGGCAAGCTTTTGCTTGCAGCTTGAAGCTCAAGGCTTGCCACTGCCGCAGGAACAACAACAAGAGAGTGAAACGACAGAACGCAGTAGCTCTAAAAACCATTTCGATTTGTAGGAGTAACAAACATGATTCCGGTGATCTTGTCAGGTGGTAGCGGCTCACGTCTTTGGCCGCTTTCGCGCAAGCAATTCCCTAAACAGTTCCTGGCCCTGACCGGCGAACACACCCTGTTCCAGCAGACCCTCGAGCGCCTGGTGTTCGAAGGCATGGACACCCCGATCGTGGTCTGCAACAAAGACCACCGGTTCATCGTCAATGAGCAGTTGACCAACCGCAAGCTGGAAGCCCAGCGCATCCTGATGGAACCGTTCGGGCGCAACACCGCGCCGGCCGTGGCCCTGACGGCGATGATGCTGGTCAATGAAGGCCGCGACGAGCTGATGCTGGTCCTGCCGGCCGACCACGTGCTGGAAGACCAGAAAGCCCTGCAACGTGCGTTGGCCCTGGCCACCGTGGCCGCCGAGCGTGGCGAAATGGTGCTGTTCGGCGTACCGGCCACCAAACCGGAAACCGGTTATGGCTACATCAAGTCGACCAACGACGCCCTGCTGCCTGAAGGGGTGAGCCGCGTTTCGCACTTCGTGGAAAAACCCGACGTCAAGCGCGCCACCGAGTTCGTCGAAGCCGGTGGTTACTTCTGGAACAGCGGCATGTTCCTGTTCCGCGCCAGCCGTTTCCTCGAAGAGCTGAAAAAACACGATCCGGACATCTACGACACCTGCCTGCTGACCCTGGAGCGCAGCGAACAGACGGCCGATACCATCACCTTTGACGAAGCCACTTTCGCCTGCTGCCCGGACAACTCCATCGACTACGCGGTGATGGAAAAGACCCAGCGCGCCTGCGTGGTGCCACTGTCGGCCGGCTGGAGCGATGTCGGCTGCTGGTCGTCGCTGTGGGAAGTCAACGCCAAGGATGCCAACGGCAACGTCACCAAGGGCGACGTCGTCGTCCAGGACAGCCGCAACTGCATGATCCACGGCAATGGCAAGCTGGTGTCGGTGATCGGCCTGGACAACATCGTGGTGGTCGAAACCAAGGACGCCATGATGATCGCCCACAAGGACAAGGTCCAAGGCGTCAAGCAAATGGTCAACACCCTCAACGCCCAGGGCCGCACCGAAACCCAGAACCACTGCGAGGTCTATCGTCCATGGGGTTCCTATGACTCGGTGGACATGGGCGGTCGTTTCCAGGTCAAGCACATCTCGGTCAAGCCGGGCGCATGCCTGTCGCTGCAGATGCACCACCACCGCGCCGAACACTGGATCGTGGTCAGCGGCACCGCTGAAGTGACCTGCGACGAGAACGTGTTCCTGCTCTGCGAAAACCAGTCGACCTACATCCCGATCGCCTCGGTTCATCGCCTGCGCAACCCGGGCAAGATCCCGCTGGAAATCATCGAAGTGCAGTCCGGCAGCTACCTGGGCGAAGACGATATCGAACGCTTCGAAGACATCTACGGTCGCTCCACCCCGGTCGAACGCGGCGTGTCGGTGAAAACCATCGCCCAATAACGATCAGCAGAACAAGAAGCCCCCGTCCAGCCCACTGCGTCCCCTATCCGCAGTGGGTTGGGTGGGGGCTTTTTTATTGATTGACCACTCGCTTGGCATCAAACTTTTCGGCAATCCTGGCCGAGCGCGGATTGACCGCGTCCGTTCTGATTTTTCTGATGTCCGCGCCCTTCGAAATGGCCTTGATTGCATGCACCGTCAAGAATGTACCCACCCCCTTCAGGATCGGCAGTCGCGCCACTGAGGTGGCCTGCGCCAACGCCTCTTTCTTCAAGGTCCCGCCATCCTGGGTTTCAGGGTGGACGACCACTTGCACAACATCCACTTCGGTTTTTCCCTTCGTTGTAAACGCGTTCAATTCGGCCAGACCATAAATCTGTCGCTCTTCAGGTGGTTTCAACTTGTCGGATTTTTTCATGACCGCGAAAAAGCGCCGCTCAACGACGAAATCAGGGTGCCTGTTCAACGCGTCCGGATCGATCGGCTCGTCCACGAATACATCATTGGCACTGCGCAACATGTAACTGGAAATGCTTGCCCCCAGACCGAAGTTTGAAGGTTGCCCAACGACCTTCGAACTCGATGTTTCGCTGGAGAGGGCTTTATAGCGTTGCTTGTAGCGTTGTAGATTCTGTTTGACCTCATCCCCTCCCACCAGATAGTCATTGAATGCACCGACCTCCACCACTTTGAAGTCATTCACATCGCTGAACTTTCCTGTGGCTTCCTTGAACACGCCAACCCTGCTCGTAAGCGCTGCCGCTGTGAGCTTCAGTCGGTTTTTTACGCCCACTTCTATTTCGTACTTGCCAGTCTTGTTGAGCCCGTCGGCGTCCCGAAAAGTCAGCGGGTTATTGCTCACCATCGCGTACAGATTCAGCCCATCGATATCTCCCGCAGGGTCCGGATTCAGCCAGCGCTGCAGACCGGGCATGTAGTACCGATAGCCGTAGTAATAGAACCCTGTCGCATCCCGCTCCTTGCCCGAGTAACGAACCGTCTTGTAACTGACCTCGATCACATCTTCCCCGGCCAGGTACGCGGTCTCGCCGAAAGGATAGAAGTGCTCGCGGCTGATGATTCTCCCGTCCTGGGCAAGCTCCAGACTGGTCGAACCCAATTGGTCGGTAAAACTGTATCGATAGAAGTCATTGGCCCCCGCAGGTGATGGGCTTTCCCAATGCAATACCCGCACACTGTTGAGCCCACCCTGGACGATGATGACCTGGAGAGACTCCCCAGTGCCGCTGTCGGCACGCAGTTCCAGCCCAGGCAAATAACGCACCTCGGCGGTCAGCGTCCGGGCACCGGCTTGCAGAGTGCGCAATTTGCGAACGCGCAGACCGCTGCCGTCGTAAACATAAATCTCACCGTCGTTAAGCCTTGAGGCGCGTTCGATGGGGGTGACCGAACTCAACTGGTTGCGCAGATCCCAAGCCAGGAAACGCCCCTCGTCCTGTTCCAGACAATTGCCCCGCGCATCGAACGCGGCGCAGATTTCATCTTCCGTTGGCGGCACGCCGTTGCGGTACGGCAAACAACGATTGCTGTAGCGGGCCGCTTGCAACTGGCGGCCATGATTCTGAGCGCCGACATGGGTCAGCTCCAGCAGGTTGCCGCTTTCGTCGTAGCGATAGGTCTGCCGGTAGTTGCTCACCGCCGCCGGGTCGACGCGACCAACGGACTGCGGTCCCTGATTGGCAGCGCCCGCCTCCCAGCCGCTGGCTTCAAGCAATTGGTAGAGACTGTCGTAGATAAAACGACTGATCGGGTTGATACGCTGATTGGCGAAGTAGCGCACCGGCAGGGCCTTGTCCTCGATACTCAGCACGTTACCCATGGGGTCATAGGTGTAGAACAGGTCTTGCAGCACCTGTTCCGCGCACCTGGCGTGGCGTTCCATCAACCGGCCATCATCGGGACTGTATCGAAGTGTGGTCTGCACGCCGTTACCGGCCGTTTCTTGCTCTATTTGCCCCTCGGCGCTGTAACGGATATCCCTGACCAGCGGCTGCCATGTGTCCTGCCCGTTTAATAACAAGTGATTTTCATGCAACCGGCCATCACGGGTCAGTCTCTTGCGTTGTCGATGGCCCAGGGCATCCATTTGCTCCAGCACGTCACCCTGGGGGCCAAGGCACCAGGTTGACCGGGCGCCCTCGCCGGGCTCGAGCAGTGTTTCGCGCTCGGCTTCCGGCTCCGGCCAGTCGGGAGTGACGGCATCAAGGATGAAGCGACGGTTCTGGACAAGGTTTTGCGCGGTGAGGGAAAACGACTCCAGCAGCACGCTACCCGCCGGGTCATCGTGGCGGATCAACTGCCCGTACTGGTTATGGTCGCGATCGCCCCGGCCCGGGGAACCGTACTTCAACCGCTCCATGCACCGACGCAGTTGCCCGGCGCCTTGTTCGAGCACCACCACGGGACGGAGCAGGTCGTCGTAGCCCACCTCGCGATGCGTGCCCCGACCGTCCCACGCCCGCAAACCCTCGCCGGCGAGCCCAGGCAGATCGATCTGCCTGCCCGCATCGACGCTATCGGTACGCAGCGCGGCAGCGGACAGCGAATAAACCGTCGTAAGGTTGGCCGGCGCCGACTGATCGTCTGGTTGCAAGCGCCACAATCGAGGATCCCACTGTTTTGCCAAACGACCGGCGGCATCGAAAAGGCTGCGAGTGACGCGCTCTTGCGTGGGCCCGTTCTCGATGTTGCGCCAATAGTCGACCGAACGAACCGGTAAATTCCTTGGGTCAAAGGCCATCAGCCTCGGGGTTCTCTGATCCATGCCCATCTAATCAGACCTCTTGGTCGTAGCACCGCAGCGTCGTAAACGGCATCTAACAAGGGCAGACAACCCTTGCCTACTGTCAGATATGACAGCGGCGACCGACGGCCCGAGACGGATGAATACCCACGGCCCGCCCCCTCCGGTAGGATGGTGTGACGGTAACGGAGGCTTCAACCATGCTTATCGGCGTCTTGCTGGTCATCACCTGGCTCATCCTGCTGCTGCGCTATCCGGCCAAGGCGTTGCCGGTGTCCCTGGCGGCGTTCGTCGGGCTGGGACTGGTGGCCGCGTGGGTACTCTGGGAGGACAGCCGCGAAACCCGGCAACTGGCGCGCCTGGATCTGCGCGTCACTTACGCCCCCGAACGCTGCCCGGCCGACCGTCCGCTGTTGCTGAACATGACCAATGGCAACGATGTACCGCTGATCGAACTGCGCTGGCGAATCGCGGCGTATGCACCCGGCGACACCATCAACCTGGCCGACAATCAGTACACCGCACCTCGTTACAGAGGCCCAGGCGAGTTGCAGCCCGGCGCGGACTGGCAGGATTGCCTGCCCCTGCCGCCACTGCGTCCCGGCTACCGCCCACAAACCCTGGAGTTTCGCGCCGAACGATTGCAAGGCAGCTTCTCCAACTGATCCCCTCTCACTGTTTGCATAAGGAATGGCTATGCCCGTTGCGTTGATTACCGGATGTTCCAGCGGCATCGGCCGCGCCCTCGCCGATGCCTTCAAGGCCGCCGGCTATCAAGTATGGGCCAGTGCACGCAAGGATGAGGACGTGGCGCTGCTCAGTGCTGCCGGGTTTACCGCCGTACAACTGGACGTCAATGATGGCCCGGCCTTGGAACAGTTGAGCGAACGCATCAACCAACAACACGGCGGTCTCGATGTGCTGATCAACAATGCCGGCTACGGCGCCATGGGTCCATTGTTGGACGGTGGTGTGCCGGCCATGCAGCGCCAGTTCGAAACCAACGTGTTCGCGGTCGTCGGAGTGACCCGCGCACTATTCCCGGTGCTGCGCCGGGCCAAGGGATTGGTGGTGAACATCGGCAGCGTTTCCGGCGTACTGGTGACGCCATTTGCTGGCGCCTATTGCGCCTCGAAAGCGGCGGTGCATGCCTTGAGCGATGCGCTGCGCATGGAACTGGCACCGTTCGGGATCCGCGTGATGGAAGTCCAGCCCGGCGCCATCGCCTCCAGCTTTGCCAAAAATGCCGGCCATGAAGCCGAGCAACTGATCAGCGAACAGTCACCTTGGTGGCCTCTGCGCGACGGCATCCGCAGCCGCGCCAAGGCGTCCCAGGACAACCCGACCCCGGCCAGCGATTTTGCCGCAGGACTGCTCAAGGCCGTGCAGCAACCCAGGCCCCCGCGCCTGCTGCGCTTGGGCAATGGCAGCCGGGCGTTGCCGTTGATGGCCGGTTTGCTGCCCAAGGGGTTGCTGGAAAAAGGCTTGATGAAGCGGTTCGGGTTGGGTGGGTCGCTGTAAAACACAGGGTAAACACGCATGAAACCCTGTGGGAGCGAGCCTGCTCGCGATAGCGACGGCACAACCAACCTCCTTGCCCACTGAAACACCGCTATCGCGAGCAGGCTCGCGCCCACAATTATCCGTGGGCGTCAGCGCTCGGTTTGGGCTCGACCACCACCGTACAGGTCATCCCCGCCGCCAGCAGCACGCCGTCCGGCACTTCGTCGATATGGATCCGCACCGGCACCCGCTGCGCCAGGCGAACCCAGTTGAAGGTCGGGTTCACATCGGCGATCAACTCGCGGCTTGCGGGGTTGTCACGGTCGTAGATGCCCCGCGAGATGCTTTCCACATGCCCCTTGAGCACCTCGCCGCTCATCAACTGCAACTGCGCTGAATCACCGACCCGCACCTTGGGCAGCTTGGTTTCTTCGAAGAAGCCGTAGACCCAGAACGAATTCATGTCCACCACGGCCATTTTCGCCTCGCCGATGCGCGCATAGTCGCCCCGATGCACGTTGAGGTTGGTGACATAACCGTCCACCGCCGCGCGGACCTGGGTACGGGCGAGATTCAGTTCGGCGGCCTCCAGTTGCGCCTGGGCGTGCTGGTAATCGGCCAGGGCCGAGTCGGCAATGTTACTGGCGTCGTCACGGTTTTCCCGGGAGATCACCAGGCTGTCCAGGTCGGCACGCCGATGCGCGTTGACCTTGCGCATTTCCCAGGTCGCCTTGCGCGAGGCCACCAAAGAGCGAGCCTGTTTCACCGCAATGCGGTAATGCTCGGGGTCGATGCGCATCAGCAGGTCGCCCTTTTTTACCAACTGGTTATCACGCACCGGTACCTCGACCACCTCACCACTGACGTCGGCGGCGACGTTGATGATGTCGGCGCGTACCCGACCATCACGGGTCCACGGAGTGTTCATGTAGTGCACCCACAACACCCGGCCGATCCACAGGGCAAGGGCCAGCACCAACAGCGTCGCAAGCAGGCTGAAAAACTTTTTCATCGCATTGATCTCAACGGTAGACCGTCAGCGCCAGCGCGCCAAACAGGCAGGTAAACAGACTCAGGCGCAGCAGCGCCGGGTGCCAGAAGAAGCGGTACAGGTCCAACCCCGACAGAAAACGATCCAGGGCCCAGGCCAGGGCGGCGGCGATGAAAAACATCAGGGTCATGGTGGGCATGTACACGCCATGGAAGGCGATTTCACGAGGCATGTTCGGGTTCCTGGGGCAGCGGCCTGGCGTAGGCCGCCAATGGCGATTGCGGGTCCAACAGCGAGGTGCGGATGAAATGCAGGTAGCTTTTCACCCGGCGCAGGGCTGAGGTGTCGAAATGCGGGGCGAAGGGTTCGTCACTGGCCTGTACGCGGCTGATGGCATGGTCGACCGCCAGCAGGGCGCGCTCCAGATTGCTCTGGCCGGGCTGACGAAACAGCCGCACCAACGCCCGCCCCATCACGCGGATCGCCTGGCGCCAGGGCTGGCTTGGGGCATAGGCCGGATGCACGGGCAAGATCGCCTGTTCCTTGCGCAATTCGATAATCGCGTGGCCGACTTCCAGGACCACAAACATCCAGCGCAACAGATCCCGCTGCACCCCAGGTTGCCCCGCCGCCAGCCCATAAGCCTGATGCAGCAAGTCCCGGGTGCGACTTTCAAAGCCCGAGGCCAGGCCCTTGAGCCGGCCGCTGATGGCAAACACCACCTGCTCGCGCAGGTCTTGTTCGAGCCGGCGCCACAACCAGCGACTGTTGGGCGGCAGAATGATTGCCCCGGCAGCGGCACATACCAGCATGCCAAGGATCATCGCGAGGTAATCGTTGATGAAGGTGTAGGGGTTGTAGACCGTCAGGTTGTCGGGCACCGAGCCTGTGCAGAAGAAGATCAACAACCCCAACCCGACCCCGGCGTATTGCGGTCGCGAGCTGAGGAATGAGCCCAACATGATCACCGGCGCCAACATCACGCAGAGCAAGGGAAAGCCATCGATCAGCGGGAAGATGAAAAACATCTCGACGAAACCGATCAAGGCCCCGAGCAGCGTGCCACACGCCATCTGGAACGCCATGCGTTTGGGGTTGGGCGTGGCGGCCGACAAGCCCACCGTGGCGGCGGCAATCATCGTCATGGTCGCACCGCTCGGCCAGGCCGTGGCGACCCAATAGCTGCCCAGCACCAGCAGGATGAACGCTGCCCGAAACCCCGACGCCGCAGCCGCCAGACCGTTGGTCTGCGGCATGAAAGGTTGGTCCCATTGCTCGCGTTCGTGGCGATGATCAGCCAGCGACGCATGGGTCTGGGCGTAGCCGTGCAAGTCATCGACGAAGCGATACAGCAGCTCATAGGCGGTGTGGAAATCCAGCCGTTCTGCCTCGCTCGGATCTGTTTCTTCGAACACCCCACGCAGCCTGCGGACCTGTGCCGGCAAATCGGCTTTATAGGTTGCCAGCTCCGCCGCCAGGCGCGCGGCGTCTTTATCGGTCAAGGCGCGGGCGCTAAAACCGTCCAGCAACTCGGCCAACGTTAGCAGACCCGGTTTAATGGCATTCACCACATGATCCACCCCGCGGCTGCGTAGACGTTCGAGCAACTGGTGCAAGGCGTTGAATCGGGTGGTGATGCCCATGAACTCGCTGTTCAAGCGGCTGAGCCGACCGTTGCGCCGACGCATGTGCGGGTCTTCGAACACCGTCACGCTGCGCAGGCTTTCCAGGCCCACGGCTTCGGCAATGAAACCGACGTTACGCGCCTCGAATGCCTCGCGTTTGCTGCGTCCACGCAAGCCATCCGTGACAAACAGGGCGAACACTCCAAAGCGTTGGTACAGGGCGTTGCGCATGGCGGCGCTGGCGGTTTGCGGCAAGATCGCGGCGCTGATCAGGGTCGCGCAGAGAATCCCCAGGGAAATTTCCAGCACACGCCAGACCGCCGCC
This sequence comes from Pseudomonas rhizophila, assembly GCF_003033885.1. Classification (NCBI taxonomy): domain Bacteria; kingdom Pseudomonadati; phylum Pseudomonadota; class Gammaproteobacteria; order Pseudomonadales; family Pseudomonadaceae; genus Pseudomonas; species Pseudomonas rhizophila. Next base: position 1,999,763 of record NZ_CP024081.1, on the reverse strand, counting down.
ATGAACGCGCCTTCCGGATGAGCCAGGGCCGGCAGACCGATCATGGCCGCGGTGTAGCCGGCCAGCACAAAACCATAGGCCCTGAAGTTGCGATAACGCGCCGCGCCCGCTGAACAGACGCCGACCCAGATCGCCAGACTGCCCAGAAACAGTTCGGTGTTCTGGGCGAACAAGGCAATCAGCGCCACCATCACCGCCGAGCCGGCCAGCGTGCCGAGCAAGCGATAGAAACTCTTGGCGAACACCTGCCCGCTCTGGGGCTGCATGACGATAAACACCGTGATCATGGCCGTGCGCGGTTGCGGCAGCTCCAGACGCATCGCCAGCCACAATGCCAGGAAGGCGGCGAGCAGCACTTTGAAAATGTAGACCCACGTCACACCGTCGCTGCGAGCCCAGTCGAAGAAACCACGGCGCCATTCGAGGCGGTACAGCCAGCGGGCAGGAGCGAATAAAGACATCACAATAGAACTACTCAACATGGCTCAAGTCAGGGATGTCCTTGCCGGCGTCCAGGCCACCGCCCAACGCCGTCACCAGGTCGGCGTGGGCCGTCAGGCGCGCCGCCTCCACTTGCTGCTGCACCTGTTGCTGCTTGAACAACAGGCTTTGGGCGTTGAGCACGTTGAGGTAGTCAGTGAGCCCGCGCTGGAACGCAACCATCGCGATGTCGTAGGTGCGTTGCGCGGCGGCCACCGACTCAGCAGCGAAGACGTGTTGCTTGTCCATGGACTCACGGCGGATCAACTGATCGGAAATGCTCTTGAGTGCATCGACCAGCGTCTGGTTGTAGTGGGCCACGGCGATGTCATAACCGGCCGCCGCCTCCCCCAACTGTGAGCGCAGGCGCCCACCGTCGAAAATCGGCAGTGTGATGGCCGGTCCGACGCTGTAGTTGAGCTTCTTGCCGGTCAAGAACTCCAGCGCCCCGCCACCGGTCGCCATGTAGCCGATACTGCCCACCAGGTCGACATTGGGATAAAACCCGGCACGCGCGACATCGATACCCCGTGCCTGAGCGGCCACTTGCCAACGCCCGGCCACCACGTCCGGACGCTGGCCGAGCAATTCGGCGGGCAAGGCCGACGGCAACTTCAAGGGCGCACCGAGGGCCAGGGTCGGGCGCTGCAGCCGCGCCCCGTCTCCTGGCCCTTTGCCCGCCAGCGCCGCCAGTTGATTGCGGCTCAAGGCAATGGCTTCGTCGAGGGCGTCGAGTTGCCGATGGGTCTCAGGCAGTGGCGCCTGGGCCTGGCTGACTTCGAAATGGGTGCCGATGCCGCCGTCCAGACGCTTTTGCGCCAGTTCGAGAATCTGCTCCTGCTGATGGAGGGTCGCCACGACGATATCGCGCTGGGCATAGTGCAACGCGAACTGGATATAGGTGCGCACGATGTTGTTCTGCAACTCCAACTGCGCCTGCCGCGCCTCGGCCACGCTGACATGAGCCAGGTCGACGGCCCGCTCACTGGCGTTGCGCTCGCGGCCCCACAGGTCCAGCGCATAGCTCAAGCCCAGGCCCGCGTTATTGTCCCAAGTGGTGGTGTCGGCCAACTCGCCAGGGCCATAGAACTGATCGGTGGGCCAGTTGTGGCGCTTGAGGGTCGCTTGACCATTGATCTGTAGCGACTCGGCAGCCTCGACGACACCGGCCATGGCCTTGGCCTGCCGCACGCGGGCAGCGGCCAGGGCCAGGCTCGGGCTGTCATGCACGGCCAGGTCGATCCAGCGATCCAGTTGCCGGTCGCCATAGGCATTCCACCACTGGCCGGTGGGCCAGTGAGCATCACGGGCAGCCTCGCGGATCGCTTCATCGGTGGCCAGTTGATTGGCCGACAATGCCTGGCCTTGCGGCGCAATCCCTCCCGTGCCGATGCAACCGCTGATGGTGAACGTTAAAAGCCAAACACTGAGAGTCTTCAGCTCTCTGCTGATGCAACGCGGCACTTGCGCAAAATTCCTGAGATGGGGAGGCGTGAAGAGGCTGAATGCCCGGTGACGCAACTGTGGGAGCAAGCCTGCTCGCGATAGCGTCCAGGCAGACACATTGAGGGGAATGTGATGCCGCCATCGCAAGCAGGCTCGCTCCCACAGCAATCAGCGATCCAGGATTGGCCGCAATTCTAGGCACCCCATCGAACGGCGATAAGCCGACCTTTCTGCGAATCTTTGTTACCGTTACTGCGATAATCCATTAGTCGGGGTCCGCTGCGCTGTAACTTCGTGTCACAATTTGCCATCTCCCAAGAGAGCCTCCCATGGACACTTTGCAAAACATGCGTGCGTTCAGCTGTGTTGCTGAAGCGGGCAGTTTCACCGCCGCTGCCGTGCAACTGGATACCACCACAGCCAACGTTTCGCGTGCGGTTTCCAACCTGGAAGCCCATCTGCAAACCCGCCTGCTCAACCGCACCACCCGCCGCATCGCCCTGACCGAGGCCGGCAAACGCTATCTGCTGCGTTGCGAGCAGATCCTGGCGTATGTCGAGGAGGCTGAAGCCGAGGCCAGCGATGCTCACGCACGTCCTGCCGGGCAGTTGAAGGTCCATACCATGACCGGCATCGGCCAGCATTTCGTGATCGATGCCATCGCCCGCTATCGTAAAACCCATCCCGACGTGACTTTCGACCTGACCCTGGCCAATCGTGTGCCGGACATCCTGGACGAGGGTTACGACGTTTCCATCGTACTGGCCAGCGAATTGCCGGACTCGGGCTTTGTCTCCCAGCGCCTGGGGATCACCTACAGCATCGTCTGCGCATCACCTGCCTACGTGAAAGCCAGCGGCTGCCCGCAGAAACCCGGCGACCTGCTCAACCACGCCTGCCTGCGCCTGGTCAGCCCGGTCATTCCGCTGGAGAAATGGGTATTTGACGGCCCCGAAGGCCAAGAGATGGTCACCATCAGCAACTCACCGTTCCTGGTGAACTCCGCCGATGCCATGAAAACCGCGATCACCAGTGGCATGGGCGTGGGCGTGTTGCCGGTGTATGCCGCCATTGAGGGCTTGCGCAATGGCACGCTGGTGCGGGTCATGCCCAACTACCGCTCCCAGGAACTGAACCTCTACGCCATCTATCCTTCGCGCCAGTACCTGGATGCGAAGATCAAGACCTGGGTCGAGTACCTGCGCGGCTCGCTGCCGGAAATCCTCGCGGCGCACCAGGCCGAACTGACTGCCTATGAGTTGAGTGGCAGTCTGGCCGGTGCACGGGTCGCGAACTGATTTCGCGTTTCGCGCCCGTGCTCCAAGGGTGATATCAGCGCTTGCCCATCGAGCGACGCGTGCCGGGAGGCGCGGCGCCAGGGGTCTTGGTATGACCGTTCTTCGCGCCGTTCTTGTACCAAGGCTGCTGCCCGGCCCCTTTGGCCGCGGCCAGCTCACCGGGCTTGAACGGAAACTTGAAGGTCGGGATCGCGTTGACGCTCTCGCCGCTGGAAACATCGCTGTCGGGCCGGTCGGCCTGTTCGCCGTTCGGGCGTTCGTCCGCGGGCGAAGGTGTTGGGGAAGTCATGTAAAGCTCCGGGTAATGCGTGCAAGTCGGGCCCGGAGAGCGAGCCGCGAAAGTCGGCAGTATACCCGCCCGATACCAGCGCGCGCAGGGCGGATTCAATCGGCCCTTCACTCGTCTGACAGCAAGTCGGGACAAAACTGACAAGCCCGTCAGTTAGGCGTCACCTTCCTGACCACCTCACAACGCTATATAAGAAAGATAAAAATCCCTCTGTCCTGAACCGGCCTCCCACATCCATGCACATCCAGAAAAAAACCGTCTTGCTCGTCGCGCTCCTGGTCGCTCTGGCAGCTGTCGCCCTCTGGTATGTCATGAAGCCTGTCACCGCCAAGCCCGGCGCGCCCGTGGCCGTGCCGGTAAGGGTCGTCAGCGTGGTGCAAAAGGATGTGCCGCGCTTTGCCAGTGGCATCGGCACGGTGTTGTCACTGCACAGCGTGGTGATCCGCCCGCAGATCGACGGCATCCTCACTCAACTGCTGGTCAAGGAAGGGCAACAGGTCAAGAAGGGGGAACTGCTGGCCACCATCGACGACCGCTCGATCCGCGCCAGCCTTGACCAGGCCAGGGCCCAACTCGGTGAAAGCCAGGCACAACTGGCGGTCGCCCAGGTCAATCTCAAGCGTTACAAATTGCTCAGTGTCGACGACGGCGTATCGAAACAGACCTACGACCAGCAACAGGCACTGGTCAACCAGCTCAAGGCCACCGCCCAGGGCAATCAGGCGGCCATCGATGCCGCCCAGGTGCAGTTGTCCTACACCCGGATCCGCTCCCCGGTGACCGGTCGCGTCGGCATTCGCAACGTGGACGAAGGCAACTTCCTGCGCACCAGCGACACCGAGGGCTTGTTCACCGTGACCCAGATCGACCCGATCGCAGTGGAGTTCGCCCTGCCCCAACAAATGCTGCCCACCTTGCAACGGTTGATGGCCGCCCCCGAGCAAGCGCTGGTCCAGGCCTACATAGGCGCTGATGGGACCTCCGGTGAAATGCTCGGCGAGGGCCGCCTGAGCCTGATCGACAACCAGATCAACGCCAACACCGGCACCCTGCGGGCCAAGGCTGAATTCAGCAACGCCGCGCAACGGCTATGGCCAGGGCAGTTGGTGACATTGAAAATCCAGACCGCACTCGACAAGGACGCCCTGGTGGTTCCACCGACCGTGGTTCAGCGCGGCCTGGAGCAACCTTTCGTGTACCGAATCACCGGCGACCGGGTAGAGAGCGTACCGGTGGTGATGGTCTACCAGGACAGTGACCTGCACATCATCAAAGGGGTGAGCGCGGGCGATCAACTGGTGAGCGACGGTCAGTCACGGCTCAAGCCGGGCAGCCGCATCCAGGTGCTCGGTGACCCAGTGGCCCAGGCCAATGTGTCGGAGCCAAAACCATGAAGGGCCGCGGTTCGGTTTCGGCGTGGTGCATCGACCATCCCATCGCCACGGTCCTGATGACCTTCGCCCTGATACTGCTGGGATTGATCGCCTTTCCTCGCCTGCCTGTCGCGCCGTTACCTGAAGCGGAATTCCCGACCATCCAGGTCAGGGCTCTGTTGCCCGGCGCCAGCCCCGAAACCATGGCGTCGTCGGTGGCGACCCCACTGGAAGTGCAATTCAGCGCCATTTCCGGCATTACCCAGATGACCTCAAGCAGTGCCCTGGGCTCGACCAACCTGACCTTGCAGTTCAGCCTGGACAAAAGCATCGACACCGCCGCCCAGGAAGTGCAAGCGGCCATCAATACCGCCTCCGGCAAACTGCCCCAGGACATGCCGAATCTGCCCACCTGGCGCAAAGTCAATCCGGCCGACAGCCCGGTGTTGATCCTCAGCATCAGCTCCAGCCTGATGCCCGGCACCGAATTGAGCGACTACGTCGAAACCCTGCTCGCCCGGCAACTCAGCCAGATCGATGGCGTGGGACAAATCTACATCACCGGCCAGCAACGTCCGGCGATCCGGGTACAGGCCTCGGCGGACCGACTCGCCGCCATCGGTCTGACCCTGGCCGACATTCGCGTGGCGCTCCAGCAGGCCAGCCTCAACCTGGCCAAGGGGGCGCTTTACGGCGAGTCGAGCGTTTCCACCCTGTCCACCAACGATCAGCTGTTCCAGCCGGAGGAATATGGTGAGTTGATCGTGTCCTACAAGGATGGGGCACCGGTTCATCTCAAGGACGTCGCCAAAGTCATCAATGGTTCGGAAGACGCCTACATTCAGGCCTGGTCCGATGAGCAACCGGGGCTCAACCTGGTGATTTTCCGTCAGCCGGGGGCGAACATCGTCGACACCGTCGACCGCATCCAGGCAGCCTTGCCGACCCTGGAAGCCATGCTGCCTGCGGCCGTGCAAGTCAAGGTACTGAACGACCGTACACAGACTATCCGCGCTTCGCTGCATGAGGTGGAGATCACCTTGCTGATCGCGGTGCTGCTGGTGGTGGCGGTGATGGCGCTGTTCCTGCGCCAGCTCTCGGCGACCCTGATTGTCTCAGCGGTCCTGGGCGTGTCGCTGATCGCCAGTTTCGCCCTGATGTATGTGATGGGCTTCAGTCTGAACAACCTGACCCTGGTGGCTATCGTGATCTCGGTCGGGTTCGTGGTGGACGATGCGATTGTAGTGGTGGAGAACATTCACCGGCACCTGGAGGCGGGTGATGGCATGCGCGAAGCGGCGATCAAAGGAGCTGGCGAAATCGGCTTCACGGTGATCTCCATCAGTTTTTCGCTGATAGCCGCGTTCATTCCCTTGCTCTTCATGGGCGGCGTGGTCGGGCGTCTGTTCAAGGAGTTTGCCCTGACCGCCACTTCGACCATCCTGATTTCGGTGGTGGTGTCCCTGACCCTGGCACCGACCCTGGCCGCGCTGTTCATGCGCGCCCCGACGCCTCATGCCCATGGCAAGCGAAGTTTCGGCGAACGCCTGCTGGGTGGGTATGAACGGACACTGCGCTGGGCCCTGGCCCATCAGAGGCTGATGATCGGCGTGTTCGGCGTGAGCCTGGTGCTGGCAGTGGCGGGCTACGTATTCATTCCCAAGGGTTTCTTCCCGGTACAAGACACCGGCCTGGTGCTGGGCACCAGCGAAGCCGCCGCCGACGTGTCATTCCCGGACATGGTGGCCAAACACAAGGCCCTGGCCGAGATCGTCGCCGCCGACCCGGCGGTGCAGAGCTTTTCTCACGCTGTCGGCGTCTCGGGTTCCAACCAGACCATCGCCAATGGTCGCTTCTGGATCGCCCTCAAGCCCCAGGATCAGCGTGACGTGTCGGCCAGCGCGTTCATCGACCGGATCCGCCCCAAACTGCTGGGCATCCCCGGCGTGGTGCTGTACCTGAGGGCCGGGCAGGACATCAACCTCAGTCCCGGTCCGAGCCGCGCCCAGTATCAATACGTGCTCAAGAGCAACGACGGACCGACGCTGAACACCTGGACACAAAAACTCACCGACAGGCTGCGCGGTAACCCCGCGTTCCGGGACATCTCCAACGACCTGCAACTGGGCGGCAGCATCACCCACATCAACATCGACCGCAGCGCGGCGGCGCGCTTTGGCCTCACCGCCAGCGATGTCGACCAGGCCCTGTACGACGCCTTCGGCCAGCGGCAGATCAACGAATTCCAGACTGAAACCAACCAGTACAACGTGATCCTGGAGCTCGACACCGCGCAACGCGGCAAGGCCGAGAGCCTGGCCTATTTCTACTTGCGCTCGCCGCTCAGTGGAGAGATGGTCCCGCTCTCGGCCCTGGCCCGCTTCGATGCGCCGACCAACGGCCCGCTGTCCATTGCCCATGACGGCATGTTCCCGGCCGCCAACCTGTCGTTCAACCTGGCGCCCGGCGTGGCATTGGGGGATGCGGTGCGCATGCTCGACCAGGCCAAGAACGAGGTCGGCATGCCGGCCTCCATTACCGGCAACTTCCAGGGCGCGGCCCAGGCGTTCCAAAGTTCCCTGGCCAGCCAGCCATGGCTGATCCTCGCCGCACTGTTGGCGGTGTACATCATCCTCGGCGTGCTCTACGAGAGTTTCGTGCATCCATTGACGATCATCTCCACCCTGCCCTCGGCCGGCCTCGGCGCGCTGGTCATGCTGTGGTTGCTGGGCCAGGATTTTTCGATCATGGCGCTGATCGGGCTGGTGCTGCTGATCGGCATCGTCAAGAAAAACGGCATCCTGATGATCGACTTCGCTCTCGACGCCCAGCGCAAGGGTGGCTTGACGCCCCAGGAAGCGATTTTCCAGGCATGCCTGACCCGATTTCGCCCGATCATCATGACCACCCTGGCCGCCCTGCTGGGCGCCCTGCCGCTGATGCTCGGCTCCGGCCCCGGCGCAGAACTGCGCCAGCCGTTGGGCATTGCAGTGGTCGGCGGCCTGCTGGTGAGCCAGGCGCTGACGTTGTTCACTACACCGGTCATATACTTATGGCTCGAGCGACTGTTTCATCGGCCCGTCCAGCAGCCCGGACCTGCGCCGACGACGCTGGCGACCACAGACTGAGGCGGGACCATGCGCGTTCTGATCATCGAAGACGAAGAAAAAACCGCGGACTATCTGCATCGCGGCCTGAGCGAACAGGGCTACACCGTAGATGTGGCGCCGGACGGCGTCGAGGGGCTGCACCTGGCGCTGGAAAGCGACTACGCGGTGATCGTGCTGGACGTCATGCTGCCAGGCCTGGACGGCTTCGGCGTGCTGCGGGCCCTGCGCGCCCGCAAACAGACGCCGGTGATCATGCTCACCGCTCGTGAACGTGTCGAAGACCGCATCAAGGGCTTGCGAGACGGCGCCGATGATTACCTGGGCAAGCCGTTCTCCTTCCTGGAGCTGGTGGCCCGCCTGCAAGCCCTGACCCGCCGCAGCGGCAGTCATGAACCGGTGCAGGTCAGCATCGCCGACCTGTGGATCGACCTGATCAGCCGCAAGGCCACCCGAGCAGGCCAACGCCTGGACCTGACGGCCAAGGAGTTCTCGCTGCTCAGCGTCCTGGCACGTCGCCAGGGCGAAATACTGTCGAAAACCGCCATTGCCGAAATGGTCTGGGACATCAACTTCGACAGCGACGCCAATGTGGTGGAAGTGGCCATCAAACGCTTGCGGGCCAAGCTCGACGGGCCGTTCGAACAGAAACTGCTGCACACGATTCGTGGAATGGGTTATGTGCTGGAGAGCAGAGAGTGACTTTGCCCGACAGTATTGCCCTGCGCCTGAGCGGCATGTTCACGCTGGTGGCGGCATTGGTGTTCCTGTTGATCGGCGGAGCCTTGTACCAGCAAGTCGAAAAGGGTCTGGGCCTGCTGCCGGAAGCCGAACTCGATGCGCGCTACAGCGTGCTCGAATCCACGGTCGGTCGCTACGGCACACCCGAGCACTGGGTGAAGATCAATAACAAGTTGCGCCTGCTGGGAGAGGAAGACAAACGCATTCACTTCTGGATCGTCAGTGGCGATCCACGCTTTGAATATGGCAACCCCGATCCACAGATTCGTGCCTTCGCCGAAGGTTCGCTGGGCAAGCGCGACCTGAAACTGGCGGCCCAGCAATACCCGATGAAAGTGCTCGTCAGCCAGTTCCCGGCCAAGGACCAGCGTCCACCGTTGCGCTTCATGATCGGCATCGACACCCAGACGTTCTACCAGACCCAACACTATTTGCTCGTGGCACTGGTGAGCCTGGCGATTGTCGGGGTGATCCTGGCCTCCTTGCTGGGCTACTGGGTAGCGCGTATCGGCCTCAAGCCGCTGATCAAACTGTCCGATGAGGCCAGACGCCTGACACCACCGCGCTTGTCCGGGCGCTTGCAGATGTCACCGTTGGCGCCGGAGCTCAGTCAATTCGTCAGTTCCTTCAACGCCACCCTCGACCGGGTCGAACAGGCGTACTCGCGACTGGAGTCGTTCAACGCCGACGTCGCCCATGAACTGCGCTCGCCCCTGACCAACCTGATCGGCCAGACCCAGGTGGCGCTGACCCGTGGGCGCTCGGCCGAACATTACTTCGAGGTGCTGCAATCGAATCTCGAAGAGCTGGAGCGACTGCGCTCGATCATCAACGACATGCTGTTCCTCGCCAGCGCCGACCAGGGCAACAAAGCCACCAAACTCACCAGCACCTCCCTGGCCGGCGAAGTGGCGACCACCCTCGACTACCTGGACTTCATCCTTGAAGACGCCCAGGTCCAGGTCAGGGTCAGCGGTGACGCCCAGGCCAACATCGAGATCGCCCACCTGCGCCGCGCACTGATCAACCTGCTGAGCAACGCGGTGCGACACACCGCCCCGGGGCAAGTGATCAATGTGCGCATCGAGGCCCTGGGCGACCAGATCACCCTCGCCGTCACCAACCCCGGCGAACCGATTGCCGATGAACACCTGCCACGCCTGTTCGAACGGTTCTACCGGGTAGATGCCTCCCGCAGCAACAGTGGCGCCAACCACGGGTTGGGGCTGGCCATCGTCAAGGCGATTGCGCTGATGCACGGCGGGGATGTCTTCGTGCGCAGTGACCGGGGCGTGAATACCTTCGGGATCCGCTTGCCGGCCTGACACCCCACGCTGTTTAGATCGTATTGGGATGAATTCCAGGCGATTGAATGCTGGATGAAAGCCATATCAAGCAAAGTAAAAAGATCTCCGCCTTCGGCAGCGCTCACGCGTTATTGCGCGAACACTGATTGCCCGCTCTCACCGATCCAAGCACAATCAGCAAAAGGCCAGCATCTGGTGCATTGCCGGTTATGCAACCCTTTGGGACGGATCCCAGCCACATGACAAATGCAGACATCGGAACCATGAGCGCGAGCAGTGCGACACCCGGCAATACCCCGTTTTCGATACGCTCGGAACGGGTACTCGTACTGGCCAGTTCGTTGGTTGTCATTGCCATCCTGAGCATCGTGACCTTCCTGCTGATCCGCGAATACGCCGCTGCCCAACAGGCCGCGACACGTTCGGCGACCAATATCGTGCAACTGATTGATGCCGACGTGCTGCGCAACGTGGAGCTCTACGATCTGTCGCTACAAGGTTTGGTCGCCGCCACCCAACGCGACGACCTGAAAGACGTTTCGCCGACGATTCGCCACTTGGCCCTCTTCGACCGTGCCACCGCCGCCCCCTATAAAGGCGACATCCTGCTGCTCGACAAGCGCGGCAATGTAGTCGCCGACTCCGCCTCGATCGAGCCACGAAAGGGCAACTACGCCGACCGGGAATACTTCCAGTCCCATGTCCATAACCCAAGCCCGGGCATGATGATCAGTCGCCCGTTTCGCTCCAGAAGTGCCGCGCAGGACTGGCGTATCAGTTTCAGCTACAGACTAAACGACGAACAAGGGGAGTTCCTGGGCGTGGCGGAAGCCGCGATGCGCTTGAACTATTTCAACCAATTGTTCAAGAGCCTGAACATCGGTCATGGCGGCACAGTCAATCTGGTGAGCAGCGAAGGCTTTCTGTTGGCCCAGGAGCCGCCCCTGGCCGAGGACCTGATTGGCAAGGATTTCAGCAACCGCCCGAACTTCATGCGCATCCTGCGCGAAGGCAACGGCAGCTTCACCAGCGTATCCGGTCAGGACCAGAAGCCGCGCCTGTACACCTTCTCCCAAGTGGGCGACCTGCCTTTGATCGTGGTGGTAGCGCTCTCCTCCGATGAAGTCTTCGCCTCCTGGAAACGCACGGCGCTGCTGGTCAGCGGTGCTACGGGGGCATTGTGCATCGGCTTGCTCTGGCTCACCTGGCTGCTGCGTCATGAACTTAGGCGGCGCCACCATGCTGAACGGGAACTGGCGCAACTGGCGTCCATCGACTCGCTGACGGGCCTGGCCAACCGCCGGACTCTGGACGAAACGCTGCAACAGGAATGGCTGCGGGCCCAGCGTTCGGGCCAACCGCTGTCAGTCATGATGATCGATGCCGATCACTTCAAGGCATTCAACGATCGCCACGGCCACCCAAGTGGTGATGAGGCCTTGCGCACCCTTGCGCATCTGATCGGCAGGCATGTCCGCCGACCGGCCGACCTGGCAGCGCGCTACGGCGGTGAGGAGTTCGCGGTGGTACTGCCGGAAACCACCACCGCCGGAGCCTTTACCATGGCCCAGAACATTCGCGAAGCGGTGGAACAGTTGCCCCCCTTCATTACCGGCGCAGCCCCCATGACCGTCAGCATTGGCATTGCCACCTGGGCCCAAGGACCTTATGGCGAACTCGAGCAGCTCATGTTCGCTGCTGACAAGGCGCTATACCAGGCCAAGGCCAGTGGGCGCAATCGTGTGGTTTGTGCGATGTAACGGACCCTTCCATGTGGCTATTCGACCGATTTGGGTAGGTGTGTATCCATTGCTGCGGTAACGGGGCGCCGAGATCAACGTCCACCGCGAGGCGGCCTGACAGCCGACCTGTTTTTTGATGACCGCGTTCATCCTGTGGGAGCGAGCCTGCTCACGATGACGGTGGTTCAGTCAATGAGGATGTTGAATGTGCCGGCCTCTTCGCGAGCAGGCTCGCTCCCACAATTGGATCGGAGTACTACCACAAGAAATAGGCCGGCTGTCAGGCCGCCTTCGCGAGCAAGCTTTGCTCCCACAGATCTGACAGGTGTACGACCGAAAGAACCAGGCCGGCTGTCAGGCCGCCTCGCGGTGGACGTTGATCTCGGCGCCCCGTTAACCACGCTGGCCGAACGCAGGCATTGTGGAGTGGGCATCCCGGCATGGATGCCGGGATAGCCGCGCTGGACCATGGATGGTCCTTCGCGGCGGGCCCACGGAGCAATGCCGGAGTGAGGGCATGCCGAGCCTAAGCGAGGCACCTAGTGGTGGGGCATGAGCGCTTTGGTTACTTTCGCGCTTTTCGAAAGTGACCCGCCGTAAGGGCGGAACCGCCAGTGGCCATTACCGCAGAAACGGATATGTACCCCAACTCAACTCAACTCAACTCAACTCAAAAAACAGCATTCCCCCTATTGCCACAAACGTCCCAGAAAGCAGCCATAAAAAAAGGCCACCCGAAGGCAGCCTTTAAAAACTAGAGAGGTTTTTATGCTTACACGGCCGCTACAGGGCGCATGTAAGAGATTGGTGCGGTGCTGGCGTCTTCGAACGTCACGACTTCCCAAGCATCTTTCTGCTCAATCAACTTGCGCAGCAGCTGGTTGTTCAGCGCGTGGCCGGACTTGAAGCCTTTGAACTCACCAATCAGGCTATTGCCCAGCAGGTAGAGGTCGCCGATTGCATCGAGAATCTTGTGCTTGACGAATTCGTCTTCATAACGAAGGCCGTCCTCGTTCAACACACCATCGGAATCAACCACGATCGCGTTTTCAACACTGCCGCCGAGTGCGAGGTTGTGCTTGCGCAGGTACTCGATATCACTCATGAAACCAAAGGTACGGGCGCGGCTGACTTCTTTTACGAACGAAGTGCTGGAAAAGTCCACGCTTGCACTCTGGGTGCGGTCACGGAAAACCGGGTGATCGAAATCGATCTCGAAGCTCACCTTGAAACCTTCGAAAGGCACGAAAGTGGCGCGTTTGTCGCCGTCTTCCACTGTCACTTCCCGCAGGATACGGATGAACTTCTTGGCTGCGTCCTGCTCTTCCAGGCCAGCCGATTGAATCAGGAATACGAAGGGTCCGGCACTGCCATCCATGATCGGGACTTCGGACGCGGAGAGCTCGACGTAGGCGTTATCGATGCCCAGGCCAGCCATGGCCGAGAGCAAATGCTCCACCGTATCCACTTTGGTGTCACCGTTGACCAGTGTGGTCGACATAGTGGTTTCACCAACGTTTTCCGCGCGAGCAGGGATCTGCACCACAGGGTCGAGGTCGGCACGACAAAACACGATGCCAGTATCGACAGGCGCGGGCTTGAGGGTCAGGTAGACCTTCTCACCGGAGTGCAAGCCGACACCTGTGGCACGGATAATATTCTTCAGGGTGCGTTGTTTAATCATGGCATGGGCCGCTTCAGCGCAAATTGCGAACTGGTATCAACAAAGGCTGGCGATAATAGCAGACCAGACCTTTGCTGAACACCAATCACCCGTATCCCCCTGATACATTTCATCAATCGGCCTGACGACGCAGGAATGCCGGGATGTCCAGGTAATCCAGATCGTCTTGCGGATTCATCTTCGCGGCAGTCGCAGCACCGGCCTGAGCCTGGTTGCGCATGACGGTCGGACGGTCCAGGTCACGGTAGTTCACCGCGGGTTGTTCCTGACGAGCGGCTGCTTGTTGCTGCGGCTGCGATGCCAGGGAGGTCTGAACGGTGTTATCGATCACCTTCATCGGTTTCTCGATTTTCGCGCCCAGGCCAGTGGCAACCACGGTCACGTGCAGCTCGTCACGCATGTCAGGATCGATCACGGTGCCGACCTTGACCATGGCGTGGTCGGAAGCGAACGCTTCGATGATGCTACCCACGTCGGAGTACTCGCCTAGGGACAGGTCCGGACCGGCGGTGATGTTCACCAGGATGCCACGGGCGCCCTGCAGGTTGACGTCTTCGAGCAACGGGTTGCGGATAGCCGCTTCGGTGGCTTCGCGAGCACGGTTCGGACCGCTGGCGCAGCCAGTGCCCATCATCGCCATGCCCATTTCGGACATCACGGTGCGTACGTCGGCGAAGTCGACGTTGATCATGCCTGGACGCTTGATGATGTCGGAGATACCGCGAACGGCACCGGCCAGTACGTCATCGGCCTTGGCGAAAGCCGACAGCAGGCTTGCGTCCTTACCCAGGATGGTCAGCAGCTTCTCGTTGGGAATGGTGATCAACGAGTCGACGCTTTCGCTCAGCGCGCGGATGCCCTCATCGGCAATCTGCATGCGCTTGCGGCCTTCGAACGGGAACGGACGGGTCACCACCGCAACGGTGAGGATGCCCATTTCCTTGGCTACTTCGGCGATGATCGGCGCCGCACCGGTACCGGTACCGCCGCCCATGCCAGTGGTGATGAACACCATGTTGGTGCCAGCCAGGACTTCAGCGATGCGCTCGCGGTCTTCCAGGGCAGCCTGACGGCCAACCTCGGGATTGGCGCCGGCACCCAGGCCCTTGGTCACGCCGGTACCCAGTTGAAGGATGGTTCGCGCGCCGATGTTTTTCAGCGCTTGAGCATCAGTGTTGGCGCAAATGAATTCGACGCCTTCGATGTTGCTCTTGACCATGTGGTTGACAGCGTTGCCGCCGCCACCGCCGACACCGATTACCTTGATAACCGGGCTAGCGGGGATGTTGTCTACGAGTTCGAACATTTTCCCTCTCCTTTCATTCTCTAGTTTTTTCGCCTACTGCGTTTGTTGCATCTTCCAGTGCCAAGCCAGAGGCTCGTCGCTTGAAGCTTTAAACCTGTTGCTAAAAATTGCCCTTCACCCAAGCCTGGAGCCGCTCGAAAAGCGGCGCCTTCGGCTCGTCGCTGTTGTAGCTGTCGCGGCTGCCGATGCCCGAGAACGAAACCCCGTCGGACTGCTTCTGCAGGCCGTACATCAACAGGCCCACGCCGGTGGAGTAAATCGGGTTGCGGACCACGTCATCCAGGCCCTTGACGCCATGGGGCACGCCCAGGCGCACCGGCATGTGGAAAATCTCTTCGGCCAGTTCGACCGCGCCTTCCATCTTCGACGTACCGCCGGTCAGCACGATGCCGGCCGGGATCAGGTCTTCGTAGCCACTGCGACGCAGCTCAGCCTGGATCAGCGTGAACAGCTCGTCGTAACGCGGCTCGACCACTTCGGCCAACGCCTGGCGGGACAACTCGCGCGGAGGACGTTCGCCAACGCTTGGCACTTTGATGGTTTCACCGGCACCGGCCAGTTTCGCCAGGGCGCAGGCGTAGCGGATCTTGATTTCTTCGGCGTACTGGGTCGGAGTGCGCAAGGCCATGGCGATGTCGTTGGTGACCTGATCACCGGCAATCGGGATCACTGCCGTGTGGCGGATCGCGCCTTCGGTGAAGATCGCGATGTCGGTGGTGCCGCCGCCGATGTCCACCAGGCACACGCCCAGTTCCTTCTCGTCGTCAGTCAGTACCGAGTAGGCCGAGGCCAGTTGCTCGAGGATGATGTCGTCGATTTCCAGGCCGCAACGGCGCACGCATTTCTCGATGTTCTGCGCGGCGTTCACGGCACAGGTCACCACGTGGACCTTGGCTTCCAGGCGCACGCCGGACATGCCCAGGGGCTCCCGCACGCCTTCCTGGTTATCGATCACATAATCCTGCGGCAGGGTGTGCAGCACACGCTGGTCGGCCGGGATCGCCACGGCCTGCGCCGCGTCGAGCACGCGCTCAAGGTCAGCGGAGCTGACTTCACGGTCACGAATCGCCACGATGCCGTGGGAGTTCAGGCTGCGGATGTGATTACCTGCCACACCGACGAACGCTGAGTGGATCCGGCAACCGGCCATCAGCTGCGCTTCTTCAATGGCGCGCTGGATCGATTGCACGGTGGACTCGATGTTCACCACCACGCCTTTTTTCAAGCCACGGGACGGGTGGGTACCGATCCCGACGATGACCAGCGTGCCGTCGTCCGCGACCTCGCCTACCAGCGCAACCACCTTGGAAGTGCCGATATCCAGACCGACGATCATTTTTCCGCTTTGCACGTTTGCCATGGGTCCTGCCTCTTCTTAATTCTTCGCGACGGCGGGTTCAGCCGTCGTGGGCGCTACAGGTTCCCGCCAGCCAACAGCCAGGCCGTTGGCGTAGCGCAGATCGATGCGCGCGATGTTCGTAATCTGGTCTTTGAGCGTCTTGTCATAGATGGCAATGAAGCGGCGCATCTTTTCCACCTGGTTGCCGCGCCCGAGCAGCAGCTCGATGCCCGGCCCCGAGCTGCCCGCGCCAGTGGTCAGGAACCAGCTGCCGCGCTCACGCAACTCCAGGCGCGCGATGGAGAAGCCCAGCGGCCGCAACATCTGACTCAACACCTGGTACTGCTGCATTACTTTCTGCTGGGCCCGCTGAGGACCGAACAGTTGTGGCAAATGTTCGTAGTTGGCCAGTTCCCGCGGCGTGAACGCCTGACCCTGGTTGTTCAACAGCGACTCGTCACCCCAGCGGGCCACGGGCAGTTGTTCTTCCAGGCGGATCGATACCTGGTCAGGCCATACCCGCCGCACTTCGGCATGGGCGATCCAGGGCATCTGCTCCAGTTCCTTGCGCATGCCCGCCAGGTCGATGGTGAAGAAGCTCGACGCCACGAATGGGGCGATCCGCTGCTGCACTGCTTGCTGACTGATGTAGCTCAGGTCGCCCTGCACATTGATCCGGGCGATCGGCCGATCCGCATAGGGCAGCAACCGCTGAGCCCCTTCGTACGTACCGAACCCCAACGCCACCAACAACACCGGCCAGAACAGACTCTTGAGAAAACCGAAGTTGGCTTTCGGCAGGCGCGCCGACATCGGCTCTTTGGCCACCATTCGGCTGGCACCCCGCGGCACCGGCTTGCGACCGGGTGCGGATGGCTGATGACGAAGCGATGCGCCTTGCATGCTTAACCTCTTGGCTCTTGAGAGCCGACACTGGCGGCCAGGATCGACAGCACCAATTGCTGGAAATCCAGGCCGGCGGCACGGGCCGCCATCGGTACCAGGCTGTGATCGGTCATGCCCGGGGCGGTGTTGACTTCCAGGAACCAGAACTGCCCGTCGGCGTCCTGCATCACGTCCGCCCGGCCCCAACCGGCAATACCCAGCGCCTCACAGGCCTTGGCCGTGAGGTCCATCAGTTGTTTTTCCTTGGCGCTGTCCAGCCCGCATGGAATGCGGTACTGGGTGTCATTGGCCACGTACTTGGCGTCGTAGTCGTAGAACGTGTGCGGCGTGCCCAGGGCAATCGGGGGCAACACCTGGTCACGCAGGGTGGCGATGGTGAACTCGGGACCGGTGATCCACTGCTCGACCAACACTTGCGAATCGTAGGAACTGGCGTCTTTCCATGCCGCGGTCAACTCAGGCAGCGAAGTCACTTTCGCCATGCCGATACTTGAACCTTCATGGGCCGGTTTGACGATCAAAGGGAAGCCCAGTTCCGTGGCCGCCGAAATACAATCGGCCTCGGATGCCAGCACGGCGTGACGGGGCGTGGGAATGCCGAGACTGTGCCAGACCTGCTTGGTGCGCAGTTTGTCCATGGCCAAGGCAGACGCCAGGATGCCGCTGCCGGTGTAGGGAATACCCAGGCATTCGAGCAGGCCCTGCATGCTGCCGTCTTCGCCGCCGCGGCCATGAAGAATGATGAACGCGCGGTCGATTTTTTCGTTCAGCAGGCGCTGCAAAAAGTCGTCGCCTACGTCGATGCCGAACGCGTCGACACCGGCGCTTTGCAGGGCTTGCAGCACGGCGTTGCCAGACTTGAGGGACACTTCGCGCTCGGCGCTCTTGCCGCCGAACAGCACGGCGACGCGGCCGAAGGCTTTCGGGTCCAGGGTCGAAACCAGGTTGGCGTAGGCAGCAGTCATTTCAGTTTCCCCTCGCTGGATGCCACGATTGCCCCGGCGAATAACGGACTTTTCAACAGTTTCGGGGCCAGGCCACCGATGTCACCGGCGCCTTGGCACAGCAGGATGTCGCCAGCGCGCAGCAGCGGTTTGACCAGCGGTGCGAGGTCCACGCCGCGCTCGATGTAGATCGGGTCCAACTGACCGCGTTGGCGAATGCTGTGGCACAGCTGACGGCTGTCGGCACCCGGGATCGGCTCCTCGCCGGCCGGATAGACTTCCATCAGCAGCAGCACATTGGCGTCGGCCAAAACCTGGACGAAATCGTCGTACAGGTCGCGGGTACGGCTGTAGCGGTGCGGCTGGTAGACCATCACCAGGCGACGCTCCGGCCAGCCACCGCGCACGGCCTTGATCACCGCCGCGACTTCGGTCGGGTGGTGGCCGTAATCGTCCACCAGCATCACGTTGCCGCCGTCCACCGGCAGTTCGCCGTAGACCTGGAAACGTCGTCCCACGCCCTGGAACCCGGACAGGCCCTGGACAATGGCTTCGTCACTGACACCTTCGTCGGTGGCGATGCAAATGGTGGCCAGGGCATTGAGCACGTTGTGGTTGCCCGGCATGTTCACCGACACATCCAGCGGCTCGCGGTCAGGGCGCAGCACCGTGAAGAACGTCTGCATGCCCTGCTGGCGTACGTTGATGGCGCGCACGTCGGCTTCTTCGCCAAAACCGTAGGTCACGGTCGGGCGCTTGATCAGCGGCAGGATCTCGCGCACCACCGGATCGTCCAGGCACACCACTGCCAAACCGTAGAACGGCAGGTTGTGGAGGAACTCGACGAAAGTTTTCTTCAGTTTGTTGAAGTCACCGTCGTAGGTCGCCATGTGGTCGGCGTCGATGTTGGTGACCACGGCCACCAGCGGCTGCAGGTGCAAGAAGCTCGCATCGCTTTCGTCGGCTTCGGCGATCAGGTAACGGCTGGTGCCCAGCTGGGCATTGGTGCCCGCGGCATTCAGACGACCGCCGATCACGAAAGTCGGGTCCAGGCCACCGGCAGCGAACACCGAGGCGATCAGGCTGGTGGTGGTGGTCTTGCCATGGGTACCGGCAACGGCGATGCCGTGGCGATAACGCATCAGTTCGGCCAGCATCTCGGCACGCGGCACCACGGGAATGCGCCGTTCCAGGGCGGTCGCAACTTCCGGGTTGGAGGTGTTCACGGCGCTGGAGACCACCAGCACATCAGCGTTGGCGGCGTTCTCGGCACGGTGGCCGATGAAAATCTGCGCGCCAAAGGATTCCAGGCGCTCGGTAACCGGCGAGGCTTTCAGGTCGGAACCGGAAACCTCATAGCCCAGGTTCAGCAACACTTCGGCGATCCCGCACATGCCCACGCCGCCGATACCGACGAAATGGATGCGGCGGATACGGCGCATTTCCGGTTGCGGCATGGCTTTGCGATTCTCAACCATGGGCCACCTCCAGGCAGGTATCGACCACTTGAACCGTGGCGTCGGGTTTGGCCAGGCGACGGGCGGCGCGGGCCATGTCTTCGATTGTTTGCGGTTGCATCAAAACCTCTGTCAGGCGCGCGGCAAGATCCGCGGCACCAGTCGTTCTTTGCGGCATCAGGAAGGCAGCGCCTTCACGGGCCAAATAATCGGCGTTGCGGGTCTGGTGGTCGTCGATGGCGTGGGGCAAAGGCACCAGCATCGAGGGCAGACCGGCGGCGGCCAGTTCGCTGATGGTCAACGCGCCTGCGCGGCAGACCACCAGGTCGGCCCAGCCATAGGCTTGGGCCATGTCTTTGATGAAAGGCTGCACTTGCGCCTCGACGCCTGCGGCGCGGTAGCGCTCGGCGGTGACTTCATCGTGGTTTTTGCCGGCCTGGTGAAACACCTCGGGCCGCAGTTCGGGAGCGACCTGCGACAAGGCTTCGGGCAGCAATTTGTTCAACGGCTCCGCCCCCAGGCTTCCGCCCAGGATCAGCAAACGCGCCTTGCGTCCGGCCAGGGCCGGGCGCGGTGTATCGAGGAACAGCTCGGTACGCACCGGGTTACCGGTGGTACGACGGCTGCCCGACAGGGTAAAGGTGTCGGGAAAGGCTTCACAGACTCGAGCGGCCAACGGCACCAGTAACCGATTGGCGGTACCGGCCACGGCGTTCTGCTCGTGAACGATAACCGGCACACCGGCCAGTTTTGCCGCAACACCGCCAGGACCGGTCACATAACCACCAAAGCCCACCACGCATACCGGCCGCAACCGACGAATGATCGCCCGGGCCTGCCAGATCGACTTGAGCAGCATCAGCGGCGCCTTGAGCAGCGACAACTTGCCTTTGCCCCGCAGGCCGCTGGCGCTGATCCGGTGCAGTTCCAGGCCGGCGGCGGGCACCAGTTCGTTCTCGATGCCCCGTGGCGTGCCCAGCCAGTGCACGGTGTAACCGCGCGCCTGGAACTCCCGGGCACAGGCCAGCGCCGGGAACACATGCCCCCCGGTTCCGCCGGCCATGATCAGCACGTTAGCGCCCATGAGTCGGCTCCTCGGCGAAGTCGCTCTCCTGGAATTCCATCTCTTCGCTGCCCAGGTGGGTTCGACTCTCCCATTCGATGCGCAACAACAAGCCCAGACAGGCACAGCAAATCACCAGGGAACTGCCGCCGTAACTGAGGAACGGCAGCGTCAGGCCTTTGGTTGGCAACAGGCCGACGTTCACGCCGATGTTGATCAGGAACTGACCGATCCACAGGAACGACAAGCCATACGCCACGTACGCGGCGAAATACTGCTTGGCCCGCTCGGCCCACAAACCGATGTACATGCCGCGCACACAGACGAAGACGAACAACCCGACGGTGAGCAGCGAACCGACCACGCCCAGTTCTTCGGCCAATACCGAGAACACGAAGTCGGTATGGGCTTCGGGCAAATAGAACTGCTTCTGCACGCTGTTGCCCAGGCCTACGCCCAGCCATTCGCCGCGACCGAAGGCGATCAGGGCCTGGGTCAATTGATAACCGGAACCGAACTGGTCGGCCCACGGGTCGGTGAACGTGATCAGACGCGCCATCCGGTAAGGTTGCGCTTGCACCAGCACCGTCACCGCGCCGACCGCCAGCGCCACCATCAGGGTGAAGCGAAACAGCCCGACACCGCCGAGGAACAACATCGCCGCTGCGGCCCCCATCATCACCACCGTGGCGCCGAAATCCGGCTCCATCAGCAGCAGGCCGGCCATCGGCAGCAACACAATGAACGGCTTGAAAAATCCCATCCAGCTCTCGCGCACTTCTTTCTGACGACGCACCAGATACCCGGCGAGGTAGATCACCACGAAGACCTTGGCGATCTCCGAAGGCTGTACGTTGAAGAAGCTGAAGCCGATCCAGCGCATCGAACCGTTGACCTCGCGACCGATGCCCGGCAACAGCACCATCACCAACAGACCAAAGGCACCGAGCAACATCATCCAACCCAGGCGTTGCCAGGTGGCGATCGGCACCATCATGGTGACAATGCACGCGACCAAACCGATCACCAGGTAAATCAGGTGACGAATCATGTGATAAAGGGTATTGCCCGATTGCACGGCAGCCACTTCCGACGATGCGGAAGTGATCATCACCAGGCCCAGGCCCAGCAGCGCCAGGCAACCGACGAGCATCGGGAAATCCAGGTCGATGCCGCGCCCGGTGATCAGCGGAGACGGGTATGGCTTGATGATGTTCATCAGGTTCATGCCAAGCCCTCCACGGCCCGGGCGAACAACTGCCCGCGCTCTTCGTAGTTCTTGAACATGTCGAAACTGGCGCAGGCCGGCGACAACAGCACGGCATCGCCCGACTGTGCGAGGGCGCGGCATTGCTGCACCGCTTCGTCCAGCGAAGCGACGCGTACCAGCGGCACCCCGTCACCGAGGGCCTGGGCGATCAATTCGCGGTCACGCCCCATCAGCACCACGGCCCGGCAGTTGACCGCAACCGGATCGCGCAGGTCCTTGAAGTCGGCACCCTTGCCGTCGCCGCCGGCGATCAGCACGAGCTTGCCTTGGATGTCCGCGCCCAGGCCCTCAATGGCAGCCAGCGCGGCACCCACGTTGGTGGCCTTGGAATCGTTGTACCAGGCCACCCCGTCAAGATCGCGAACCCACTGGCAGCGGTGCTCGAGCCCGGCAAACGTGCGCAGGGCCGACAGCATGGCGTCGAACGGCAGACCGACCGCATGTCCCAGGGCCAGCGCCGCCAGGGCATTGGCCTGGTTGTGGGCGCCGCGAATCTTCAGCTCGCGCACCGGCATCAGGTTCTGGAATTCGAAGGCCAGGTATTTCTCGCCATTCTCTTCGCGCAACCCGAAGCCTTTGAAATCCGGCACACCGAGGCCGAAGGACCAGCATGGCATGCCCTCGCCCAGCAACGGACGAGTCAGGGCGTCCTGACGGTTGAACACTACCTGCCGAGCCCCCCGGAAAATCCGGTGCTTGGCCAGGTGATAAGCCGGCAGGCCGCTATAGCGGTCCATGTGGTCTTCGCTGATGTTGAGCACGGTCGCCACTTCGGCGCCCAAGTGGTCGGTGGTTTCAAGCTGGAAGCTCGACAACTCCATCACGTACAGCTCGACGTCATCACTGAGCAGATCCAGCGCCGGGGTTCCCAGGTTGCCACCCACGGCAACCCGCTTACCGGCCGCCGCAGCCATTTCACCCACCAGGGTGGTGACGGTGCTTTTGGCGTTGGAGCCGCTGATGGCGATGATCGGCGCCTTGGCGTGACGGGCGAACAGCTCGATGTCACCGGACAACTTCACGCCACGGGCGGCGGCGGCCTGCAAGGCCGGGGTTGCCAGCGCAAGGCCGGGGCTCACGTAGAGCTCGTCGGCGCGGCACAGGAACTCGACATCCAGCTCGCCACAACGCACGTCCACCTGCGGGTAGTCACGACGCAGCGTGGCCAGCTCAGGTGGATTTTCCCGCGTATCGGCCACGGCAAACGACACGCCCCGGTTCGCCAGGAAGCGAACCAGGGACATGCCGCTCTTGCCGAGGCCGACAACGATGCGGAAGTGGTCAGAAGCGATCAGGGACACTCGTTCTACCTCAGCTTCAGGGTGGCAAGGCCGACCAGGACCAGAATTACGGTGATGATCCAGAAACGGACAATCACACGCGGCTCGGGCCAGCCCTTGAGTTCAAAGTGGTGGTGGATCGGCGCCATGCGAAATACCCGGCGGCCGGTCAATTTAAAGGAAGCAACCTGAATGACGACTGACAGCGTCTCCATCACGAACACACCGCCCATGATGAACAGGACGATTTCCTGGCGAACGATGACGGCGATGGTGCCCAGGGCCGCGCCCAGCGCCAGCGCGCCGACATCGCCCATGAAGACCTGCGCCGGGTAGGTGTTGAACCACAGGAAACCCAGGCCGGCACCGATCAGCGCACCGCAGAACACGATCAGCTCGCCCGCCCCCGGCACATAAGGGATCAGCAGGTATTCAGCGAATTTCACGTTACCCGACAGGTAGCAGAAGATCCCCAGCGCGCCGCCCACCATCACGGTCGGCATGATCGCCAGGCCATCGAGGCCATCAGTCAGGTTGACCGCGTTGCTCGAGCCGACGATCACCAAGTAGGTCAGCACGATGAAGCCTGCGCCCAGCGGGATGCTGTAATCCTTGAGCATCGGCAGAATCAGGGTGGTTTCCACCGGGGAGGCTGCGGTCATATAAAGGAAGATCGCCGCGCCGAGGCCGAATACCGACTGCCAGAAATACTTCCAGCGGCTCGGCAGCCCCCGGGAGTTCTTCTCGATGACCTTGCGGTAGTCGTCGACCCAGCCGATGGCGCCGAACAACAGGGTCACCAGCAATACCACCCACACATACCGGTTCGCCAGGTCGGCCCAGAGCACGGTACTGATGCCAATGGACGACAGGATCAGCGCGCCGCCCATGGTTGGAGTACCGGATTTGGACAGGTGCGATTGCGGGCCGTCGTTGCGGACCGACTGACCGATTTGCAGGTTCTGCAAGGTGCGGATCATCCACGGGCCCAGGAACAGCGACAACGACAACGCGGTCAGCACACCCAGGATCCCGCGCAGGGTCAGGTACTGGAAGACCGCGAAGCCTTTGTGGAACTGTTGCAGGTACTCCGCTAGCAGCAGCAGCATTAATGTTTCTCCATACGGGAACCGCACAGCGCCGCGACGATGTTTTCCATCGCGGCACTGCGTGAGCCCTTGATCAATAAGGTGGTGTTCGGGTCCTGCTCGGCGCTCAGGGCCTGAATCAATTCGGCCTGAGTGCTGAAATGCTGTGCGTGCTCGCCAAACGCGGCCACCGCATGGGCCATCATCGGACCGACGGCATACAGTGCATCGACCTTGCCACGCGCGTAGGCGCCGACATCGTGATGCCCCTGTTGCGCCCATTCGCCCAACTCGCCGATATCTCCCAGCACCAGCACGGTACGGCCGGGGAAACCGGCGAGGATATCGACCGCGGCGCACATGGACGTCGGGTTGGCGTTGTAGGTGTCGTCGATCACGCGCATGCCGTTGCTGGCCAATTGCGCAACGGAACGCCCCTTGACCGGTTGCACCGCGTTCAAGCCGGCCACGATGCCCGGCAATGACACGCCCAAAGCATGGGCCGCGGCCGCAGCGGCCAGGGCGTTGGCGACGTTATGGGTGCCAAGCAGGTTCAACTGGACCCGCTCTGCACCGTCGGGGCTGTGCAGGTTGAAGGCCGGGCAGCCGCGAGCATCGCGGTCCAGGTCGCTGGCGTAAAAATTCGCCGCCAGATTGCTCAAGGCAAATGTCAGGACCTTGCGCCCAGCCGCCCGGGTCTTCCAGATTTCGAAGGCCTTGTCGTCAAGATTCAGCACGGCGACGCCATCGGCATCCAGCCCCTCGAGAATCTCGCCCTTGGCCTCAACGATTTTGTCCGGACCACCGAACTCACCGACGTGGGCGGTCCCGGCGTTGTTGATCACGGCCACGTGAGGTTTGGTCATGCCCACGGTGTAGGCGATCTCACCGAGCCGCGAGGCACCGAGCTCAATGACCGCGGCACTGTGTTGCGGTGCCAGCTCCAGCAATGTCAGGGGTACACCCAGGTCATTATTAAGATTGCCACGAGTCGCCAACACCGGACCGCGGGTGCGCAAGATGCTCGCGAGCATTTCCTTGACCGTGGTCTTGCCACTGGAGCCGGTGATGGCCGCGACCGGGTTGCGGTATGCGGCGCGGTTCAATGCACCGAGCTGGCCCAGGGCCTGGCGAGTGTCGTTTACCTGCAATTGCGCCAGCGTGCTGTTGGTCACTTCTCGCTCGACCAGCGCCGCGACCGCACCTTTGGCGGCCACGTCGTTCAGGTAATCGTGGCCGTCAAAACGCGGCCCGGCCAGGGCAACGAACAATTGCCCCGGGGCAATCGCCCGGCTGTCGATGCTCACCCCATCGAAACTGGCGTCTGCTGCGATCAGTCGCGCCTGCAGGGCATTGGTCAGCTCGCTGAGTTTCAAAGCCTTAAGCATGGGCCACCTCCCACGCGGTCAGGGCATGATCGGCTTCCACCAAATCGGAGAAGGCATGGCGTTCGCCGTTGATTTCCTGATAATCCTCATGGCCTTTACCGGCCAGGACAATGACGTCGTCCGCCGACGCACCGGCAATCAACTGAGCAATGGCCTGGCCGCGACCGGCCACGAAGGTGACGTTATCCACCGCCGAGAAGCCGGCGCGGATGTCGTCGAAAATCTGCGACGGGTCTTCGGTGCGAGGATTGTCGTCGGTGACCACTACGCCGTCGGCCAAGCGCTCCACCACTTCGGCCATCAGCGCACGCTTGCCACGGTCACGATCACCGCCGCAGCCGAACAGGCACAGCAACTTGCCCTTGGCGTGTGGCCGCAGGGCCATCAGAACTTTGTCCAACGCATCCGGGGTATGGGCGTAATCGACCACCACCAACGGTTGCGTTCCGCCGCCCAGCCGTTGCATACGTCCGGCCGGCCCTTCGAGTTTGGGCAGGACCTTGAGGATTTCATCCAGGGCGTAGTCCAGGCCAAGCAAGGCACCCACGGCGGCCAACACATTGCTCAGGTTGAAACGCCCCAACAAGGTGCTGCGCAGGTGGTGCTCGCCTTGGGGCGTAACCAAGGTCGCGCGCACGCCTTCGTCATCGAATTGCGCCTGGCGTACATAAAGGTAGGCGCTGGCATCTTCCAGGCTGTAGGTGATCAACCGGGACTCGCGCTTATCGGCGGCCAATTGCCGGCCGAACGCGTCGTCAAGATTGAGGACCCGGCACTTCAAGTCATTCCAGGCAAACAACCTGGCTTTTGCTTCGCCGTAAGCCTGCATGGTGCCGTGGTAATCCAGGTGATCGCGCGACAGGTTGGTCAATACCGCGACGTCGAACGCCAAGGCCGTCACGCGCCCCTGATCCAGGCCATGGGAAGAGACTTCCATCGCCACAGCCTTGGCTCCGGCCTTTTTCAGGTCGGCCAGGGTTGCTTGCACGGCGATCGGGTTCGGCGTGGTGTGCAGGCCACTCTCCAGCGCGCCGTGGAATCCGTTACCCAAGGTCCCGACGATGCCGCAATGCTGACCCAGCAGATCCAAGGCCTGGGCCACCAGTTGGGAAACGCTGGTCTTGCCGTTGGTGCCGGTCACGCCAATCAGGTTCAAGTGACGACTCGGGTCGCCGTAAAAACGCCCGGCAATGTCCGACAACTGGGCCGCCAGGCCCTTGACCGGAATCAGCGGCACATCAGTGATCGGTAGCACGGTCGCGCCGTCGACTTCATAAGCCACGGCAGCCGCGCCGCGCTTCAAGGCGTCGGCGATGTGGGCGCGACCGTCGAACCGGGCACCCGGTACGGCCAGGAACAGATCCCCGGCACGCACGTGGCGGCTGTCCAGGGCCAATTCGCGAATCAGCAGATCGTGGCCGGCATGGGCAAAAATCTTGTTCAGGCTCAGGGACATCAGCCACGCCCTCCTTCGGCTTTCAAGGGTACGACCGGCGCGGTGTTGGCTTGCTGGGTCGGCGGCAGGTTATCCGGGGTGATATTCATCAGGCGCAGGGTGCCGGACATCACTTTGCTGAACACCGGTGCCGAAACCAGCCCCCCGAAGTAGCCGGCCTTGCTCGGTTCGTCGATGACCACCACGACGGCGTAGCGCGGGTCGCTCATCGGGCCGAAACCGGCGAACAGCGAACGGTAGGAATTCTCGGCATAGCCCTTGACGCCCGCGGAGGTTTTGCGGGCCGTACCCGACTTGCCGCCCACGTGATAGGCCGGCACCTGGGCGCGGTACACCCCACGCGGCGCTTCGATCACCTGTTGCAGCATGCCTTGCATGGTCTTGGCGACGTCCTCCGGAATGACCTGAGTAGCCTCCGGGGCCTTGTCGGTTTTGATCAGTGACAGCGGTGTCATGCGGCCGTTGTTGGCCAGCACCGAAAACGCGTGGGCCAACTGGATCGCGGTCACGGAAACACCGTAGCCGTATGACAACGTGGCCGTTTCGGCCTTGCGCCACTCACGGTAGTTCGGCAGATTGCCGACCCGCTCGCCAGGAAAGCCCAGGCCAGTGCCCTGGCCAAGACCGATTTTCTGGGCAAGACGGTAAATCGTTTCCCCACCGATATCGAAGGCGATCTTGCTCATGCCCACGTTACTGGAGTTGATCAGGATGCCGGTCAGGTCAAGCACCGGACCTTCGGTCTTGGAGACGTCCCGAATGGTGTACTTGCCGATCTGCAAAGTGCCTGGATACACCTCGACCGTATCCCCCGGCTTCCAGCGCCCGGTTTCCAGAGCCGCCGCCATGGAAACGGCTTTCATGGTCGAGCCCGGTTCGAACACGTCGATCATCGCGCGGTTGCGCATCATCGCCGGTTGCAGGTTGCGGCGATTGTTCGGGTTGTAGGTGGGCTGGTTGACCATGGCCAGGATCTCGCCGGTCTTCACGTCGAGAATCACCAGGCTGCCGGCCTTGGCACCGTTCTCGACGATGGCATTGCGCAGCTCACGGTTGGCCAGATATTGCAGGCGCAGATCAATGGACAACGCCAAGGGCTTGCCGGCCTTGGCGTTTTTGGTGACCTGGACATCCTTGATCAGCCTGCCACGCCGATCCTTGATGACCTGACGCTTGCCGGGAACCCCGGCGAGCCATTCGTCGTAGGCCAACTCGACCCCTTCTCGCCCCCGGTCGTCGATGTCCGTAAAGCCGACCATGTGGGCGGTCACTTCACCGGCCGGGTAGAAACGCCGGAACTCTTCGATGCCGTAGACGCCCGGCACTTTCAGGTCGAGCACCCTCTGGCCTTGCTCGGGCGTCAACCCGCGCACCAGATAGATGAATTCTTTGCTGGCCTGGGCTTCAAGGCGTTCGGCCAGGGCCTTGGGGTCCTGGCCAAGGGCGACGGCCAGGGCCGGCCACTTTTCCTTGGCCTGCTGCATTTCCTTGGCGTTTGCCCACAGGGTAGTCACCGGGGTGCTCACAGCCAACGGTTCGCCATTGCGGTCGGTGATCAGGCCACGGTGAGCCGGGATCGGGATGTGCCGCATGCTACGGGCATCACCCTGCTCTTTGAGGAAGTCACGGTCGACCACTTGCAGATCGATGATCCGCCAGACGATGGCCGCCACCATGATCCCGAGCAGGCCCAGGACCAGGCGGAAGCGCCACGGAAAGAGTGCCCCTTCGAGCTTCATCATGGCGCCACCATCTGCACTTCGGCAGCCCCGGGAATGCGCATTTTCAGCTGTTCGGTCGCCAGTACTTCGATGCGGCTATGGGCGGTCCAGGTGCTCTGCTCCAGGATCAACCGGCCCCACTCGGCCTGGGCCTTGTCGCGCACGCTCAGTTCGCTGTAAAGGGTGTTGAGCAACTGCCGGTTCCAGTGCGCGCTGTAGGACACGGCGATGGCCGACACGAGCACGCCGATAAACAACAGCAGCATGAAAAAGCTGCCGCCAGGCAGGGGCTTGGCGAAGAGCTTGCTCACCGCAACTTCTCCGCAACACGCATGACGGCGCTACGGGCACGCGGGTTGGCCTTGAGTTCAGCCTCGGAGGCGAACTGCGCCTTGCCATGAATCTTGATTTTCGGCACGAAGGCTTCGAAACGCACCGGCAGGTTGCGCGGCAGGTTATCGGCCTCACCCTTGGTGAGCTTGCGCATGAACAGTTTGACGATACGGTCTTCCAGGGAATGGAAGCTGATCACCACCAGTCGCCCGCCGACCTCAAGTGCTTCAAGTGCCGCCTCAAGGCCGGCCTCCAGATCACCCAGTTCATTATTGACGTGGATGCGCAAACCCTGGAAAGCCCGGGTAGCCGGGTTCTTGCCCTTCTCCCATGCCGGGTTGGCGACTTTCAGCACTTCGGCCAGGTCGCCGGTGCGCTCGAACGGTTTGATATCGCGACGCTCGACCACGGCACGGGCCATGCGACCGGAAAAACGTTCTTCGCCGTATTCCTTGAAAACACGGGCGATTTCTTCCACCGCAGCGGTATTGACGAATTCGGCGGCGCTGATTCCACGGGACGGATCCATGCGCATGTCCAGCGGGCCATCATTGAGAAAACTGAAGCCGCGCTCAGGGTCGTCCAACTGCGGCGAAGACACGCCCAGGTCAAGCAAGACGCCACTGACTTTGCCAGCCAGGCCACGCTGGGCGACTTCCGATCCCAGCTCCGCAAAGCTGCGCTGCACAACGACAAAGCGGCCGTCTTCGGCCGCTAGCGCTTGCCCGGTGGCAATCGCTTGAGGATCCTTGTCGAACCCCAGCAGCCGACCGTCCGGACCGAGCTTGCTGAGGATCAGCCGGCTATGCCCGCCGCGCCCGAACGTGCCATCCAGATAGCAGCCATCAGGACGTACGGCGAGAGCCTCGACGGCTTCGTCAAGCAGTACGGTGATGTGGTTAAAGCCGCTATCAATAGTCACAGGATCAAATCACGCAGTTCATCAGGCATGGCGCCCGGTTGTTGAATAGCAGCAAGGTCAGCGGCAGAGACCGCATTCCAGGCATCTTCGTCCCACAGTTGGAACTTGTTCAGTTGGCCCACCAGCATCGCGCGCTTGTCCAGCTTGGCGTATTCGCGCAGGCGCGGCGGAACCAGGAAACGACCGCTGCCGTCGAGTTCGAGGTCGACGGCGTTACCGATCAGCAAGCGTTGCAGGCGGCGGTTTTCTTCACGCAGTGAAGGCAGTGCGCGCAGTTTGGTTTCGATGATTTCCCACTCATCAAGAGGGTAAACACACAAACATGGGTCAACGGCGTCGATCGTGACGATTAACTGCCCGGAACTACGCGAAACGAGCTCGTCACGGTACCGGCTCGGCATGGCGAGACGGCCCTTTGCATCGAGACTGATAGCGTTAGCTCCGCGAAACACGTCAGCGTTTCTCCAAAAATTTTGCGTTTTACGCTCAAAAAACCCACTTCATGCCACTTTCCGCCACTTGCGCACACTATAGGAATGCGCCCACCGCACCGTCAAGGCGCGGAGTGAAGGAAAAGCCTTATAGATCGGAGATTTAGGAGCGTATCTGGAGGGGCGATGGGAATCTGACGTAGGATTTTTCGCCACAACTTCAGCGAACACAGGAAGCTGCGCTCAGAAGTTAAAGTGATTTGTTAAGAGTAAGATTTTTTTGGTCTTAGCAATTGCGTCTGCCAGCGATTCTGGCAGGAGGGGAAAAGGTGGAGAGTCGATCTGTAAGCCGGGTTCTGTCTTGAACAGTCATTCGTCTACGATGGCCATCACTGGACATCTTTAGCAACCTACCCGGTCCCAGCGCGGGCCACGCCTTGGGACCCTATTTGGTCTTGCTCCAAGTGGGGTTTACCTAGCCACGAACTGTTGCCAGCCGTGCGGTGCGCTCTTACCGCACCTTTTCACCCTTACCGGCGCCGAAACGCTTAGGCGGTTATTTTCTGTGGCACTTTCCGTAGGCTCACGCCTCCCAGGCATTACCTGGCACTTCGCCCTATGGAGCCCGGACTTTCCTCCCCCCCCTAATTTTCATAGAGGGCAGCGACTGTCCGATCGACTCTCCGCCGCGAAGGTTAACGGCAGAGCGGCCGAAGAACAAGCGCTAAAAGCCCTTGGCCAGCCCCGCGCCCCGGTTTCACTGGCCCTTCTGTTTTTCCAGCGCGACCTGATACAGGACGTTCTTACGCTCGCCGGTAATCTGCGCCGCGAGAGCGGCGGCGCGCTTGAGGGGCATTTCCTCAAGCAGCAGGTCCAGGATGCGCATCGCTTCACTGCTGACGGTCTCTTCATTGTCCGGCGCCGTCCAGCCCGCCACCAGCACGACGCATTCACCGCGCTGCTGGTTGCTATCGCCTTCGACGAAGGCGCGCAACTGCGCCAGCGGCAACCCCTTGAGGGTTTCGAAGGTTTTGGTCAGCTCCCTGGCGAGCAGCGCCGGGCGCTCCGGACCAAACACCAGCTCCATGTCCTGCAGGCATTCAAGGATGCGGTGCGGCGCCTCATAAAAGATCAACGTACGCGGCTCCTCCTTTATAGACTCCAGGCGCGCCCGTCGCCCCACCGCCTTGGCTGGCAGAAAACCTTCGAAAATGAAACGGTCCGACGGCAGGCCCGCCGCCGAAAGGGCTGCGATCAAGGCGCACGCCCCCGGCACCGGCACTACGCTGATACCGGCCGCCCGAGCCTGGCGCACCAGGTGATAGCCAGGGTCGGAAATCAGCGGTGTACCCGCGTCGGAAATCAGCGCGACGTTATCGCCCGCCAACAAACGAGTGATAAAACGACTGCCTTCTTCCCGCTCGTTGTGCTCATGACAGGCCGCCAACGGCGTTGAAATGCCGAAATGTTGCAACAAGCGTTGAGAGTGGCGCGTATCTTCGGCCGCAATGAGGGCCACCTCCTGCAGGATTTTCAGCGCCCGGGCACTGATATCGTCCAGGTTGCCGATGGGCGTCGCCACCACATAAAGCGAGCCGGCAGCGGAATTCAAAGCACCTGGAGCAGTCAAAGCGCACACCTCATGATCGGTAAAACCGCCATTGTAGCGCGTAGTGTGCGTCACGACTGCCCGCAGCGCCTCGCTGTCCGGCGACCTGCCGTGCTGCGCCGCAACATTTGAAATACCTAAATTGATCGATTCACGCCACTAACATCGCGCCCCGGCCAGTGCTTGGGTACAATTCGACGCTAATTTGATCTCGTATCAGGAACATTTACATGATCGCTTGCCTGCGGCTGCTCTCCGCCCTCTGCCTCGCTGCCCTTCTGGCGGCCTGCGCCAGCTCGCCCTCCTCCAGCCTTGGCGAACTTCCACGGACCCCGGATGCCAGTATCGAGCAGTTGCTCGAACAGGCCACTCAAAGCAAAACCCCGGAAAAAGCCGCCCTGTTGCGCCTGAGTGCAGCAGACCTGGCCTACCGCCAGGGCAATGCCGGCCAGTCCGCGCAGATCCTGCAACAGGTGCCGATGGAGCAACTCAAGCCCGGCCAGCAGATTTTCGCCAGCACTCTGGCGGCCGAACTGGCAATGACGCGCAATCAACCCAAAGCAGCGCTGAGCGCCCTGAGCCACCCGAGCCTGCAGCACCTGGGCGAGCTACCGGTGGAACAGCAGGTCCGTACCGGCACCGTCCACGCCCGCGCCCTCGAGGCCGATGGCCAGACCCTGGCCGCCGCCAAGGAACGGATCTTCATTGCGCCCCTGCTTGAAAACGAAGCGGCGGCGAAAAACCACGAGGCGATCTGGTCGTTGATCGCCTCGCTGCCCACCGATCAACTGCAACCGACCACCACCGACGACCTGGGTGGCTGGCTGAGTTTGGCCCAGGCTGTAAAAACTGCCGGTACGCTGGAACAGCAACAGGCGGCTATCGACAGCTGGCGCGAGCAGAACCCCAAGCACCCGGCCGCGCTCCAGTTGCCGACGCCGCTGGTCAAGCTCAAGGAACTGGCGAGCCAGCCCCTGAGCAAGATCGCCTTGCTGCTGCCCCAGGATGGCCCGCTGTCCTCGGTCGCCAGAGCTTTGCGCGAAGGTTTCATGGCTGCCCACTATCAGGCCCAACAAGCCGGGCAGAACCCGCCAAGCATTCAGTTTTATGACAGCTCGCGCCTGACCTCCCTGGATGATTTCTATCGCAAGGCGCAGGCCGACGGCGTGCAACTGGTGGTCGGCCCGCTGGAAAAACCCTTGGTCAAGCAGCTCAGCACCCGCCCGCAACTGCCGATCACGACCCTCGCGCTCAATTACAGCGAAGGCGAGCAAGGCCCGGCCCAACTGTTCCAGTTTGGCCTGGCCGCGGAAGACGAAGCCCGCGAAGTATCGCGTCGCGCCCGTACGGACGGCCTGCATCGTGCCGCCGTCATGGTGCCAAAAGGTGAATGGGGCGATCGCGTCCTCAAAGCCTTCAGCGAGGACTGGCAGGCCAATGGCGGCACCATCATCGCTGTCGAACGTATCGATCAACCCGTACAACTGGCCCAGCAGATTGCCGACATGTTCCATCTGCGCCAGAGCGAAGGTCGCGCCAAGCGCCTGCAAAGCACAGTCGACACCGCCGTCGCGGCCCAGCCGTCCCGCCGCCAGGACATCGAATTCCTGTTCCTGGCCTCGACCCCGCAACAGGCCCAGCAGATCAAGCCGACCCTGAACTTCCAGTACGCCGGCGACGTACCTGTGTACGCCACCTCGCATGTGTTCAGCGCCAGTGGCGACCAGAATCAGTACAACGACATGAGCGGCGTGCGCTTCTGCGAAACCCCGTGGCTGCTCGATGCCAACGACCCGCTGCGCAAGCAGGTCACCGCCCAGTGGCCCCAGGCCGGCGGTAGCCTGGGTCGGTTGTACGCGATGGGAGCGGATGCTTATCGTCTGGCTCCGCGCCTGGGTCAGCTAAAGACATTACCGGACACCCGCATCGAGGGGTTGTCGGGCAGCCTGGCAGTGTCGCAGTCCCAGCGCGTGCAACGTCAACTGCCGTGGGCCGAATTCGTCAACGGTCAGGTGCAGCGCCTGCCAGACACTCAGCGCTGATGCCTGACCGATCTCGCCAGCAAAGCGGACGGGATGCCGAGAGCCAGGCTCTCGCGCATCTTCAGCAACAAGGTCTGCGGCTGCTGGCGAAGAACTGGCTGTGTAAACGTGGCGAGCTTGATCTGGTCATGCTTGACGGCGATACAGTAGTATTCGTCGAAGTCCGCTACAGAAAAAATACTCAATGGGGTGGCGCGCTCGACAGCATCGATGCACGCAAGCGCCAGAAGCTGGTTTTCGCCGCGCAGTATTTCCTGCAAATCGAGTCTCGCTGGGCCGATCATCCCTGCCGCTTCGACGTGGTTGCCATCGACAGCAACGCCGATCAGTTGAACTGGTTGCAGAATGCCTTCGACAGTTGAACGTCAACACCCATGACGAGCCGAGCCGGACACCTTCACCCAATTTTTGCTCTTTGCTTTGCGCGCCGCACATGCTTGTGCCGATAAGCCGCGCTACTTAAGGTCACACAGATGGACATGCAATCGCGAATTCGCCAGCTTTTTCAGGCCAGTATCGACACCAAGCAACAGGCGATGGACGTACTTGCACCGCACATCGAGCAAGCCAGCCAAGTGATGGTCAACGCCCTGCTCAACGAAGGCAAAATGCTTTCGTGCGGCAATGGCGGTTCTGCCGGCGACGCCCAGCATTTCTCATCGGAGCTGCTCAACCGCTTCGAGCGCGAGCGCCCCAGCCTGCCGGCCATTGCATTGACCACCGACAGCTCGACGATCACCTCGATCGCCAATGACTACAGCTACAACGAAGTGTTCTCCAAACAGATCCGCGCCCTGGGCCAGCCCGGCGATGTGTTGCTGGCGATCTCCACCAGCGGCAACTCGGCCAATATTATTCAGGCGATCCAGGCCGCACATGATCGCGAAATGATTGTCGTAGCATTGACCGGTCGCGATGGCGGCGGCATGGCGTCACTGCTGTTGCCTGAGGACGTCGAGATTCGCGTACCGGCCAATGTCACTGCACGCATTCAGGAAGTCCACCTGCTGGCGATTCATTGTCTTTGCGACTTGATCGACAGCCAACTGTTCGGGAGTGAAGAATGACCCCTAATCGCCTAGGCCTTCTGGCCCTGACCCTGTGCCTCGGCATCAGCGGCTGCACATCGGTGGTTAACGCCAGCCGGGAAAAGCCGATTGAAGACGACCGCGGCACCCGCACCTTCGGCAGCAAGATCGACGATTCGTTGATCGAAACCAAGGCAGGCGTGAACATCGCCAAGGCCGACCCGGACCTGGACAACAACTCGCACATCGTCGTCACCAGCTTCAACGGTGTCGTGCTGCTGGCCGGCCAGACCCCACGCGCGGACCTCAAGGCCAAGGCCGAACAGGCTGCAAGCGCCGTGCAGCGGGTCAAGACCGTGCACAACGAACTGCAGGTCCTGCCACCTTCCTCGTTGCTGGCGCGTCAGAACGATGCCTGGCTGACTACCAAGATCAAGACGCAGATGCTCACCGACGCCAGCATTCCCGGCTCGCGCATCAAGGTCGTGACTGAGAATGGCATCGTCTATCTGCTGGGGCTGCTGACCAAGCAGGAGGCTGCGCAGGCGACCAATCTGGTGCAAGGGGTTTCCGGGGTGCAGAAGATCGTCAAGTTGTTTGAGTACATTGACTGATACTGAACTTCAGGTGCTCAAGAAAAACGGCGCTTCTTCCGAGACGGAAAGCGCCGTTTTTTTTGGCTTCATTTTTTTTGTGGGGGTGATTGGTGTGTATATCCGTTGCTGCGGTAACGGCTGCTTATGGTTTCGCTCTTACAGCGGGTCACTTTTGGAAGAGCGCCAAAAGTAACCAAAAGCGCTTTGCCCCACCACTCGGTGCCTCGCCTAGGCTCGGCATGCCCTCACTCCGGCATTGCTCCGTGGGCCCGCCGCGAAGGGCCATCCATGGCCCAGAGCGGCTACCTCGGCATCCATGCCGAGGTGCCCACTACGCAATACCTGCGTTCGGCCAGCGTGGTTAACGGGGCGCCCCAGATCAAAATCAAAAACGAGGCGGCCTGACAGCCGGCCTGTTCTGGAGCGAACGGGTTTCCCCTGTGGGAGCGAGCTTGCTCGCAAAAGTGGAGGGTCAGTTTGCAGTGATGCTTGGATGTACCGGCGTCATCGCGAGCAGGCTCGCTCCCACAGGTTTTGTGTCGCTTGCAAATACTGTGAGCACACACAAATCAATGTGGGAGCGAGCCTGCTCGCGATAGCGGTAGTTCAGCTAAATAGATACTGGCATCTACCCCGCTCTTGCTCTTGCTCTTGCTCTTGCTCTTGCTCTTGCTCTTGCTCTTGCTCTTGCTCTTGCTCTTGCTCTTGCTCTTGCTCTTGCTCTTGCTCTTGCTCTTGCTCTTGCTCTTGCTCTGCTTTTGATCTTGATCTTGATCTCGACGCCCCGTTAAACCACGCTGGCCGAACGCAGGCATTGCGCAGTGGGCATCCCGGCATGGATGCCGGGATAGCCGCGCTGGGCCATGGATGGCCCTTCGCGGCGGGCCCACGGAGCAGTGCCGGAGTGAGGGTACACCGAGCCTAAGCGAGGTGCCGAGTGGTGGGGCAAAGCGCTTTGGTTACTTTCGCGCTCTTCGAAAGTGACCCGCCGTAAGGGCGGAACCATAAGCAGCCGTTACCGAAGAAATGGATATACACACCAACCATGACACTACAAAAAAAATGCCCACATCTCACGATACGGGCATTTTCTTAACCAAGTTGCGACACCCGGCTTATGGCTGGATGGCTTTTTTCATACCCCGGCCACTTATTTCACCACTTTCAAACTAGGCCGCCCGCTAGGACGCGGCGGCTCGTCATCCGGTGGCGGCAGGTCATCATCAGCCTCGAACTCTTCTTCGCCGTCCAACGGCGATTCCAGCTCGAACACCATACCCTGACCATTCTCCCGGGCATAAATCCCCAGGATCGAGGCGATAGGCACGTACAGGGTGTGTGGCACACCCCCGAAACGTCCCTCGAAACTGACCGCATCATTGTCCATGTGCAGGTGACGCACGGCGGCCGGTGATACGTTCAAGACAATTTGCCCATCGTTGGCAAAACCCTGCGGCACCTGCACCGATGGATACTCGGCGTTGACCAGCATGTGCGGGGTGCAATCGTTGTCCACAATCCACTCGTAGAGCGCGCGGACCAGATAAGGTCGACTGGAGTTCATAGCGGCTCCCTAAGCCTTAGCGCATGTCACGTTCGACACCAGACAGACTCGCCTGGAATGCCTCACGCGCAAATTGGCGCTCCATATAATCAAGCAACGGCTTGGCAGGCCGCGGCAGTTCAATACCCAGAATCGGCAAACGCCAGAGTATTGGCAATAGGCAGCAATCCACCAGGCTTTGTTCCTCACTGAGGAAGAATGGCTTGTCGATGAACAGCGGCGATACGCCAGTCAGGCTTTCACGCAATTCTTTGCGCGCCACGACCCGCGCAGGTTCTTTGGTTCGTGAATCCAGGATCAGGTCCACCAACCCGCACCAGTCACGCTGGATGCGATGGATCAGCAAACGGCTGTTGGCCCGCGCAACAGGATATACCGGCAGTAAAGGCGGATGCGGATAACGCTCATCCAGGTATTCCATCACCACTGTCGACTCCCACAATGCCAGGTCACGATCGACCAGCGTGGGCAGGCTGCCGTAAGGGTTCACCTCGATCAGCTTCGGCGGCTGACGGCCCGCTTCGACATAAATGATCTCGGCGCTGACACCCTTCTCTGCCAGTACGATGCGTACCCGGTGGGAGTAGTGGTCGGCGGGGTCGGAGTAACAGGCCAACCGATTGGTCACGCCCATGGCGATCCTCCTCGCTTGTTGAAATTATCGAAAAACGGAAAAACGAGCGCGCCCAAAGGGCGCCTCCCGTAACACCTGGCGGACCAGGTTCGTTACATCCAGAGACGCCCTTGGGCGCGCACGATTAACAGCAACGGTTTACAGCTTTATCAATGCACGTCTTTCCAGTATTCGCGCTTGAGCAGGTAAGCGAATACGAAGAAGAACGCCAAATACAGCAACACATAAGTACCGATGCGCTGATGCTCCAGCTTCACCGGGTTGGCCGAGTAGGCCAGGAAGGTCACCAGATTCTTGACCTTCTCGTCGAACTGCTCTTCAGTCAGGCTGCCGGTGTTCGGCAACACGGTCAGCTGGTCGCAGGCTTCGTGAGTCAAAGCGGTGCCGGTCAGCGGATCGTATTGCTTCTTGCCGTCCTCGACGATTTGAACCTGTTTGCAGCCTACCACCTGACGACCCTGCAGGCCGACCAGAACGTTTGGCATGCCGACGTTCGGGAAGACCTTGTTGTTCACGCCCCAAGGACGCGCGGGATCCTCATAGAACGAACGCAGGTAACCGTAGAGCCAGTCGGTGCCACGCACGCGTGCCACCAGGGTCAGGTCGGGCGGTGCAGCCCCGAACCAGGTCTTGGCGTCTGCCGGCTGCATGCCGATGTTCATGTGATCGCCCAGCTTGGCACCGGTGAACACCAGCTTCTCGAGCATCAACTCATGGGGAATGCCCAGGTCATCAGCTACGCGCTCGTAACGCTGGAACTTGGCGCTGTGGCAGCCCATGCAGTAGTTGGCGAACGTACGCGCGCCATCCTGCATGGCAGCTTTGTCGGAAACGTCGATGTCGACTTTTTCCAGCTCAGGACCACCGGATGCGGACGCAAAGGACAGTACAGGCATAGCAGCAAGAATCAGTACAGAAAATAGCTTTTTCATCAGCCAGTCACCCTTTCCGGAACCGGTTTGGTCTTCTCGAGCCTGGTGTAGAACGGCATCAGAATGAAGTAGGCGAAGTACAGGAAGGTGCAGACCTGCGACAGCAGCGTCCGGCCCGGCGTTGGAGCGAGTACGCCCAGCACACCCAGGATCACGAACGAGATGCAGAACACCCAGAGCCAGATTTTGCTCAGCCAGCCTTTGTAGCGCATCGACTTGACCGGACTGCGGTCCAGCCACGGCAGGACGAACAGCACGGCGATCGCCGCACCCATGGCGATGACGCCCAGCAGCTTGTCTGGAACCGCCCGCAAAATCGCGTAGAACGGTGTGAAGTACCAGACCGGAGCAATGTGCTCAGGGGTCTTGAAGGCGTTCGCCTGCTCGAAGTTAGGCTTCTCGAGGAAGTAACCACCCATCTCTGGGAAGAAGAACACGATGGAGCAGAAGATGAACAGGAACACTACCACGCCGACGATATCTTTGACGGTGTAGTACGGGTGGAAGGCGATGCCGTCCAGCGGTACACCGTTTTCGTCCTTGTACTTCTTGATGTCCACGCCATCGGGGTTGTTCGAGCCGACTTCGTGCAGCGCCAGGATGTGCAGCACCACCAGACCGAGGATCACGATCGGCAGGGCCACCACATGCAAGGCGAAGAAGCGGTTCAGGGTAATGCCCGAGATCAGGTAGTCACCGCGAATCCACTGGGTCAGGTCATCACCGATGACCGGGATTGCACCGAACAGCGAGATGATCACCTGGGCGCCCCAGTAGGACATCTGG
Organism: Pseudomonas rhizophila; assembly: GCF_003033885.1. NCBI lineage: Bacteria > Pseudomonadati > Pseudomonadota > Gammaproteobacteria > Pseudomonadales > Pseudomonadaceae > Pseudomonas > Pseudomonas rhizophila. The sequence goes on along the minus strand of NZ_CP024081.1, from coordinate 1,960,201 downwards.
CCCCACGGCAGCAGATAGCCCATGAAGGCTTCCGCCATGAGCGCCAGGTAGATCAGCATGCCGAAGACCCACACCAGCTCACGAGGCTTCTGATACGAACCGTAGAGCAGACCACGGAACATATGCAGGTAAACCACGATGAAGAACGCCGAAGCGCCGGTGGAGTGCAGCAGACGCAGGATCGAGCCGTACTCGACGTCACGCATGATGTATTCGACGGAGGCAAACGCTTCTTCCGCCGAAGGGGTGTAACTCATGGTCAGCCAGACACCGGTGACGATCTGGTTGACCAGAACGAGCAATGCCAAGGAGCCAAAGAAGTAGAAGAAGTTGAAGTTTTTCGGAGCGTAATACTTGCTGAGATGGTCTTCCCACATTTTGGTCGCGGGAAAGCGCGCATCAACCCAATCCATGAATTTGCTCATCACGCTGTCTCCGTATCGACGCCAACGACAATGATGTCGTCGGTCTCATAGGAATGCGGGGGAACTGGCAGGTTCAGAGGTGCAGGCTGCGATTTGTAGACGCGACCCGCCAGGTCGTAATGGGAGCCGTGGCAAGGGCAGAAATAACCACCGACCCAGTCCTTGCCCAAGTCGGCAGGGGCTACCTCAGGACGGAACGTTGGCGAGCAACCCAGGTGCGTACAAATCCCGATCAGCAGCAGGACTTGCGGCTTGATCGAGCGTGTCTCCGGATCGACATAGGTCGGTTGCGTCGAGTTCTTGGAGGTAGGGTCAGACAACTGGCCCTCGATCTTTTTCAGATTCCCCAGGATTTCCTCTGTACGGCGGACGATGAACACCGGCTGACCGCGCCACTCAGCAATCATCTGCTGGCCTGGCTCGATCTTGCTGACATCCACTTTCACCGGTGCACCTGCGGCTTTCGCCTTGGCACTGGGAAACCATGACCCCACGAACGGGACCGCAGCCCCCACCGCTCCTGCAGCACCCACCACGGATGTGGCTGCTACCAGGAAGCGACGCCGGCCTGCATTCACGCCGTCATTGCTCATTCAGTCCTCTCCCATCAGCTTTGTGGCCTGTTAAATCAGGCGTCTACTAAGTAAAAATCTGAACTTATAAAAATTTTGCCGAATGGTAATGAAAAGCCCCAGTTCTGACAAGGTAATTACCAAGCGACCCAACCGCCAAGCCTTGTAGTATAGGGGCTTCACGGATGTGGCAAGTTGTCACAGCATAAATCTTTCGCGCATAAAAAAACGCCCAGCTCCGTGAGGAACTGGGCGCCTTTTGAACGCGAAAGCGAAATTAACGCTTCGAGTACTGCGGACGCTTACGCGCTTTACGCAGACCGACTTTCTTACGTTCAACTTCACGAGCATCGCGAGTTACGAAGCCGGCTTTGCGCAGTGCACCGCGCAGAGTTTCGTCGTAATCCATCAGTGCGCGAGTGATGCCGTGGCGGATTGCGCCAGCTTGACCACTTACACCACCACCGATAACAGTGACGTAGATGTCGAATTTTTCGACGGTCTCGGTCAGTTCCAGCGGCTGACGAACTACCATGCGGGCAGTTTCGCGGCCGAAGAAGTTATCCAGGGAGCGGTTGTTGATGGAGATGTTACCAGTGCCCGGACGCAGGAAAACGCGTGCGGTTGCAGTCTTGCGACGGCCAGTGCCGTAATTTTGAGTCGCCGACATAATGAACTATTCCGTTAAAACTTCAGTTCTTGGGGCTGCTGAGCAGTATGAGGGTGAGCAGCGCCCGCATAAACCTTCAGCTTACGATACATGTCGCGACCCAGTGGGTTTTTAGGCAGCATGCCTTTAACCGCGGTCTCGATCACGCGCTCAGGGGCTTTGGCGATCAGCTTTTCGAAGTTGATCGACTTGATGCCGCCAGGAAAACCGGAGTGGGAGTAGTACATTTTGTCAGTGGTTTTAGCGCCAGTAACACGTACTTGCTCAGCGTTGATGACGACGATGTAGTCACCGGTGTCGACGTGAGGGGTGTACTCAGGCTTGTGCTTGCCACGCAGACGGCTCGCGATTTCGGTGGCCAGACGACCCAGGGTCTGACCAGCAGCGTCGACGACAAACCAGTCGCGCTTTACTGTTTCCGGTTTAGCAGTAAAAGTTTTCATTCTTTATAGCCTCAGGGGCCGCCCTGTAAATTAGACGGCGGATCTTACTGAATAGTGCGTACTTTGACAAGTCAAAGGCAGCCGGATACAGACGCTTTCGGGGGCTCGGGTCGGCGCGTCCGTTCAACGGCAAGATTCTTCGGCGGCGGCGCATCACTTCCACTGCAGAAAGAGGTGCGCAATTATGCAGATTGCGAAAAATAATTCAACCTGCTTTTATGATTGTTTTGCCCAAGGAGTTCCCGATGGATTATCGCCAGCTAGGCCGTACCGATCTAAACGTGAGCGCCCTGTGCCTCGGAACCATGACCTGGGGTGAGCAGAACAGCGAGGCCGAGGCCTTCGCCCAGATCGAACGCGCCAAGGGTGCCGGGATCAATTTCATCGACACCGCCGAGATGTATCCGGTACCGCCCAAGGCCGAGACCTACGCCACCACCGAGCGCTACATCGGCAATTATTTCAAGAGCCGCGGCGACCGTGCCGACTGGATCCTGGCGAGCAAGATCGCGGGCCCCGGCAACACCATCGACTACATCCGCGACAAAAACCTCAAGCACAACCGCCGCCATATCGTCGAAGCGGTGGACGCCAGCCTCAAGCGCCTGCAGACCGACTGGATCGATCTCTACCAACTGCACTGGCCGGAACGCAGCACCAATTTCTTCGGCCAGTTGGGCTACCAGCACAAGGCCGACGAAGATTTCACCCCGCTGGAGGAAACCCTCGAGGCCCTGGACGAGCAGGTCCGGGCCGGCAAGATCCGCCACATCGGCCTGTCCAACGAAACGCCGTGGGGCACCATGAAGTTCCTCGCCCTGGCCGAAGCCCGTGGCTGGCCGCGGGCAGTGTCGATCCAGAACCCCTACAACCTGCTCAACCGCAGTTTCGAGATCGGGCTTTCGGAAATCGCCATCCGCGAACAGTGTGGCCTGCTGGCTTACTCGCCATTAGCGTTCGGTTTCCTGTCGGGCAAGTATGAAGGCGGCGCACGGCCAGCCAAGGGCCGCCTGACGCTCTACAGCCGCTTCATGCGCTATTTCAATCCACAATCGGAAGCCGCATGCAGTCGTTATGTGGCCCTGGCGCGGGAACACGGCCTGGACCCGGCACAGATGGCCCTGGCCTTCGTTACCCGACAACCATTCGTGACCAGCAACATCATTGGCGCCACCACGCTGGAGCAACTGGACAGCAACATCGCCAGCTTCGACCTGAAGCTGTCCGATGAAGTGCTGGCGGGGATCGAGGCGATTCACAAGGATCAGCCGAACCCGGCGCCTTGATCAGTTCATAGCCCCCATCGCGAGCAGGCTCGCTCCCACATTGGATTTATGTCTGACCACAACATTGTGATCGACACAGAGCCCATGTGGGAGCGAGCCTGCTCGCGATAGCGGTCTAACAGTCACTACGACATCAAAGCGACCGCGCAATAATTTCCTTCATGATTTCATTGGTCCCGGCATAGATGCGCTGCACCCGCGCGTCGGCCCACGCCCGGGCGACCGGGTATTCCCACATGAACCCGTAGCCGCCATGCAGCTGCACGCATTCGTCGAGCACCTTGCACTGCAGGTCAGTGCCCCAGTACTTGGCCATCGCCGCCGTCGGCACGTCGAGCTTGCCTTGCAGATGCAGTTCCAGGCAGCGGTCGACGAAGACCCGACCGATCTGGATCTCGGTCGCCATTTCCGCCAGTTTGAACCGGGTGTTCTGGAAGTCCGCGATGGATTTACCAAAAGCCTTGCGCTCGCGGGTGTAGTCCAGCGTCCATTGCAGCGCCGCTTCGGCCGACGCCAGGCCACCAATAGCCACCGTCAGGCGTTCCTGGGGCAGTTCCTGCATCAGGTAGGCAAAGCCCATCCCGGCCTGCCCCAGCAGGTTTTCCTTGGGCACGCGAACATCCTGGAAAAACAGCTCCGAAGTGTCCTGAGCCTTCATCCCGACCTTCTCCAGGCGCTTGCCTTTTTCGAAGCCAGGCGTACCCGCTTCCACCAGGAACAGACTGGTGCCCTTGGCGCCTGCTTTCGGATCGGTCTTGGCAACCACAATCACCAGATCGGCCAGAAAGCCGTTGGTGATAAAGGTCTTCGAGCCGTTGATGATGTACTCATCACCCTCCAGCACCGCCGTGGTCTTCACGCCTTGCAGGTCGGAACCGGCGCCCGGCTCGGTCATAGCGATGGCCGTGACCATCTCACCAGACACCAGTTTGGGCAGGTACTTGTGTTTCAGCGCTTCACTGCCGTAGTGCAGGATGTAGGGCGCAACGATGTCGGAGTGCAGCGAGAAGCCAATGCCCGTCAGCCCCAATCTTCCGATTTCTTCAATCACCACGGTGCTGTAGAGAAAATCGGCATCCAGCCCGCCATAAGCCTCTGGCAGATGCGAGCACAACATCCCCGCCTCCCCCGCCTTGTTCCACAACTGACGATCCACATGCCCCTGTTTTTCCCACTGACTGTGGTACGGCACCGCTTCTTTTTCGAGGAAGGTTCGTACGCTGTCGCGAAACAGTTCGTGTTCGGAACTGAACAGGGTTCTGGGGATCATGGGACACCTTTGCATTATTGTTCGATGGGGTTATCCAACAGAGCCTAAGCCTGCGGGGGATGACAGGACACTGGACACATCCGACAAAAAATAAGACGATCCAGCCGTCTGGTGACCACTTTCCCCTATAAAAATAAAGATCAATTATGTCCAAACACGTCTCCACGCCTTTGCGGCGCGTCAGCATCCTGGCTATCGACCGGGTTTTCGCTTCCACCCTCATGCAAGCCAAGGATTTTTTCCACCTGGCCAGCCTGCGCTACGGCAAACAACTGGGCCACGGCCTGACACCGGCGTTCGAAACCCGGCTGGTCAGTCCCGACGGCAAACCGGTGAACAGCTTCAGCGACGTGATCATGCCGGTGGACGGCGGCCTGGAAAATACCGATGTGATCATCCTCCCGGCTTTTTGGGATGATTTCGGCACCCTCTGCCAACGTTACCCGCAGGTCCTGCCCTGGCTGCGGGAACAGCATGCCCGTGGCGCAGTGCTCTGCGGCGAGGCGACCGGGGTGTTCTGGCTGGCCGAGGCCGGGCTGCTCGATGGCAAGGAAGCCACCACGTACTGGCGGTTCTTCAACGCCTTCAAGGAGCGCTTCCCCCAGGTCCACCTCAACCAGGACAAGCACCTGACCGACGCCGACAACCTGTTCTGCGCCGGCGGCACGACCTCGGCCTGCGACCTCTATATCTACCTCATCGAACGGTTCTGCGGCGCCAACGTGGCCCAGGCCGTGGCACGAGACATTCTCTATGAAGTGCAGCGCAGCTACTCACCGGGAAGAATCGGTTTCGGGGGCCAGAAACTGCATCAGGATGTGATCATCCTGCAGATCCAGCACTGGCTCGAAGAACACTTCGCCGACAAGTTCCGCTTTGAGGACGTCGCTCGGGAGCACGGTATGAGCATCCGCAACTTCATGCGCCGCTTCCAGACCGCCACGGGAGACAAACCGCTGCATTACCTGCAACGGCTGCGTATAGAAACCGCCAAGGGCTTGTTGTCCGGCAGCCGCAAAAGCATCAAGACCATCAGCTATGAAGTCGGCTACGACGATGCGAGCTTCTTCGCACGGCTGTTCCGCCAACATACCGAGTTATCGCCGAACCAGTATCGACAGCAATTTCAGCAGGCGGCGTGAATCAAGGGTTGAATACAGTCCAATGTGGGAGCGAGCCTGCTCGCTCCCACAGGGTTATGCGGTGCGCCGTTGAGCTCGCACGCGCAAAAAAGGCCTGCAATTGCAGGCCTTTTTTTATCCGAACCGGATTACGGCTTATGCGCCCGCGCCAGGAATTCGTGTGATTGCATTTCCAGCAAACGACTCAAGGTTCGCTGGAACTCAAAGGTCAGGCGACCGCCGGTGTAGAGATCCTTGAGTTCGACTTCGGCCGAAATGATCAGCTTCACGTTACGGTCGTAGAACTCGTCGACCATGTTGATGAACCGGCGGGCAATGTCGTCGGTGGTGACGCTCATTTGCTCCACGTTGCTGAGCAGTACCGCGTGGAAGATCTTGCCCAGCTCGATGTAGTCGTTCTGGCTACGAGGGCCATCGCACAGTTCACGAAAGTCGAACCAGGCCACGTCATCGCAGGTCCGCACGGCGCGGATCTGGCGATTCTCGATGACCAACACATCATTTTCGACCGCCTGGGTGCATTCCGGCGTCAGGGCCCGGAAGCTCTTGCGCAGGCTTTCTTCAGCTGCGGCGTCCAGGGGGAAGTGAAACAGCTCCGCCTGCTCCAGGTGACGCAGGCGATAGTCCACCCCGCTGTCGACGTTGACGATGTCGGTGTGTTCCTTTATCAGCGCAATGGCCGGCAGGAAGCGCGCGCGTTGCAGGCCGTCCTTGTAAAGGCCGTCCGGCACGATGTTCGAGGTGGCGACCAAAGTCACGCCGTTCTTGAACAACTCCTCCATCAAGGTGCCGAGAATCATGGCGTCGGTGATGTCGGAAACGAAAAACTCATCGAAGCAGATCACCCGCGTCTCGTCGGAGAACCGCTTGGCGATGATGGTCAGCGGGTTCTTCTCGCCGCCCAGCGTCTTCATTTCTTCATGCACACGCTTCATGAAGCGGTGGAAGTGCGTCCGTGTCTTCTCCTTGAACGGCAACGCCTCGAAGAAGGTGTCGACCAGGTAGGTTTTACCACGGCCGACACCGCCCCAGAAATACAGGCCCTTGACCGGGACCTGATCCTTCTTGCCGAACAGTTTGCCCAACAAGCCCGGCTTGTTGTTCGACGCGGCGACCAGATCGTCGTACAGGCGCTGCAAATGCCGCACTGCCGTTTCCTGGGCTGCGTCGTGGAAGAACTCCGGGCGTTTCAGATCAGCTTGATATCGTTCTAGGGGCGTCATATTCGTTAGCAAGGCAACAAAAACGGGCCGTCACTGTAGCGACGGCCCGCGGGAATGGCAATCGGCCCTTATTCGAGCCGATGGTCGGAATAGCCCCGGTTCAGTCCTGAACTGGCGTCAGGGCCACGCGCAAAGCCTCGATGGCAGCATCCCGAGCGGCGCTGTCCGCAAAGGCCGGACTGTCGGCCACACAGGCGCCGTCAAGCCAGACACTGAAGCTCAGCTCGTCGCTGCGCACGTCCAGTGGCTGGCCGGCTTGCAGTTGCTTGGTGACCTGGCCCGCGGTCTTGCCATCGGCAAAATTGCGCGACAACACCAATTGCTCGCCATCGGCGGCCAGCAGACGGAAGCGGAAACTGCCGTCGCCTTCGCGAAAGCTCACGAAACGTGCGGCTTTGGCCACTTTCTTTTTCGTGCTGGTCGCCACCTGAACCTGGCTGACAAACGAACGCAGGCCGACGGCTTCGCGCAGTTCGTTGAGGAACGGTGTGGCCACGGCCCGGGCTTTTTTCGCACCCAGTTGCAGGATGTCTTCAAGGTCCGCCGGGCGTTCGATCAACTGGTGATAACGTTCGCGGGACTCGCCCAGTTCACTGTCGAGCAATTGGAACAGGCGGTTCTTGGCTTCGCCCCAACCCAGGCCCTGCAGCAGTTCGCTGCGGAACTCGTCGGACTGCGCTGGCGTGGCGAAGGCCTGGAACAAGGTGAACAGGTGGGAGTTGTCCGGATCCTTGGCTTCGCCCGGTGCGCGGGAGTCGGTGACGATCCGCGAGATCGCGTCCTTCATGTCCTTGGCGCTGCTGAACAACGGGATGGTGTTGTCGTAGCTCTTGGACATCTTGCGGCCATCAAGGCCCGGCAGGGTGGCGACGCTCTCCTCGATCAGCGCCTCGGGCATGGTGAAAAACTCCTTGCCCTGGCCGAACAGATGGTTGAAGCGCTGGCCGATGTCGCGGGCCATTTCCACGTGCTGGATCTGGTCGCGACCGACCGGCACCTTGTGGGCGTTGAACATCAGGATGTCCGCGGCCATCAGCACCGGGTAGCTGTACAGCCCCATGGTGATGCCGGCATCCGGGTCTTCGCCGGCCTCGACGTTTTTGTCCACCGACGCCTTGTAGGCGTGGGCGCGATTGAGCAGCCCCTTGGCGGCGACGCAGGTCAGCAGCCAGGTCAGTTCCGGAATTTCGGGAATGTCGGACTGGCGATAGAAGGTCACGCGGTCCACGTCCAGGCCACCGGCAAGCCAGGTCGCGGCGATTTCCAGACGCGAGCGCTGGATGCGCAACGGGTCATCGCATTTGATCAAGGCGTGGTAGTCGGCCAGGAAATAGAACGAATCGGCGTTGCTGTCGCGGCTGGCGAGGATCGCCGGACGGATAGCGCCGGCGTAGTTGCCCAGGTGCGGGGTGCCGGTGGTGGTGATGCCGGTCAGGATGCGGGTACGAGTCGTCATGGGTTATCGCTTGTCAGACTGCTGTCAATTCGAGAGGCGCGGCAGGAGCAGATCCTTGAGATCGGTCAGCTTGCCATGGAAAAAGTGCCCGCATTCTGCCACTTTCAGCAGCTCATGGGGGCGCTGGAGCGCGTCCGACCATTGGTAAACCAGCTGGGGGTCGACCACTTCGTCGGTTTCCGGCTGGATCACGGTCAACTCGCCGCTCATCGGCAAGGGCGATTGCGCGTCCAGGCGCATCACCGCCGGGGCCACCATGAACAGGTGCTTGGGTGGCTGGCCCTGGGCTTCCAGACGTCCGCCAAGGCTTGCGGCAACGAAGCCGCCAAACGAGAAACCGAACAGGGTGAGCGGCAGTTGCGGGTATTTTTCCCGCAACCAATCGGCTGCAGCCTGGGCGTCGTCGACTTCGCCAGTGCCCATGTCATGGCTGCCGGCACTGGCGCCGACCCCGCGATAATTGAAACGCAACGTAACCAGGCAAGCATCACGGGCAGTGCGTTGCAAGGTCGAGACGACTTTGTTGAGCATGGTCCCGCCCTGCACCGGGTTGGGGTGGCAGATCAGCGCCAGGCCACGGGGCGCTTCGCTGTCCAGGTACAAGGCTTCCAGTTGGCCCACGGGGCCATCAATGACTACAGGGGTTTCGCGCATAAGCAAGGGAAAGAACTCCGTGACCTCGAATAGGGTCGACTCGTCTAGCTAAAAGTCTGTGCCTGGCATGATTGCGATGTTCTTCGCGGTATACAGCGCAGGTCCGAGCCGTTAACGTAAAGCAAAGCCGTTTATAGAGGAAGGACTCGTGGAACACTCGCTCTTAGTTTGGCTGTTGCCGACTCTTGCCCTGGTTGCCGGTGTCGCCATTGGATTCCTGCTTGCCCGACTGCTGCCCAATGCGGTGCCTAACAGCACGCAACGTCAGCTGGACGACATTCAGGAACGTTTCGACAGTTATCAGAATGAAGTGGTCACTCACTTCAACAGCACCGCTTCTCTGGTGAAAAAACTCACTCAGAGCTACCAGGACGTCCAGGATCATTTGTCCGAGGGTGCCAATCGCCTGGCCCTCGACGAGCAGACTCGCCAACGCCTGCTGGCCGCCCTGCATGCTGATGCGGCGCAGACACCACGGGAACGCCTGACCCCACCAAAAGAGGTCCAGGAACCACCCCGGGACTACGCCCCCAAGGCCCCAAATTCACCCGGCATGCTCGATGAGCATTACGGTTTGAAGAAGTAAACTCCAAGCGACACCCAAAAGCCCGCCCGATCGCATGATCGGGCGGGCTTTTTTTTGACTCCGACGCCTTGTGGGAGCGAGCCTGCTCGCGATGTCGGCGGCACGTCCAGCATCACCGTTTCAGACACACCGCTTTCGCGAGCAGGCTCGCTCCCACAGTTTTGATTGGGGTGTTCACAAAGTCTGTGCCCGCACCCATCTCCTGTGGGAGCTGGTGTCACAGGTTCTGCGCCACCCTGCCCTCACCCCAACACTTCACCCGCCACCTGATCGATAGCCCCTTTGGTGATGTCGACGATCAGGTCCGCCTCTTCGCGGGTCAGGATCAGCGGCGGGGCGAAGCCCAGGATGTCGCCGTGGGGCATGGCGCGGGCGATCATGCCGCGTTCCAGGCAAGCGGCCGAGACCCTGGGGCCGACTTTCAGCGCCGGATCAAAAGCGCTGCGCTGCTCGCGATCAGCCATGAACTCCACCGCCGCAAGCATGCCATCACCGCGCACTTCACCCACCAGCGGATGGCCTTCGAGGCTTTCACGCAGCCGGCGGTTCAGGTAGCCGCCGACATCCTCGGCGTTGGCGGTGAGGTTTTCCCGCTCGAGAATGTCGAGGTTGGCCAGTGCCGCCGCCGCGCAGATCGGATGTCCTGAATAGGTCCAGCCGTGCCCCATGGCGCCTTCGGTCTGGGAGGCTTTTTCAATCACACTCCAGACCTTTTCCCCGATGATCACCGCCGACAACGGTGCATACGCGCTGGTCAGGCCTTTGGCGGTGGTGATCAGGTCCGGCTTCATGCCGTAGCGCTGGCTGCCCATCTTCGAGCCCAGGCGACCGAAGGCGCAGACCACTTCATCGGCAATCAGCAACACGTCATACTTTTTCAGCACCGCCTGGATCGCGTCCCAATAACCGGCCGGCGGAACAATGATCCCGCCCGTGCCCATCAAAGGCTCACCAATGAACGCCGCCACGGTGTCCGGCCCTTCAGCCAGGATCATTTTTTCCAGCTCATCGGCGCAGTAGCGTACGAACGTGCCTTCGTCCATGCCCGCCGGGGCCTTGCGATACCAATGGGGGCACACGGTGTGCTTGACCCCTTCCACCGGCAGGTCGAAATGCTGGTGGAAGGTCGCCAGCCCAGTCAGGCTGCCGGTCATGATGCCCGAACCATGGTAGCCACGATCGCGAGAGATGATTTTCTTCTTCTGCGGCCGGCCCAGCACGTTGTTGTAGTAACGCACCAGTTTGACCTGGGTTTCGTTGGCATCGGAACCGGACAGGCCGTAGTAGACCTTTTTCATCCCTTCCGGTGCCCAGTCCATGATGCGACTGGACAGTTCGATGATCGCCTCGCTCGAGTGGCCGACGTAGGTGTGGTAGTAGGCCAGTTCCTTGGCCTGCTTGTAGATGGCATCGGCCACTTCGGTGCGGCCGTAGCCGATGTTCACGCAGTAGAGGCCGGCAAAGGCGTCGATGAAGTCACGGCCTTCATGGTCGCGAATGCGGATGCCCGCTGCGCTCTTGATGATCCGGCCCTTGAGCGCACCGCTGGCGTGGTCATGGGCGTGGGTCGAGGGGTGCATGAAATGCGCACGGTCTTGTTCGAACAGCGTGTTGAATTCCTGGCTCATGCGGATTCTCCTGGGAACTGGCCTTGATGGTGCAGGCAAAAGTATTTGGTTTCGACGAAGGGCTCGAAGCCCTCGCTGCCACCCTCGCGACCAAGGCCCGAGGCTTTCATGCCACCGAAGGGGATCGGATGGCCGGTGAACTTGACGCCGTTGACCGCGACCATGGCGTGGTCGAGACGGCGAATCAGTGGATAAATGAGGTCCAGGCGGTTGGAGCAAATATAGGCTGCCAGACCGTATTCGGTGTCGTTGGCCATTTCGATGGCTTCATCCAGGGTGTCGAACGGCATCACCCCGGCGATGGGCGCGAAATTTTCTTCGCGGTAGATACGCATTTGCGGCGTGACATCGGCCAGCACCGTTGGCTGGTAGAACAACCCGCCCAAGGCATGGGCTTCGCCACCGACCAGGCGCTGGGCGCCAAGGGCCAGCGCATCGGCGACCCGGTCGGCAGTTACGTCGAATGCCGCCTGGTGCATCAACGGGCCAATATCCACATCCTGCTCCTGCTGATCGACCATGGCCGGGCCGACCCGCAACGCCCGAACCGCCGCGGCGAAACGGCTGAGGAACGCCTGATAAACCGGGCGCTGGACCATGATCCGGTTCGCCGCGCAGCAATCCTGGCCCGAGGTCTGGAACTTCGCCTCCACGGCGACTTTTACCGCCAGCGCCAGGTCAGCATCGGCGCAGACAATGAACGGCGCGTTGCCGCCCAACTCCAGGGCGACTTTCTTCACATCATGGGCGGCGGCTTGCAGCACCAGTTTGCCGACCCGAGTCGAGCCGGTGAAACTCACTGAGCGGACACGGCGATCCTTGACCAGGGTTTCCATGGTCATCTGCGGCTCACCCAACACCACGTTGAAGACCCCGGCGGGAAATCCCGCTTCCTCGGCCAGTTGCGCCAAGGCCAAAGCCGAGTACGGCGTTTCGTGGGCCGGTTTGATGACCACGGTGCAACCGGCAGCCAGGGCAGCGGCGGCCTTGCGGGTGATCATCGCCGACGGAAAATTCCACGGCGTGAGCAGCGCGCAGACGCCCACCGGTTCCTTGAGGGTGCCCAGGTGGGCGTTGGGAATGTGGCTGGGGATATTCTGCCCGTACAAGCGCCGGGCTTCTTCGGCGAACCAGGGAATGAAGCTTGCGGCATAGGCGATTTCGCCGCGGGATTCGGCCAGGGATTTGCCCTGCTCCAGGCTGAGGATGCGCGCCAGGTCTTCACTGTGTTCGACGATCAACGCCGCCCAGCGTCGTAGAATCTCGCCCCGGGCATCCAGGCTCTGTTCACGCCACGCGGGGAATGCTTGCTGGGCCGCGTCCACCGCCGCGACAATCTGCGGCTGATCGAGCATCGGCACATGGCCGATCACCGTGCGGGTGGCGGGGTTGTGCACGGCAATGCTCTGGCCGCTGTCGCTGTGGACCCACTGGCCGTCGATGTAGCAAAGCGCTTTGAACAGCAGCGGATGTTGATAAGTCATGACGTTCACTCCAGACCGTGTGCGTGAAACCATGCTAGGGCAGCGGCACTTGGATAATCGGGTGTTTGCCGTAGGTCATTGCTTGGTTTTTTCTGAAACAAGGGGCTGTAAAAGTGATTTCTGCGGTGCTCAGGTTGACGGTGCCAGCTCCGCCGGCAAGGCGCCGCCGGTCTTGATGGTTTTGGTGACGATGTAGGTGAAATAGCGCTCGATGCCGAGGTCTTCGAGCAGCAGTTGATCGACAAAGCGCTGGTAGTGATCGATATCCGGAGACTGGATCATCGCCAGGTAATCCACCCCGCCGCCGGTGGCGTAACAGAACGCGACTTGCGGGGCGGTGGCCATGCGCTGCTCGAAGCGACGCATGTCCTGGGCGGTGTGTCGGGCCAGGGTGATTTCCACTAGCACCTGTTGACGCTTGAACACCGCGCCCCAGTCGATCTGCGCCCGATAGCCGGTGATCAGCCCTGCCATTTCCAGCTTGCGCACCCGCTCCCAGGCCGGCGTCACCGAAAGGTTGATCGCCTCGGCCAGACTCGACTTGGTGATCCGTCCATCCTCCGCGAGGATCTGCAGGATCTTGAGGTCATAGCGGTCGAGCTTGTGCATGGGCCGGGCTCCCGGTGATTAAAAACTCAAGGCATACATCAATTGTGGCGAGGGGATTTATCCCCGCTGGGTTGCGAAGCAGCCCCCAAGTTACTGACTCAATCTGTCTGCCATACCGAAGTGTCAGGTTGTAGGGTCGCTGCGCAACCCAGCGGGGGATAAATCCCCTCGCCACAAGTTCAGTGCCCAACCCGACTCACGCCAACACATCCGCAATCACTGCCAAGGTATCGCCACATCGCACCAGCCCCGGAAAGTGCCGGGCCGCCAGCAGTCCGCTGCGGGCGGCGCGGTATTCGATGGGGGCGACGCCGCTGCGGGTGGCGTCGTAAATACGCGCCACCACCTCGCCCAGGGTCACGTGTTCTCCCAGGTCGCGGCACATTTCCAGCAGGCCGTCGTGTTCGCTGGCGATGAAGCAACTGGCATCGGGCATGTCGAGCATCATCGATGGCTGTAGCTCGATTTCGCCGCGCAGGATGCCGGCGTGGATCAGCAGATTGCGTACGCCGCGCTCGGCAATCGCCACGCTGCGGGCCGTCGATGAGCCGCCACCGCCCAGTTCGGTGGTGACAAACACCTTGCCCTGGGATTCGGCGGCAGTGTCGTACATCGCCCCGGCGTCCAGTTCCAGCATGCGCATGCAATACGGCGCATTGAACGCCAGCATCCCCGCCTCGCAACGGGCCTGTTGCTGCTTGTCCGGCAACACGTGGCAGGCGGCGAACGGCAGGAAGTCCAGGGTCCGGCCACCGGAGTGGATGTCCAGGACGATGTCGGCCAAAGGCAGCAACGTACGGTTGAAATAGTCAGCGATTTTCTCAGTGACGGTACCGTCCGGCTTGCCGGGAAAACTGCGGTTGAGATTGCCCTTGTCGATGGGCGAAGTCCGGCGTGCGGCATGGAACGCCGGGGTGTTCATGAACGGCACGATAATCACCCTTCCGCTCACCTCTTGCGCGGTCAACCGTTGTGCCAGCTTGCTCAGGGCTACCGGGCCTTCGTACTCATCGCCGTGGTTGCCACCACTGAGCAACGCCGTCGGGCCGCTGCCGCGCTGGATCACGGTGATGGGAATCATCACCGCGCCCCAGGCCGAATCGTCTCGCGAATACGGCAGTTTGAGGAAACCGTGCTGTACGCCCTCGCGGGTGAAATCGACCGTGGCGCTGATGGGATTGGCAGGCAAGTCAGTCATGGCTCAATCCTTCACGAACAATTGACGAGGCACGTTGCACAGCATCTCGACGCCGGTTTCGGTGATCAGGATGCTTTCGGTGATTTCCAGGCCCCAATCGTCCATCCACAATCCCGGCATGAAGTGGAACGTCATGCCCGGCTGCAACACGCTGGTGTCACCGGGGCGCAGGCTCATGGTGCGCTCGCCCCAATCCGGTGGGTAACTGATACCGATCGGGTAGCCGCAACGGCTGTCCTTGTGGATGCCGAACTTCTCCAGCACTTTGAAAAACGCCACGGCGATGTCGCCCGTGGTGTTGCCCGGCTTGGCCGCGTCCAGGCCGGCGGCGATGCCCTCGACCACGGCTTTTTCGCCGTCGAGAAAATGCTGCGGCGGCTTGCCCAGGTAGATGGTGCGTGACAGCGGGCAGTGGTAACGCTTGTAGCAACCGGCAATCTCGAAAAAAGTCCCGGCGCCCTTCTCGAACGGCGAGTCGTCCCAGGTCAGGTGCGGCGCGCTGGCGTCGGCACCAGTGGGCAGCAAGGGCACGATGGCCGGGTAATCGCCGCCATGACCATCGGCCCCAAGGATGCCGCTGCTGTAGATCTCGGCCACCAGTTCGTTCTTGCGCATACCCGGCTCGATCCGCTCCAGAATCCGAGCGTGCATGTTCTCGACGATGCGCGCGGCGATGCGCATGTAGGCGATTTCCTGGGGGGACTTAACCGCCCGCTGCCAGTTCACCAGGCCCACCGCGTCCACCAGTTTGGCCTGCGGCAAATGTTTTTGCAGCGACAGGTATGCGGCGGCGCTGAAGTAGTAGTTGTCCATCTCCACGCCGATGGTCAGCGCGCCCCAGCCACGAGCGCTGATCACTTCCCGGGACAGGTAGTCCATGGGATGGCGTTCGCGCGACTGCACGTAGATGTCCGGGTAGCCGACGATATTCTCGGCCTGCATGAACACCGTGCGTTTGGCACCGTTGGCATCCTGGCCGCGACCGAACCACACGGGCTCGCCGTCCAGCGCCAGCAGCACGCACTGGTGTACGTAGAACGACCAACCGTCGTAGCCGGTGAGCCAGGCCATGTTCGACGGATCGGTGACCAGCAACAGCTCCAGGCCCTGAACCTGCATGGCCACACGGACCTTCGCCAGGCGCTGGGCGTATTCCTCCCGCTGGAACGGAAGATTGACGACTATCTCTGACATCCACCTGCCCTCTGATCAATGACGCACGAATAAAAGATCGGTCAACGACCGAATGGGAAACCCTTGCCTGCCGCCCGCGCCCGCTCAAAGGCCAGGTTGGCGATGGCGGTGTCCTGGGCGCCGGTGCCGGTGAGGTCGCACAAGGTGACTTGCGCCTCATCGGTCCGCCCGGCCCGCTGCCCCGCCAGTACCTGGCCCAGCTCCAGCAACGCCGACTCATCGCCGACGACACCGGCCGCCAGGGCGTGATGCAATTCGCCGAGTACGCGGGTCTGGCTCAGGCGATCAGCGACGTAGCAGTCGACTGCCGCCAGGGCTTGCGGACAAATCTCGTTCTTGTGCTCCGCGTCCGAGCCCATCGCCGTGATATGCAGGCCGGGATGCAGATGCCGGGACTCGATCAGCGGCTCACGACTGGGTGTGCAGGTAATGGCGATGTCCACACCTTCCAGCGCGGCGTCGAGCGTTGCGCACGGTGTCACCGAAAGCCCCGTCTCACGTGCCAGTTCGGCACTGAAGGCCTGGGCCTTTTGGGCATCGCGAGCCCAGACCCGCACCTCCTCGATGGGCCGCACCAGACGCAGTGCCTGAAGCTGCAACGCGGCCTGCTCGCCAGCGCCGATCAACGCGACACTGCGGCTCTGCGGGCGGGACAGGCAGCGCGCCGCCACCGCCCCGGCCGCGGCCGTGCGCACGGCAGTGAGGTAGCCGTTGTCGAGTAACAGCGCCTCGAGCAAACCGGTGCGCGCCGACAACAGCATCATCATGCCGTTGAGGCTGGGCAGGCCGAGTTTCGGATTATCGAAAAAGCCTGGGCTGACTTTGATCGCAAACCGCTCCAGACCCGGCAGGTAAGCGGTCTTCACATCCACCTCACCGTTATGTTCGGGGATGTCCAGCCGCAGGATCGGCGGCATCGCCACGGCTGCCGTTGCCAGCAGCACAAAGGCCTGCTCGATGGCGTCGATGCTGGGCAAGTCGAGGGCCACGCAACTGCGCAGATCCGCTTCGCTCAATAGGGTGACTTCACTCATGGCTGGCTCCGTTGCGGCTGAAGGTTATTGAGGGGCCCCGGCGATCACGCGGGCATGTTGTTCGGTGTCGACGTTGCGCCCGCTGATCACCAGCACAATGGGGCCGCGCGGTTCGATCAGGCCGTCGAGCAAAGCGGCAATACCCACCACGGCAGCGCCCTCAAGCACCAGGCGTTCCTCGTGATAGGCGTGGCGCAAGGCATTGGCGATGGAAGCTTCTGAAAGCAGGTGCAGGTCATCGCTCAGTTGCCGGGTCATGTCGAAGGTGTAGCGGTTGTCCAGGCCGATGCCGCCGCCGAGGGAGTCCGCCAGAGTGGGCAACTCCTCGACTTCCACCGGATGCCCGGCGGCGAGGCTGGCGCCCATGGCGGCGCCTCGGGCCATGCTGATGCCATGCACCTGAATCGCCGGATTCGCACTTTTGAGCGCCAGCGCCACGCCGGCGAACAGGCCGCCACCGGACAACGGCACCAGCACCTGGGCCACATCCGGCTGTTGTTCGAGGATCTCCAGGCCGAGGGTGCCCTGGCCGGCGATGATCGCTGGATGGTCGAAGGGCGGCAGAAAGGTCGCACCCTGCTCTCTGGCGATGCGTTCGGCTTCGCGCTGGGCATCGTCCTGGGACTGGCCGACGATGCACACCTGCGCGCCGAGGTCGCGGATCGCCTGGACCTTGTTGGCCGGCACCAGGTTCGACAGGCAGACAATCGCCTTGACGCCTTGTTGCGAAGCGGCATGGGCCAGCGCCCGACCATGATTGCCGGTCGAAGCGGTGACCACGCCGAGGGCCTTTTGCTCGGGGCTGAGCTGGGCCACGGCATTGCTCGCACCACGCAATTTGAAGCTGCCGGTGATTTGCAGGGATTCAAGCTTGAGGTACACCGCCACCCCCATCAGCCGTGACAGGCTGGGGGAATGCTCCATGGGCGTACGCCGCACCAGCGATTCGATGCGCTGGCGAGCGAGGTAGACATCCTGTAGCTGCAACACTGCCATGACCGCGTCCCGAGCTGATGTGTTGGGCGCAGTCTAAGAGGGCTGGATTGTGGTGATGAATGTACTAGGGCAATTTAATCAATGATTGTCCGGCCCCAAATCCTCGACCACTACAAATCCCCTGTGGGAGCGAGCCTGCTCGCGATGGAGACAGTACAGCCACAGTTTCTGTTGGCTGTTACGCCGCTATCGCGAGCAGGCTCGCTCCCACAGTTAAAAATCATGCACCTGCGGATACTGGTCAAACATCTCGCGCATGCCGATCAGCGCATGGCGCATTTCCTCATCGCTGCATTCGGCGCCTACGCATACTCGCACCGCACGAGGTTTGGGGGTGCCGCGCACGGTGAACGGGTCGGGAGAGGTCACGGCGATGTGTTTGTGCCGCAGCGCCCGCACCAGGCTGTCCACCTCCCACCGGGGTGGGATGCCTATCCAGGCATTCAAGGCGTGAGGATGCTGGCCCAGCAGATGCTCGCCCATGTACTCGGTCACCATCGCCTGCCGCCCGGCCAACAGCCGTCGTTGCAGCTGCACCAGCGACTCGGCGCGGCCATCGCGAATCCAGCGGGCGGCGATCTCCGAGACCATGGGCGTGGCCATCCAGCTGTTGACCCGCAGGATGCTCTCGGTGCGTAGCGCCAGGCGCTTGGGCACCACCAGATAACCGATGCGCAGCCCCGTGAGCACCGACTTGGTCATGCTGGTGCAATAGAACGACAGCTCCGGCAGGTAGTGGCTGATGGGCGGCGCACGGCGCTCGTCCAGCAGCGGACCGTATACGTCATCTTCGATGATGTGCACACCAAAGCGCCGGGCAATCTCGGCGATTTCCCGCCGGCGGGTGTCGGGCATCAGGCTGGTGGTGGGGTTGTTCAGGTTCGGCGTGCACACCAGCGCGGTGATGCGCTCGTTGCTGCACATGTCCTCGAAGTGTTCAGGGTCGATGCCATAGCGATCCATCTCCAGGCCCTTGAGGGTGAAACCCAGCACCTGGGAATTGCCGATCACCCCGTGGTCGGTCACCCCTTCGCAGAGCACCACATCATCGGGGCCGGCCAGGGAAGCAAGAGCAAGGAAGATCCCATGGGCTGCGCCGTTGGTGATCAATATGTCGTTGCGATCAACCTTCAACCTCTGGCGGCCGATCCATTGGGCGGCCGCTTCGCGATGGGATTCAAAACCTGCGATCGGACGAAAAGCATGAATCCACGGCTGATCTTCTTCGGTGCTCAATTGAAGGCAGGTGTCGCGCCAGAACTGGTCGTGCTCGCGGGTGTGCATGATTCGCGTGATGGAAAAGTCCACCAGCGCTCGCTCGGGGCTGTCGAGGATGTAGGTCGCGACCCGATCACTCATGCGTCGCGAAACGAAGCTGCCGCGCCCCACTTCACAGCGCACCAGCCCTTGGCGCTCCAGCTCCTTGTAGGCATTAGTAACGGTCTGCACGCTGATGCCCATGGCGTCGGCCACTTGCCGTTGCGGCGGCAGGCGTTGGTCATTGGCCAGGGCGCCCTGCTCGATATCGTCAGCAATGGCCTGTACCAGAATCTTGTATTTGGACTCACCGCTACGGGCCGCGTCCAAGGCTGATTTCCACTTTTCCATGACACTGCAACCCGCGTGTGTTCTGGTGCGCACAGCATCCCGCGGCAACGGCGACAAAGCAATTGTCCTAGTGCAATACAATCGGTGCCGGGGCTTTTGTATGCTCGGTCCAAGGTTGTCATCCAGGCGGGTTCACCACCCCGACAAAAAAGCCGGATCGACCTGTACCGGCGCCGTTCCCGATTCCAGGCCAAGGCCGGATCAGCCGCTGTACGCTTTGCTCTTGTAACACTGCCTCCTACCACAGAGCCGTCAAACGACGGATCCACAAGAAACAGGAGATTTTACCGATGAGCAATTTCCTTCCCGCCACATGCGCGCCCCTGCGTCGGCTCTTAATGACTTGTGCCGTACTTGGCCTGGCTGGCAGCGTTCACGCCGCCACCCTCGATACCGTCAAAAGCAACAGCAGCATCCGGATCGGCTACGCCAACGAAACGCCGTTCGCCTTTACCGAAACCGACGGCACCGTTACCGGTGAATCACCGGAAATCGCCAAGATCATCTTCGCCAAGATGGGCATCAAGCAGGTCAACGGCGTGCTCACCGAATGGGGCTCGCTGATTCCCGGCCTGCGCGCCGGCCGATTCGATGTGATTGCCGCCGGGATGTACATCACGCCGGCGCGCTGCAAGCAGGTATTGTTCACCGATCCGCAATACCAGTTGCCCGATGCCCTGCTCGTGGCCAAGGGCAATCCCAAGCAACTGCACAGCTATGAAGACATCGCCAAACAACCGGACGTGAAGCTGGCAATCATGGCCGGTACGGTGAACCTGGCGTACGCCCGGGATTCCGGGGTCAAGGATGAGCAGATCCTTCAGGTCCCCGACACCACCGCGCAGTTGCAAGCGGTGCGCGCCGGTCGGGCGGACGCTGCCGTCGGCACGCAACTGACCATGAAGGGCCTGGCCAGCAAGGGCGGTGACAAGGTTGAGGCGATGACCGAGTTCAAGGACGACCCGTCGCACATCGGCTACGGCGCCCTCGCCTTCCGCCCCGAAGACAAAGACCTGCGCGATGCCGTCAATGCCGAGCTGAAGAAATGGCTAGGCTCTGAAGAACACCTCAAGGCCGTTGCGCCGTTCGGTTTCGACAAGTCCAACGTGACCAGCAAAACCGCGGCCGAGCTCTGCGCTCAGCCATAGCCGAAACGGGCATGACGCGCAGTGCGTGATGCCTGTTCCCTGCTTCATCGGATATCGGGTTGAACCATGGGCGAATTACTTCCGTTATTAATTCAAGGGGCCTGGGTCACGCTTCAGGTGACCTTTCTCGGCTCGCTGCTGGCGATCGTCGCCGCGGTCCTGGCGGCCTTGGGGCGACTGTCACCGTGGCGAGCGCTGCGCTGGTTTTCCATCACCTACATCGAAGTGTTTCGTGGCACGTCGCTGCTGGTGCAGTTGTTCTGGTTGTTCTTCGTGCTGCCACTGCCGCCGTTCAACGTTGAGTTGAGCCCCTATGCTGTGGCGATTGTCGGCCTGGGCCTGCACATCGGCGCTTATGGTGCCGAAGTCATGCGCGGCGCCATCAGCTCGGTGGCCAAGGGGCAATACGAAGCGTGCACGGCGCTGAATTTCAGCGGCTTCAAGCGCTTCAAGCGGATCATCCTGCCCCAGGCCCTGCTGGCGGCGATCCCACCGGGCACCAACCTGCTGATCGAATTGCTGAAGAACACGTCACTGGTGTCGTTGATCACGTTGTCCGACCTGAGCTTCCGCGCGCGGCAGCTGGATCAGGCAACCTTCCAGACCCTGGAGATCTTCAGCCTGGCGCTGGTGATGTATTTCATCCTCGCCCAGGCCATTAACCTGGGTATGCGCCATGTCGAACGACGACTGAGCCGGGGCCGGATGCGTGGAGGTCTGTCATGACCCTGTTCGACTGGTCCTACGCCGCACAGATCCTGCCGGACTTGCTGCGCGCCTCGCTCAATACGGTGGGCATCACCCTGATCGGCTTTCTGATTGCGATTGTCCTGGGGCTGTTCCTGGCAATTGGTCGGCGCAGCCGAAAAGTCTGGCTGTCATGGCCGGCCACCGCCGTGATCGAGTTCATCCGCAGTACGCCGCTGCTGATCCAGGTGTATTTCCTCTATTACGTGCTGCCTAACTACGGCTTGAGCCTGACGGCCATGCAAGTGGGGATTCTGGGCATCGGCCTGCACTACGCCTGCTACATCGCCGAGGTCTATCGCAGCGGCCTCGACGCGGTGCCGCGGGCGCAGTGGGAAGCGGTGACGGCGTTGAACATCGCTCCGTACAACGCTTACCGCAACATCATCCTGCCCCAGGCGCTGCGGCCGATCATACCGCCGCTGGGCAATTACCTGGTGGCGATGCTCAAGGACACGCCGGTGCTGTCGGCGATCACCGTGGTGGAAATCATGCAGCAGGCCAAGAACATCGGCTCCGAGCATTTCCGTTACCTGGAGCCGATCACCATGGTCGGCCTGTTCTTCCTCGCCCTGAGCCTCGCCTTGGCCTATCTGGTACGGCGCCTTGAAACGCGCATGGAGCTACGCTAATGACTTTACCCCTGTCCTCGCCCACCGATTTGTCCCGGCGCAGCACGCTGGCGTCGCAGCAGGAGGCCCCGGCCATGCAAGATCAGACACCGTCCCGGCCGATCGTGAGTTTCCAGGACGTGACCAAAAGCTATGGCAGCTTTACGGTGCTCGACCATCTGAACCTGGATGTCGCGCCCGGTGAAAAAGTCGCGATCATCGGCCCCAGCGGCTCGGGCAAGTCCACATTGTTGCGGGTGTTGATGACCCTGGAAGGCATCGACCAGGGCCAGATCCGCATCGAAGATGACTCCCTGACCCACATGCCCAACCGCAACGGCGTGCTGGTGCCGGCCAACGACCGGCACATCCGCCGTGTGCGCGGCAAGATCGGCATGGTGTTCCAGAGCTTCAATCTGTTTCCCCACATGACCGCGCTGCAAAACGTGATCGAGGCGCCGGTGCAGGTGCTGGGCATGAATCCGAAGGAAGCCCGGGAGCGCGCCGCCGATTTACTGGAGCTGGTGGGGCTGGGCAGCAAGCTCGACCATTACCCTTCGCAGTTGTCCGGCGGCCAGCAACAACGGGTGGCGATTGCCCGGGCGCTGGCGATGCGACCCAAGGTGATGCTGTTTGACGAAGTGACCTCGGCACTCGATCCGGAACTGTGTGGCGAAGTGCTGAATGTGATCCGCAAACTGGGGGCCGAGCACAACCTGACCATGCTGATGGTGACCCACCAGATGGGCTTCGCCCGGGAATTCGCCGACCGGGTGTGCTTCTTCTACAAAGGGCAGATCCACGAACAGGGCACTCCGGCGCAGATCTTCGAAAACCCGCAGCAGGAGCGCACGTGCGCGTTCTTGAGTGCGGTGAAAGAGGCTAACTGAACCTATCTACTAAAGTGAACACTGTTGTGGCGAGGGAGCTTGCTCCCTCGCCACAAAGGTCCAAACGCTAGCCGCAAAAAAGGGGGCCCCTGTTTTCAGGGGCCCCCTTTCATTTACCGCCCAGCAGTTATGGGTACTGCTGGTAAGTCTGCCCCTGCTGCGGCGCTGTCTGGTATTGCTGGCCCGGAATGGCCTTGAGGTTGACTTCGACACGGCGGTTTTGCGCGCGGCCATTGACGTCGGCGTTGCTGGCCACCGGATTGTCCGGGCCGGCACCGCGGGCCGTCAGGTTGGCGCCACTGACACCTTGGGACGTCAGGTAGGTCGCCACGCTCTGTGCACGACGTTGCGACAGATCCATGTTGTGCTGGCGGCTGCCGGTGCTGTCGGTATAACCCACGATTTCGATCTGGTTCTGGTTGAACTCCTTGAGGGAGTTGGCCAGGTTGTTCAGCGGCTGGTAGAAACTGGATGCGATGTTCGCCGAGTCGGTGGCGAAGGTGATGTTGCCCGGCATGATCAGTTTGATCTGGTCGCCCTGGCGCTGCACTTCAACGCCGGTATTGGCCATGCTGGCACGCAGTTTCTTTTCCTGCTGGTCGGCGTAGTAACCGTAGCCGGCCGCGGAAGCCCCCACGACCGCAGCGCCGATCAATGCACCCTTGCCACGGTTATCGTGACCGATGGCCGCACCGGCCAACGCACCGGCCAGGGCACCGAGGCCGCCGTACTTGGCAGTCTTGCTCATGCCGGAGGACTCTGTGGAGGCCTGCCCCTGGTTGTCATAAGGATTAGGCGACGCGCAGCCGGACAGCAGGGCCACAGCGGTTGCGACAACAATCAAGCGACGCGAGGTGAACATGAAGGTGCTCCTGGTATTTTAATTCTGAAGTGCCAGTATCGACTCTGGCTGGCGTTGGAACACGGCAATTGGCAAAAATTCCGTCCAGCCGTGTCGCACTTGCCTTAATCCTGCGCCAGGCACCGGCTCACCCCCCTGACGATCATCTCCACTTCCCGCCCATCAATGGTCAACGGGGGCAGCAGGCGGATGGTCTTGCCGCGAGTGACATTGATCAGCAGAGCGTGGTCACGTGCGGCACAAAGGCTCA
This sequence comes from Pseudomonas rhizophila, assembly GCF_003033885.1. NCBI lineage: Bacteria > Pseudomonadati > Pseudomonadota > Gammaproteobacteria > Pseudomonadales > Pseudomonadaceae > Pseudomonas > Pseudomonas rhizophila. The sequence goes on along the minus strand of NZ_CP024081.1, from coordinate 1,936,215 downwards.
GGTCGCGGACCGGTTGCTTGAGTTCGACGCCGATCATCAAGCCCTGGCCGCGAATCGCCAGCACGTTCGGGTTGTCCGCCAGTTCGGCCGTCAGCCGGTTGAGCAACTGTTCACCCTGATGCCTGGCGTTGTCCAGCAAACCTTGCTCCTGGATGATGTCCAGCACCGTGCAGCCCACCCGGCAGGCCAGCGGATTACCGCCGAAGGTGCTGCCGTGGCTGCCAGGGGTAAACAGTTCGGCCGCTTTGCCCCGGGCCACGCAGGCGCCGATGGGCACGCCATTGCCCAAGCCCTTGGCCAGGGTCATGACGTCCGGCACGATGCCTTCGTGCTGGAAGGCAAACCATTGGCCGGTGCGGCCGATACCGGTCTGGATCTCGTCGAGCATCAGCAACCAGGCGCGCCGGGTGCACAGTTGACGCAAGGTCTTGAGATAGCCGGGCGGCGCCAGTTGCACACCGCTTTCGCCCTGGATCGGTTCCACCAGTACCGCAACGATGCGCTCGCCATGAACCTGCTGAATATTTTCCAGCGCCGCCAGATCACCGAATGGCACCTTGATGAAATCCCCCGGCAACCGATTGAAGCCCAAGCGCACCGCCGGGCCATCACTGGCGGACAAGGTGCCCAATGTGCGTCCGTGAAACGCATTCTCCATGACCACCACCAGTGGCTGCTCGATACCTTTGTGCCAGCCATAAAGGCGCGCCAGTTTCAGTGCGGTTTCGTTGGCCTCGGCACCAGAGTTGTTAAAAAACACCCGATCCATGGCTGAGAGCTGAGTGAGTTTTTTCGCCAACCGTTGCTGCCAGTCGATGCCGTACAGGTTGGAGGTGTGCAGCAGCAGGCCAGCCTGCTCGCTGATAGCCTCCACCAGTCGAGGGTGGGAATGGCCGACGTTGGTCACAGCCACGCCCGCCACCGCATCCAGGTACTCGCGACCGTCCTGATCCCACAGGCGCGTACCCAACCCATGGGTGAAATTCAGCGCCAGGGGTTGGTAGGTGGTCATCAGGCAGGCGGCGGTCATGGCTTCAAGCTCCATCAGGTGGTTTTTTCCAGTATGGTTAGCCACCCTTGCTGGATAAACGCTACATTCCTTCAATCATTTTAAAGCCAGGCTTGATAATGGATCTTTTTCAGGCAATGACGGTTTACGTCAAAGTGGTGGAAACCGGGAGCCTGACAGCGGCGGCCCAGGCGTGCGAAATGTCCACCACCATGGTGGGTAATCACCTTCGCGCACTGGAAGAACGTCTTGGCGTGCGCCTGATCAACCGTACGACGCGGCGCCAGCGCCTGACGGAATTCGGCTCTTCCTATTACCAGCGCTGCCTGGAAGTACTCGGGCTGGTGGCCGACTCCGAACGACTGGCCGAGCAGACGCAAGGCGAGCCCACCGGCACCTTGCGCATCACCGCGCCACTGACCTTTGGCACCGAGCGCCTTGCCCCGGCGCTGGCCGAATTCAGCCGGCTCCATCCCCAGCTTAAACTCGACGTGGTGCTGACCAACCAACGCCTGGACCTGCTGGATCATGGTTTCGACGTCGCCATCCGTCTCGGCCCCACCGACCCTAAGCTGATCGCCCGACCGTTGATGGACTACACCCTGACCATCTGCGCATCCAGGGCCTACCTGGCGCGCCGCGGCACACCGCAAAAACCCGCTGACCTGGAGCAGCACGACTGCCTGTCCTTCGCCTATTCCGCCGGCGACGAGTGGCGCTTCGCCCAGGATCACTGGCCCATCAACGGGCCGGAAGGTGAAATCAAAGTACCGGTGACTGGGCCGATGCTGATCAACAGCTCCTCAGGACTGCATCGCGCGGCCCTGGCCGGCATGGGCGTGGTGATGCTGCCCGATGCACTGGTGGCGCAAGACCTGGAAGAAGGCCATCTGGTCGCGCTGCTGCAGGACTATCAACTTCCCCACCGGCCAATGAACCTGATGTATGCCCAGGATCGCTATCGGTTGCCCAAACTGCGCAGCTTTGTCGAATTTGCGATGCAGCAATGGGGCAAACCCCAAACCCAACCCGAATGACAAAGTAGGAGCTGACGGGTGCAACGAGGCTGCGATCTTCCCCCCAACGCTTGAGTCCCACACAGACCGTCCACCCCCGGCCCTCGTCAGCACCCCAACAGAGCGTAACCCCGCTAGTGCCACCCCGCCCCATCGGCTACTCTTCTTCCTTGGACGAGCATTTTGATATCAAGGCTGATTGAGGAAACGACGATGGGCGACGCCTCGAACATCGATATGCTGCGCCTCGACCTGTCCGGTCTGGACGAAGGTGTGCTGCACACCATCCTTGAGCTGGTCAGCGATGGCATCTGGGACTGGAACGCCAACACCGGTTTCGTCTACCGCAACCCTGGCTGGTACACGATGCTGGGGTATCCGCCTCACTCACTCGATAACACCGTGCTGACGTGGGAAAGCGTGATCCATCCCGATGACTATCCGCAGGTGATGGCTTTGTTCGACGACCACCTGCAACAACGCTCCCATCACTACCAGGCCGAATACCGCTGTCGCACGCGCGACGGCTCCTGGATGTGGATCGAGGACCGTGGTTATGTGATCGCCCGTAACCCCGACGGCACGGTGGCGCGGATGATCGGCGCCCATCGCAGCATTGACGACAAGAAGCGTCTGTTCGAACAACTGGAACGGCGCAACAAATCGCTGGAAGCCGTTATCCAGGAGCGCACCCTGGAACTGTCCCGGGTCAACCACCAGTTGCAGATCCAGCTCGACGAAAACCGCAGGCTTGCCGAAACCGACGCCCTGACGCGGGTTGCCAACCGCTATCGCCTCGAACAGGCCCTGCCGCTGGCCTGCGAGCGTGCCCAGCGTTTTCGCGAGCCGTTGTCACTGATCGCCATGGACGTCGATGACTTCAAGGACATCAATGATCGTTACGGTCATGCTTTCGGCGACGCAGCGCTGGTGCAAGTGGTGCAAGCCGTTAAACGCTGCGAACGCGACGGCGACTTGCTCGCACGTTGGGGGGGTGATGAATTCATCATGATTTTGCCCAATACCTCCCTCGCCGACGCCTGCCTGATGGCTGAAACCATTCGCCGTAGCCTGTCCGATCTGCTGCCGGTGGGCGATTTCCAGGTCACCATGAGTTTTGGCGTGGTACAGCGGCGTGGGGATGAGCAGCACACGATGCTGCTGGACCGGGCGGACCAGGCGCTGTATCGCTCCAAGGTGGCCGGCAAGAATGTGATCTGCCAATGATGCGTACCTGAACAACAAATGCCGACCAGGCACCGGTTCAACCGTGACAACGCCGCCCGGGTCCAATAGATTAGGCGACCGGAAAAAAGCTCAACGCCTTTCTCGCCTCATCCAGCTAACAGAAGTAGTGAAATTTCAATGTCCGATTCCAATACCGCTGAATCCGTAGTCACCCTGTCGTCCAAAGCGGAATACGAAAACTCCATCAATCTTTCACAGCATCTGCCTCAGGCCAAAAGCATCAGTGAGATGGTTCTCGATGCGTTTCAGTCGAACCGCGAAAGCGATCAGATCCGTGAGCTGCGCAACGCCATCCGCCAGGCCCATGACGCGTTCGACGATGACAAGGCCTACGAACTGATGGGCCAGCTCAAGCAGCTCAAGGACGCCGAAGCCGCCGATTTCGCGGCACTGGAAGACCTGAGCAGCCGCTTCCCCATCAGCCGTATCCTGTCCAGCTACAAGGACGACCCGACCTTCCAGGAACTGGTTTATGGCCTGGCCCTGAAAGTGCTGAACCAGACCCACCAGGCCATCAGCAATCCGAGCGGCAGCAAAGGCAAAGCCTCGCGGCCCAAGAAAGAGGCCGAAGTGTTTGTCATCAGCAAGGACGGCATCAGCGTCACCCTGCCCTTGCGCACCCCACGCTCCAAGCCGAACGTCGACCGCGAGGCCTTCGAATTCCTGGGCTTCAGTTTCGTCGGCGAAGGCGACCAGGCCGAGCTGGAAAATGACATCTTCCTGGACAACGACGGCACCGAACAACCGGTCACCCGCAAAAGCATCGCCACCGCCCTGCAACAGCAGAAAGCGTTCGACGGCTACAGCATCGCCCAGCAATAAGCCTTCTTGTTCGGTGGTTGTCAGCCCGCCGCCAGAACCTGTGGGAGCGGGCTTGCTCGCGATAGCGGTGGGTCAGCTTGCATCGATGTTGAATGGGCCGGCGTCATCGCGAGCAGGCTCGCTCCCACAATGGATCAGCGGCGTTCGCAGATTATGTGCTCGCCGTAGCACCTGTGGGAGCGAGCCTGCTCGCGAATGCGCCCTGTCAGTCAACATCACCTCAGCTGACCCACCGCTTTCGCGAGCAAGCTCGCTCCCACAGGAGTGTCGACAGTTCGAAGCAACACCCACAAAAAAGCCCCGCGCTTCTCTCGAAGGCGGGGCTTTTTGTGTGGCGTCTGAAGCTTAAGGCGCGTAAGTCAGCAACAACTCACTCGGCACTTTGAAGTCCAGGGACATCATGACGCTCAGGGCGGTGATGGTGAAGATCGAGAACACGAACAGCTTGCGTGCCCAGACCGTGTCATCCACCGCCTTGTAGCCGGTCCAGGCCATGTACAACCAGTACATGCCCATGGCGGCGGCGACGGCGAGGTAGCTCATGCCGGCGTAGCCGCTGAAGGTCAGCATCAAGGTCGCCACGAGGAAGGCCAGGATGTAGAGCAGGATGTGCTTCTTGGCCACCTGGATGCCGCGCTTGACCGGCAGCACCGGAATCGAGGCGGCCAGGTAATCGTTGAAGCGGAAGATCGCAATGGCATAGGAATGCGGCATCTGCCACAGGCTGAACATCACCAGTAGCGTCAGCGCCGCCATGTCGAAGCTGTTGCTCACCGCCACGTAACCGATCACTGGCGGCATCGCCCCCGACAGACTGCCCACCAGCGTGCCGTGGACCGACTTGCGCTTGAGGTACAGGCTGTAGAAACCGACATAGATGACAAACCCGATCACCGCGAACAGCGCCGCCAACGGGTTGGCCACCCAGTACAGCAGCGCCACACCGGCGACACCCAGCACCGTGGCGAACGCCAGGGCCAGTTGCACCGGGATCAGGCCCTGGACCAGGGCGCGGTTCTTGGTGCGCTCCATCTTGATGTCGATGTCGCGGTCGATGCAGTTGTTGAATACACAACCGGACGCCACCACCAGGGAAGTGCCGATCATCGCCGCCAGAAAGATGGCCAGATCGACATGCCCTTTCGAGGCCAGGAAAAACCCGCCTGCCACAGAAAGCACGTTACCGAAAATGATCCCCGGCTTGGTGATTTGGATAAAGTGCTTTAAGGACATCCGGACTTTCCTCAGTGCGCCATCATGTTGGTGTGGATGCTGAACATGATCCACAACGACAGGCCGACCAGCAGGACAATGACGATCGCGGCAAAGACAAACGCGACCACGTTGTTACGCTGGGCAGCGGAGCGGTCCAGATGCAGGAAGTACACCAGGTGCACCAGTACCTGGACCACGGCGAAGATCAGGATGATCCACAGGGTCAGGCTTTTCGGCAGCGTCGGGTACATCACCAGGCCAAACGGAATAACCGTCAGGATCACCGACAGAATGAAACCGATGGCGTAGGACTTGACGCTGCCGTGGCCGGCGTCGTGGCCATCGTGGGAATGTGCGTTAGCCATTTACAGGGTCCCCATCAGATAAACAACGGTGAATACGCAGATCCACACCACGTCCAGGAAGTGCCAGAACAGGCTCAGGCAGCTCAGGCGCGTCTTGTTGGTGGCGGTCAGGCCGTTTTTGTGGACCTGGTACATCATGATCGCCATCCAGATCAGGCCGCTGGTCACGTGCAGACCGTGGGTGCCGACCAGGGTGAAGAACCCGGACAGGAAGCCGCTGCGGCTAGGGCCGTAGCCTTCGGCGATCAGGATGTGGAACTCGTTGATCTCCATGGCGATAAAGCCGGCGCCCAGCAGGAAGGTCATCGCCAGCCAGCCCAGTACCTGGGTTTTCTTGCCCTTGAACAACGCCAGCATGGCGAAGCCGTAGGTGATCGAGCTGAACAACAGCAGTGCGGTCTCGCCCAGCACATACGGCAGCTCGAAGATGTCGTGGCCCGACGGGCCACCGGCGACGTTGTTAACCAGCACCGCGTACACCGCGAAGATCGACGCAAACAGAATGCAGTCGGTCATCAGGTAGAGCCAGAAACCGAATACGGTCATCTCGCCCGAGTCGTGGTGATGGTCATCGTGCCCATGGTCATGACCATGGGCGTGTCCAACATTGGTCACTAAGTTCGACATGGTTTAAGCCTGTTCCAACGAGGTTTCAACACGGGTGGCGGTGGCTGGGACTTTCCCTGCCGCGACCAGACGTTTGTGCTGCTCGGCTTCGATGCGCTCGATGACATCCACCGGCACCATGTAGCCCTGATCGTCACGGGCGGCATGAATGGTGAAATACACCACGGTGCCGACCAGACTGGCGATGGCCAGCCACCAGATGTGCCAGATCATCGCGAAACCGAACACGGTCAACAGCGCACCCATGACCACACCGGTCGCGGTGTTGTTGGGCATGTGGATCGGCGCGTACTTGGCCGGAGTCTGGTACGCGGTACCGTTTTCCTTGGCTTCGGTGAACGGGTCGATGACGTCGGCTTGTGGCAGCACGGCAAAGTTGTAGAACGGTGGAGGCGACGAGGTCGACCATTCCAGGGTATGGGCATTCCACGGGTCACCGTGCTCGCACATGTTCTCTGGCTTCTTGCGGTCACGCACGCTGACGTACAACTGGATCAGCTGGCAGGCGATACCCACGGCGATCATCACCGCGCCGAACATGGCGACGTACAGGTACGGCACCCACTCAGGGTTGGTGGTGGCGTTCAGACGACGGGTCATGCCCATGAAGCCCAGTGCATAGAGCGGCATGAACGCGACGAAGAAGCCCGAGATCCAGAACCAGAATGCAGCCTTGCCCCAGCCCTCGTGCAGCTTGAAGCCGAACGCTTTCGGGAAGTAGAAGGCGAAGCCGGCGATGTAGCCGAATACAGCGCCGCCGATGATCACGTTATGGAAATGCGCGATCACGAACAGGCTGTTGTGCAGCACGAAGTCCGCACCCGGGATGGCCAGCAGTACGCCGGTCATGCCGCCGATGGCGAAGGTCACCATGAAGCCCAGGGTCCACAGCACGTGGCTGGTGAAACGCAGACGGCCCTGGTAGATGGTGAACAGCCAGTTGAACAGCTTCACACCCGTCGGGATCGAAATCAGCATCGTCGCCAGACCGAAGAAGGCGTTGACGCTGGCACCCGAACCCATGGTGAAGAAGTGGTGCAGCCAGACCATGAAACCCAGCACCGAGATCGCGCCGCTGGCGTAGATCATCGAGTGGTGGCCGAACAGCTTCTTGCCGGAGAACGTCGAGATGACTTCGGAGAAAATCCCGAACGCCGGCAGAATCAGGATGTACACCTCGGGGTGACCCCAGGCCCAGAACAGGTTGACGTACATCATCGGATTTCCACCCAGTTCATTGGTGAAAATGTGGAAATCCATGTAGCGGTCAAGCGTCAGCAAAGCGAGGGTAGCGGTCAGGATCGGGAACGAAGCGACGATCAGGACGTTGGCCCAGGTGCAGGTCCAGGTGAAGATCGGCATGTCCATCAGCTTCATGCCCGGGGTACGCATCTTCAGCACGGTGGCCAGGAAGTTGACCCCCGTTAGCGTTGTCCCAAGTCCCGATAGCTGTAGCGCCCAGATGTAGTAATCCATCCCCACGCCCGGACTGTATTGCAGTCCCGACAACGGTGGATAGGCAACCCAACCGGTCTTGGCAAACTCGCCAACGCCCAGGGACAGGTTGATCAGTACCACACCGGAAACCAGCAGCCAGAAGCTCAAGGAGTTCAGGAACGGATAGGCCACGTCACGCGCGCCGATCTGCAGCGGCACTGCAAGGTTCATCAGGCCGGTGAAGAATGGCATCGCCATGAAGATGATCATGATCACGCCGTGGGCGGTGAATATCTGGTCATAGTGTTCAGGCGGCAGGTAGCCAGGCGAACCCTCGGTGGCCATGGCCAACTGGGTACGCATCATGATGGCGTCGGCAAAACCGCGCAGCAGCATGATCATGGCGACGATGATGTACATCACGCCGATTTTCTTGTGGTCGACCGACGTCAGCCACTCGGTCCACAGGTAGGTCCACTTCTTGAAGTAGGTAATCCCCGCGAACAACGCCAGACCACCGAGCGCGATGATGGCGAGGGTCACCATGACAATCGGCTCGTGGAACGGGATCGCTTCCCAACTTAATTTACCAAACATCGTTTACTCCTCTGCCCCGGCAGCTGAATGCGAACTCATGTCCATCCCTTCCATGTTGTGGGCCACTTCCTTTTCGTTCTTCTCGTGGTGCATCGGCTTGCCCGGGTTCATCCCTTCATACTTGTCGATGATGGTCTGGAACAGGTTCGGCGTGACCGAAGAGTAGAGCTCGACTGGGTTGTTCTGGCTCGGTTTGGAAAGGGCTTCGTATTCAGCTTTTTCAAGCTGTTTAGGTGCCTTCTTCACATCGTTGACCCAGGCGTCGAATTCTTCCTGGGTCGTGGCGATTGCTTTGAACTTCATGCCGGTGAAACCCGCGCCGCTGTAGTTGGCGGAGATACCGTCGAGTTCGGCGTTCTGGTTGGCGATCAGGTGCAACTTGGTCTGCATGCCCGCCATCGCGTAGATCTGGCCGCCCAGGCCCGGGATGAAGAACGAGTTCATCACGGTGTCGGAGGTGACTTTGAAATTGATCGGCGTGTGGGCCGGGAACACGATCTTGTTGACCGTGGCGATGCCTTGTTCCGGATAAATGAACAGCCACTTCCAGTCCATCGAGACCACTTCAATGGTGATCGGCTTGACGTCGGAGTCCAGCGGACGATACGGGTCAAGGGCATGGGTGGACTTGTAGGTGATGTAACCCAGAGCAATGATGATCAGTACCGGAATAGTCCACACCGCCACTTCGATTTTGGTCGAGTGCGACCACTTGGGCGTGTACGTGGCACTGGTGTTGGACGCGCGGTATTTCCAGGCGAACAGGAAGGTCATGACGATAACCGGCACGACGACCAGCAACATCAACAGCGTAGCGGTGATGATCAGATTACGTTCATCCAGGCCGACCTGACCCTTGGGATCGAGCAAGGTCATGTTGCAGCCTCCCAGCAACAACGTGCCGAGCAAAGGCAACAAGCCTAGTAATCGGGGGTACCTGTTTTTACTCATCTCACGACCTCTAAAGCAGCTTGCGCAATGCAGTTGGGTTTTGATCGCCAACACTTCACCCTGCCAAGGGTTGGCATTTTTCTTGGATTGAATAAGGGCTGACCGTCGCAGCGTCAGACGCTGTTCGACACATCCCGGGCCAGCAGTGAGTTCTTATTCGAATTCGTAGGTCAAAGGCCTTGTTACAGCCCAATTCCATTTGGTGCGGGTAGTTGGAAGGCACCGACACCTGGGGTCGCATGGGGCTTTGAGCCCTTCGACCACCTCACGGGCTCAAGCCTGAGCCGGGTCGGAAATTCGGTGCGGGCGATTGTAGTGAGCTGAGACGCCGGAGACCATGTCTTATCCTGAAATAATTTTCATCAAATCGAGCAACAATCTTTCGCAGAATTCGAAACAAGCCGGCATCTTATCGAAATTCATTCTCAACAAGAACCCCAGAAAACGTAGGTCTACTACGCCCGATTTAGACAGCTTGCGTTGATTAAAGAGGGTTTTTATGCCCGTAGAGCCCCCGTCATTCGGGGGCTGAGCGGCAAGACGCCCGATTGTTAGAAATGCCTGCTACGGGGGGAGGCAGTTAGCCGGATGGAGCCTGCAACGGCTGATTTTTCATTGCAGAACGAGGTGCTTATTCGCGCAGCAAGTGGCCGGATGACAGCAAATGTGTGACAACGTGTCGCACGCTGTCGCGGCTCATTATTGTCTCGGATCAAGGCTGGCACGCAGTAAGACTGAAACGCAAAACGCCCCGGCTTCCTACAGAAAACCGGGGCGTCTGATTGAGGCGCTTTAGGGCAGTTGTTTGCGATTGCGCGACACCAGCAACGGCACCAGGATCGCCGTGAGGACGAACGCCACCAGTGCCCATTGTGCCAGGGACAAGCCCAGGATCGGCGGATACGGGGTGGAGCAAAAGCCGTCGACCTGGAAGCCCAACGGGAAGATCTTCGCCAGCGGGAGGTCATCGACAATCGGTTGCAGCACGTCGACGCCACAGCTGACCGCCGGGAAGAACTGGGTGTACACGTGATGCCCCGCTACCGCCGCACCGGCCAGGGCACTGAGCACCACCAGGCCTTCGAAAACCGTCAGGCTGCGACGGGTACGCATGGCCGCGCCAATGAAGGCGAAAATAGCGATCAGCAACAATGCATACCGCTGCAGGATGCATAGCGGGCACGGCGCCTCGCCGAGCGCCACCTGCATGTACAGCGCACCGCCGATCAGCGCCAGACAGATCAGCCCCAACAGCACCAGATAGCGCCGTTCACGGCCTAAGCGCAGCATTTGCTCATTCATTGCGTTTCCCTTTGTATGCATTGGATCGACGCGCAGCCTAGAGAAACCCGGCGCACTGTCGGATGGCCAAAGTCTACACGCTGACCATGACAGAGAACGAGCGGCTGCCGCCCACATTGAGGGGAATAAACAGGAGGGAGGTTAAGTACGGATTAATTTTGCTTGGAGAAGTCAGACGGGATGGGGTGAACATGGCGCCGCTATCGCGAGCAGGCTCGCTCCCACAGTTGTCTTTGCGTTGATCACCCAATCGTGCCCGCCGCAAATCCATTGTGGGAGCGAGCCTGCTCGCGATGCAGACGAACCGGATCACCCCGGCTCGCCCGCCGTTACTCCAGCGCCGCCGCCGGGCCGAAGAATTCGTAGCGGCTTTGCCCGTCCGGCACGCCCAGTGCCTTGAGGTGGCGCTTGACGGCGGCCATGAAGCCTTTGGGCCCAAGGAAGTAGGCATCCAGATCACGCTGCTGCGGCAACCATTGCGCCAGTTGTTCCTGGCTCAACAAGCCGACCTTGTCAGCCGCCGGGCTCAAGCCGTCATCTTCGTCGTAGCAATAGAAGCGCTTGAGTTGTGGATGCCGCTGGGCCAGGTCATCGATCCAGTCACGGAAGGCATGCACGCCGCCGTTACGTGCGCAGTGGATAAAATGCACCGGCCGCTCGGTTTGCAGCGCCGCCTGCAACATCGCCAGGGTCGGGGTGATGCCGACGCCGCCGCTGATCAACACCAGCGGTTTATCGCTCTGGGTCAGGAAGAAGTCCCCTGACGGTGGAAACAACTGGATGCTGCTGCCAATCGGGAAATGATGGTGCAGATAGTTGGACACGCGCCCGCCCGGCTCGCGCTTGACGCTGATGCGATACTGACCGTTGTCCGCCAGGGCCGACAGCGAATAATTGCGGCGGACCTCCTCGCCATCCAACACCAGTTTCATGCCGATGTACTGGCCTGGTTCGGCCACCAGGATCGCGCCTTTGTCCGCCGGTTCGAAGTAGAACGAAGTGATTTCCGAGCTCTCCTGCACCCTGGCTGCCAGGATGAACTCACGCTCGCCCCGCCAGCCGCCCGGCGCTGCGGCTTTCTGCTCGTACATGCCGGTTTCGGCACCGATCAGGATATCGGCCAACTGGTTATAGGCAGCGCCCCACGCGGCAATCACTTGCGGCGTGGCGATCTCTTCACCCAGCACCTCGGCGATCGCCCGCAACAGGCAGGCCCCCACAATGGGGTAATGTTCCGGCAGGATTTGCAGGGCGACGTGCTTGTTGACGATTCTGGCCACCAGGTCGCCCAACTGATCGAGCTGGTCAATGTGCCGGGCATACATCAATACGCCGTTGGCCAGGGCACGGGGCTGATCACCGCTGGCCTGGTGAGCCTGGTTGAACAACGGGCGCACTTGCGGGTATTCGGACAGCATCATGCGATAAAAGTGAGTAATGAGCGCTTCACCACCGCTTTCAAGCAAGGGCACGGTGGAGCGGATGATGGCGCGTTCTTCTCGGCTGAGCATAAGGTGACTCCTGGCGTATTACGAAAAACTGATACCTATGCCTATCAGGTTTCATGCCATAAAAATTATTCATATTTTTCAATATCTTATGAATTTTATAGTCATAAAGACACGACACGCCTTATAGTCTTAAGGACCACATGGAGTCATTATGACCGCAACCTCCCTGCTGACCTCGCTGCTTCCGCTGGTGGCCGACCTCTCCCGCGAGTTGCCGGAAGGCGAGCGCTATCGTCGCCTGCTTGGCGCGCTGCGAGCCCTGTTGCCCTGCGACGCCGCCGCGCTGTTGCGCCTGGACGGAGACTGTCTGGTGCCGCTGGCGGTGGATGGCTTGAGTACCGATACCCTGGGCAGACGCTTCCGGATTAGCGAACACCCCCGCTTCCAGGCACTGCTGGCCAGCCCGCAGCCCACTCGCTTTGCCGCCGACAGTGAGCTGCCCGACCCGTACGACGGATTGGTCGAAGGTCTGGAGGAGCACTTGGAGGTCCACGACTGCATGGGCTGCCCACTGTTCGTCGACGAGCAACCGTGGGGCCTGCTGACCCTCGACGCGCTGAACCCCGAACGCTTCGAGCCCATCGACCTGAGCGCCTTGCAGGCCTTTGCCAGCCTGGCCGCCGCCACGGTCAGCGCAGCCGAACGCATTGATCGGCTGGCCTTGAAAGCCGAAGACGAACATCGCCGCGCCGAGGTCTACCGCCAGGCCAGCGGCCAGCTACCTCGCGACATGGTCGGCCAGAGCAAGGCCCACAAGCGATTAGTGGAAGAAATCAACCTGGTGGGGGGCAGCGACCTGACGGTGCTGATCACTGGCGAAACCGGGGTTGGCAAGGAGCTGGTCGCCCAAGCCATACACGCGGCCTCCAAGCGCGCCGAGCAGCCGCTTATCAGCCTAAATTGCGCCGCACTGCCGGATACCCTGGTGGAAAGCGAACTCTTCGGCCACGTACGCGGCGCCTTCACAGGGGCCACGAACGACCGGCGCGGCAAATTCGAACTGGCCGATGGCGGCACGTTGTTCCTCGATGAAGTGGGCGAGTTGTCCTTGACCGTGCAGGCCAAGCTACTGCGAGTGTTGCAGAGCGGCCAGTTGCAACGGCTGGGCTCGGACAAGGAACATCGGGTCGATGTACGCCTGATTGCGGCCACCAATCGCGATCTGGCCGAAGAAGTGCGCAACGGGCGATATCGGGCCGACTTCTATCATCGCCTGAGCGTGTACCCGTTGCTGGTGCCGGCACTACGGGATCGTGGGCGCGATGTGCTGCTGCTCAGCGGTTTTTTCCTGGAGCAGAACCGTTCGCGCATGGGCCTGGGCAGCCTGCGCCTGACCAGTGACGCCCAGGCCGCATTGCTGGCGTATGACTGGCCGGGGAACGTACGTGAACTGGAGCACCTGATCGGCCGAAGCGCCTTGAAAGCCTTGGGCCGGTGTCCGGTGCGGCCAAAGATCCTCAGCCTCAGCGCCCAGGACCTGGACTTGCCCCGCAGCCCGGAAGAACACCCGCCACCTTCATCCGCCAGCCCCGCACCTGCCCTGGAGGGGGTCACGGGGGACTTGCGTGAAGCCATGGACGATTTTCAACGCAAGCTGATCATCGCCTGCCTGGAACGGCATCAGCACAACTGGGCCAGCGCCGCTCGGGAACTGGGTCTGGATCGGGCGAACCTGGGGCGGATGGCCAAGCGGTTGGGACTCAAATAAAACCTTCTGTACCACCGACGCCCCATGCGGCGAGGGCATTTATCGCCTGACCATAGCGTATGCATTCCCAGGCCACTGAGCTGAAATCGATTGTCTGTGGGTTTCGCCCTAAAGCCAGCCCCCATCGGGTCGATAACCCAATATCAAAAGCTGTTTTGGCGTTCTTCACGCTCGCCCCACCTTTTTCCACAGAAGGTTTTTATGTCTTCCAACAAAGCCCGCGCAGATTCACTTTCGCTTCTGCTGTTTACCTTGCGCAGCGGCAAGCTGATGGCAATCAACCTGCTCAAAGTCAGCGAAATCATTCCCTGCCCGCCGTTGACCAAACTGCCGGAGTCGCACCCGCACGTCAAAGGCATCGCCACCCTGCGCGGGGCCTCGTTGTCGGTGATCGACCTGAGCCGCGCCATCGGCGAACGGCCCCTGGAAGATCCGGATGGCGGCTGCCTGATCGTCACCGATGTGAGTCGATCCAAACAGGGTCTGCATGTGCAGGCGGTGAGCAAGATCGTGCATTGCCTGACCACCGACATCAAACCCCCGCCTTTCGGCTCAGGCGGCGTACGCGCCTTCATCACTGGCGTGACGTCGGTGGATGGCACGCTGGTGCAGGTGCTGGACATCGAAAAAGTCATCCACGGTATCGCCCCGGCGCAGATTGAAACGGCGCCCACCGAGCTGAGCATGGAAGACGCCGAAGTCCTGGGCAACGCGCGGATCCTGGTGGTCGATGACAGTCAGGTGGCGTTGCAACAATCGGTACACACCTTGCGCAACCTCGGCCTGCAATGCCACACCGCTCGCAGCGCCAAGGAAGCCATCGAATGCCTGCTGGACCTGCAAGGCACCGCACAGCAGATCAACCTGATCGTTTCCGACATCGAAATGTCGGAGATGGACGGCTACGCCCTTACCCGGACCCTGCGGGAAACGCCGGACTTCGCCCACCTCTATGTGTTGCTGCACACCTCGCTGGACAGCGCTATGAACAGCGAGAAGGCTCGGCTATCCGGGGCCAATGGCGTGCTGACCAAGTTCTCCTCACCGGAGCTGACCAAGTGCCTGATCACGGCCGCCAAGGCGGTTGCCGAGCAAGGCCACTGAGTCATGCCTGATGATCATTCCCACGCGTATAGGGAATGATCATCCCGGCACCTCAGGCATACTCCTGTCCTGGCTTCCCAGAACAAGGATCTTGCTGATGAAAATCCACGCACTCATGTTTTTGGGCTTCACGGCCCTCACCGCCCAGGCCCACGCCTCCAGCCCAGAAGCCTGGGCCACCCATGACAAAGCCGTGCTTGCCAGTTGCATCAAGGCCAGCGGCTTGAAGAACGCCGAGCCTGTGGGCACTGCCGCGCAGTTCGATGACCGGGTGGGTTATACCGCGCTGTTGCTGCAAGGCCAGTATCCGCAGAAACACATGAAAGGCGCGACGGGCACCGAGCTGTGCCTTTACCGCAAGAAATCCAAGACCGCCTACGTGACCGAGTGGGACTCCATCCGCCCCGCCGACAACAGCCGGTGATGGCGCACAACTTGCTTCGCATCGGTTAATCGCGGCGTTTTTCTGTCGCCGCCTTCCAGCTTTTGACCGGGCGCTCAATGAACACAACGTTTTCCTGCGTAGGCTGTGGCAAATGCTGCACCGATCACCATGTCCCCCTGACCCTCGACGAGGCACGGATGTGGGCTGACGACGGCGGCCAGGTGATTGTCCTGGTGGAAGCCTTCCTGCCCAACGGCCTCGGCCTGCCGGCGGCGCAACGCGAACACGCTGAGCGCCGTTCGGCGCGGGTCCACAGCGGCACCACCGAGGCCTTGGTGGCAATCACCTTCGCCGCCTATAACGCCGGGCGCTGCCGCAATCTTGACGAAGAAAACCTGTGCCGCATCTACGAGCGCCGCCCCTTGGTGTGCCGTATCTATCCGATGGAAATCAACCCGCACATCCCGCTCAACATTGCCGTAAAGGAATGCCCGCCAGAGTCGTGGGAGACCGGACCGCAACTGATACTCGGCGGTGAACTGGTCGACAGGGAACTGGCGCAGTTGATCGAACGCTCACGTCAGGCCGATCGCGAGGAAATCCGGATCAAGGAGCGCATCTGCGCTTCGCTGGGCATCCTCACCACCGCGCTGAAGGGCGACGGGTTTACCGCGTACCTGCCGGACATGAGCGCATTCGCCGCAGTCATTGATCAGGTCCGTTTGCAGCCACTGGAGCAAGCGGCCAGTGAATGGCAGTTCCATTTGTCCGGTGATGACGTGGCCTGCCAGGTCCTGGCCAGTGGAGCACGGGTTGCCACTGAGGCACCGGTCAACTACGCGTTTATTTCGCTGCGGGCGGCGTAAACACCCCAGGGATGAAATAGAAATCCCTTGTGGGAGCGAGCCTGCTCGCGATAGCGGTGGATCAGTTTGCAGTGATGGTGGATGTGCCGCCGTCATCGAGAGCAGGCTCGCTCCCACATCCAACATAGATGCTCCCCCATAGGTACTGCCCATAAGTACTCCATTCCTGCCACTGACTCGCCTCAATCGACGCTCCCCTCTCGCCTAACCCACATCCAGAATGTTAGCGTGCTTGGTATTCCTTGCCTGATGAGCCTTCTGCGATGAAAAAAACCGTACTTGCCTTCAGCCGTGTCACACCCAAGATGGTCGAACGACTGCAACAGGATTTCGACGTGATCGTGCCCAATCCGTCGAACGGCGACATCAATGCACAGTTCAACGAAGCCTTGCCCCACGTGCATGGCCTGATCGGTGTCGGACGCAAGCTCGGCCGCGAACAACTGCAGAGCGCCGCGAATCTGCAAGTGGTGTCCAGCGTGTCGGTGGGTTACGACAACTATGACCTGGCCTACTTCAATGAGCGTGGAATCATGCTCACCAACACCCCTGACGTGCTCACCGAAAGCACCGCTGACCTGGCCTTCGCCCTGCTGATGAGCAGCGCTCGGCGCGTCGCTGAACTGGACGCCTGGACCAAGGCCGGCCGATGGCAGGCGACGGTCGGCCCGCAGCTGTTCGGCACTGACGTGCACGGCAAGACCCTGGGGATTGTCGGCATGGGCAACATCGGCGCCGCCATTGCCCGGCGTGGCCGGCTGGGGTTCAACATGCCGATTCTCTACAGCGGCAACAGCCGCAAGACCGAACTGGAAGATCAGTTGGGCGCACAATTTCGCGATCTGGATCAGTTGCTCGCCGAAGCAGACTTTGTTTGCCTCGTGGTGCCATTGAGTGAGAAGACCCGCCACCTGATTGGCCAGCGTGAACTGGCCCTGATGAAACCGAGTGCCATTCTGGTCAATATTTCCCGCGGCCCAGTGGTGGATGAGCCGGCGCTGATCGAAGCCTTGCAGAACAACCGCATCCGCGGCGCCGGGCTGGACGTTTACGAGAAAGAACCATTGGCCGAATCGCCGCTGTTCCAGCTGAAAAACGCCGTAACCCTGCCCCATATCGGCTCGGCCACCCACGAAACCCGTGAAGCCATGGCCAATCTTGCCGTGGAAAACTTGCGCAGCGCTTTGCTGGGCGAGCGACCGAAGAACCTGGTCAACCCACAAGTCTGGAAGTAAACCATCGGGCAGGCGCCGGGTCCGGGCCTGCCATGCCCTGGCTCAGCGTGCGCCCAGGGCGGCTTGCGTCGCCACGGGCCGGGGTTTGCGAAACACCAGCACGTTCCCCAACATCACCAACACCAGCCCGAGCAGTGCCGGCGCCGTCCATTGGTAGCCCTCGACCAACGCCGAGACGTTCAACGCCACCACCGGAAACAGCACCGTGCAATACGCCGCCCGCTCCGGCCCCATGCGCCCCACCAGCGTCAGGTAGGCGGTGAAGCCGATCACTGAACCTGGGATCACCAGGTACAACAGCGAGCCGACATAGCGCGCGTTCCATTCCATATCGAACGGAATGCCTTTGAAGAGGCACCACACCGCCAGCATCGCCGCACCATAAGCCATACCCCAGGCGTTGGTGGTCAACGGTTTGAGACCGGCCTTCTGTTGCAAGCTCGAGAGCATGTTACCCGCCGAAAAGCACAAGGTTCCCAGCAGCGCCAAGGCCAACCCGAGCAGCGTTTGCGGGCTTGCGCTATGACCCGCCAGCTCCGGCCAGAACAGCAGCGCCAGCCCCAGCAAGCCCAAGGCGCCGCCCAGCAAGACGTTGCGGGCGATCCTTTGGCCGAAGAACACGCGGGCATTGAGGGCATTCCAGAGCGTGGCGGTAGAGAACACCACCGCGACCAACCCGCTGGGAATCCATTGGCTGGCAGTGAGGAAACACATGAAGTTGATGCAAAACAGGCACAGGCCCTGGGCCACGCAAATCAAATGACCACGCCGGTTCATGGCTTGCAGACGTCGGCTGAGCAAGAGCATCACAAACAGAATCAGCGCCGCCAGGCCGAAGCGATAGACAATCGACACGGGGATGGCGACCACGCCCAACTGCAATTTCAGCGCAATCCAGGTGGTGCCCCAGATGAGCACGGTAAGTAGATACAACGAGAGGTTCATGACGGCAACTCCTGACAATGACCGCCAGTGTTGCGCCGCCCACCACCGGGCGCTTGCGTAAACTTGCGGTTTTGTCGCTTTGCAGGCTGGCATGAGCCGACCGACGGAGTAGGATGCAAGGCGTTGGAGAGACCCGATCATGCCCACACTGCAAACCCTGCAAGTCTTTCAAGCCCTCAACAGTTCGCCCAATGCTCGCCTTGAGCACAGTGCCGAGCTTGGAGACGGCATGGCGGCCGCTTTGTGGAGCAACCATCACGACGCCCAAGACTACGAGGCGCCGACTCACCACACGCTGTCGTGCTACATCGCCGGTGGTACCGGCACGTTTCGCCGCGAACGCCCCGACACCACCGGGGCACCTGGCAAACTCTGCGTCCTGCCGGCCGGGCATGAATCGGCCTGGGTCATCAATGGCGACATTCGCCTCGCGCACCTGTACTTCAGCCCTGAGCAATTCGCCCTCGGTTGCGTCACGCTGCTGGATCGCGAGCCGCGGCAAGTGCAACTGCGCGAAGCCACCTTTCTCGACGACCCGCAACAGGCACAGCGCTTTCGCCAGTTGATCGCCCTGAACTGGGATGAGCCCGGTGAACGCCTTCTGACCACCAGCCTGGCCCATGACTTGCTCAACCATCTGCTATTGAGCCAGGTCGGCCAGCGCCAGGGGCTTCGCCTCAAGGGCGGGCTGGCCGCTCACCAGCGGCGAATGCTGGTGGACTACATCGACAGCCATCTGGCCGACGCCATCAGCCTCGGCCAACTGGCGGCGCTGTGTGCGCTGTCCGAATACCACTTTGCCCGGATGTTCCGCGAAAGCTTCGGCCTGCCGCCCCATCAATACGTACTGGCACGACGTCTGGCCCACGCGCGGCACTGGCTGCGCAGCACGTCAAAACCGCTGGGTGAGGTCGCGTTGACCTGCGGGTTCGCCAGCGCCAGCCATTTTACGAATCGTTTCCGGCAGGCCCTCGGCGCGACACCCGGCGAGTATCGACAGGCGTTTTTGCGCTAGGCATCAACGTGCCCCGGTCAAATGAAACAAGCAGGTACTGATCCCGATTGCCGTAGCCACCGCCGCGCCCCTACAATGCGAACAATTCTTGTTCTCTAGCACAGCTCATCGCTGTCGGGATGCTCCTCGTTGCCGCCTGCACACACCGTCGAAGTGCTCTACAACGCCCATCACAGTTGGCTTAACGGCTGGTTGCGAAGAAAACTCGGCTGCCCCGACAGTGCCGCCGACCTGGCCCAGGACACGTTCATGCGCGTACTGACTGCGCGCGACCCGCAGCCTGTCCTGGAACCCCGGGCGTTTCTTACGACCATTGCCAAGCGCGTACTGTTCAACCACTACCGACGCCAGGACCTTGAGCGCGCCTACCTCGATACCCTCGCCCAACTGCCGGAGCAGGTGGTGCCGTCGGAGGAAGAACGGGCAATCATCCTGCAAAGCCTGATGGAACTGGACCAACTGCTCGATGGTTTGCCGCGAGCGGTCAAGCAGGCGTTTCTGCTGGCCCAGGTCGATGGCCTGACCTACAACGAAATAGCCCGTGAACTGGGAATTTCATTGGCGACGGTCAAGCGTCATTTGAACAAGGCAGCGATGCGCTGCTACTTCGCCTTATGACCCCAGCGATGAACAGCGCACCAGATGTCAGTGCGAAAGTGGCCGAACAGGCCGTGCACTGGCTTTTGGAAATGCAGCAAGGCCCACTCGATACTCGCCGGCAGAAAGCCTGGGAGCAATGGCTCAATGCTCACAACGAACATCGCCGCGCCTGGGAGCATATCCAGCGGGTCAATCAGCGGCTGCGCAGCGTGCCCTCTCCGTTGGCCCATGCGGCCCTCAATGCACCGAAGTCCGCTGCGCGGCGTCGAGCGCTCAAAATGTTGTTGGTGCTTGGGGCCGGTTCAGCGTTGACCTGGAGCCTGCGTGAACGCCAACTGCTACCCCCATTGATGGCCGATTTTCGCAGCCCGGTAGGCGAACGGCGTCGTCTGACGCTGGATGACGGCAGTCAGTTGCAGCTCAACAGCGGCAGTGCGGTAGACGTTCGCTTCGACGCTCAACGCCGCTTGATCCACCTGCTGGAGGGGGAACTGTTATTGACCGCTGCCCGCGACCCAAGGCCCCTGCAAGTGCTGACCGCCCATGGCCTGCTGGAAAGCCGCAACGCCCGGTTCAACGTACGCGAGTATCCGGACCACACCCAGGTGGCGGTGTTTGAAGGCCAGGTGGACATTCGTAGCCGACACGGCCCGGCGTTGTTGCTGGCGACGTCACGGCAACTGAGCCTTGGCATCAACGGCGCCGGGCCCGCCACGGCCCTGGATGCCAACAGCGGCGCCTGGACAGAGGGCATGCTGGTAGCGGCGCACATGCGCCTGGCAGACTTTCTCGACGAGCTAGGCCGCTACCGACGTGGCCAATTGCACTGCGACGAGGCGGTCGCCAACCTTCTGATCTCCGGAACCTATCCGCTGGACGACAGCGAGCGAATCCTCGATCTGCTGGAAGTCAGCCTGCCGGTAAAAGTGCGTCGTTTCACCCGCTATTGGATCTCGGTCGAAGCTCGAGCCTGAACCACGGCCACCCCAGCTGAAAAAAAGTGATGCACCAGTGAGCCGTTTTCCACACCTGGGGTGACAGAGAAGGAAAGCACTTCGATACAACCTTCTCGGGATTCTCATCCATGCCGCAACAACCCACCCGTCTCACCCCGCTCGCCCGTACCGTGCGTCAATTGCTCCTGGGGGCCAGCTTGAGTTTCGTCGTACTGCCTTGCGTACAGGCTGCAGATGCCAAGCCCTATCACATCGCGCCGTCGTCACTGGAAAATGCCCTCAATCAATTCGGACGCGAGGCTGGGGTGTTGATTTCCTTCAGCTCACAGACGACCGCAGGCCTGCAGAGTCGTGGCCTGGAAGGCAGCTACAGCCCAGAGCAAGGGCTGAGCGCGCTGCTCGAAGGCACAGGCCTGCAAGCCCGCCCTGAGGCAGACAACGCCTTCAGCCTGCAACCGGCCGCCAGCACCGCGCTGGACATCGGCACCACCACCGTGGTCGGTGACTGGCTCGGCGATGCCGCGCCGACCAATGTCTTCGAACACGCCGGTGCCCGAGACGTCATCCGTCGTGAGGCGTTCGAACGCCAGGGCGCGACCCAGGCCCGGGATGTGCTCAATCGCATTCCTGGCGTCAACGCACCGGAAAACAACGGCACCGGCAGCCATGACATGGCGCTGAACTTTGGTATCCGCGGGCTCAATCCTCGCCTGGCCTCACGTTCCACGGTGCTGATGGACGGCATCCCGGTGCCTTTCGCACCCTACGGCCAACCGCAGCTATCGTTCGCGCCGGTCAGCATGGGCAACATGGACGCGGTGGATGTCGTGCGCGGAGGCGGCGCGGTGCGCTACGGTCCGCAAAACGTCGGTGGCGTGGTCAACTTCGTGACGCGGGCGATTCCCGAGGCGCCGACGGTAAAGGGCGGCTTCCAGACCGAGACCAGCCCGTCTTCCAGCCACGACGGCTTCAAGACATCCGCCAACCTGCTGGCCGGCGGCACCGCCGACAACGGTCTTGGCGGTGCCCTGTTGTACTCCGGCACTCGCGGCGGCGACTGGCGCGAACACAGCGACACACAAATCGACGACTTGATCCTCAAGGGCAACTACCAACTGGACGAGGCCAACAGTTTTAATGCCATGGCCCAATACTACGAAGGCGAGGCCGACATGCCCGGCGGCCTGAATGTGGCCGACTACGACGCCAACCCGTATCAGTCCACCCGTCAGAATGACCGCTTCTGGGGCCGTCGCACCCTGGTCAACTTCGGCTACCGCTACCAGCAGGATCGACGCGAATTTACCGCCAGCACGTTTTTCACCAAGACTTTGCGCAGCGGCTACCTGGACCAGGGCACCTTCCTGTCCCTGTCGCCTCGCGAATATTGGGTACGCGGCCTGGAAACCCGTTTTGCCCAAGGTTTCGACCTCGGGCCGACCAGCCACGAGGTCGGCGTCGGCTATCGCTACATCAACGAGGCCGGCCATGAACTGCGTTATCGCACGCCGATCGCCAGCAACGAATTGCCGACAACCTCCAGCCGAAACGACCGCGATACACGGGGTGGAACCGAAGCCAATGCAATTTTCATCGATGATCGGATCGATATTGGCAAATGGACGATCACGCCCGGTATTCGTTACGAAATGATCGAATCGCAGCAGACAAACAATCTGACCAACGTGAAATACAAGGGCGACTACAACACCGCCCTGCCAGCGCTGAATGTGCTGTACCACCTGACCGACGAATGGAATCTGTATGCCAATACCGAAGGTTCATTCGGCAGTGTGCAGTACAGCCAGATGCCCAACCGTGTGAGCAGCGGTGAAGTGAAACCGGAGAAAGCCCGCACCTGGGAACTTGGAACCCGCTATGACAATGGCAACCTGCGGGCGGAGATCGGTGCGTTCCTGATCAACTTCGACAACCAATACGAAAGCAACCAAACCAACGATTCGGTGATTGCCCGTGGCGAAACCCGCCACCAGGGCATCGAAACCAGCATCAACTACGCCCTCGACGGCCTGAGTCCGGCGCTGGCCGGTTTTGACGTATATGCCACGTATGCCTTCGTCGATGCCACCATTCGGGAAGACGGACCGAACAAAGGCAACCGCGTGCCATTTTCTTCCAAGCACAAAGGCACACTGGGCGTGGGTTACACGGACGGGCCGTGGAAATTGAACCTGGACAGCACCTATCAGAGCGCGCAGTTTGCCGACAACGCCAATACCCGCGCCGAAAGCGCCGACGGCAGTACCGGCAATATCCCTGGCTATATGCTGTTCAGCAGCCGCGCCGCCTATGATTTCGGCCCGCAACTGTCGGACCTGAACGTGGCGGTGGGTGTGAAGAACATCTTCAATACCCAGTATTTCACCCGCTCGTTCGACGATAACAACCGGGGCAAATACGTAGGGGAACCGCGCACGCTGTATGTGCAGACGTCCGTGGCGTTCTGATCAGGGGCTGCGATGGATCGCTGAAACAAGACGGGCCTGCGATTGCAGGCCCGTCTGTTCGGTGGGTAATTTTAAATGATCGGGCTCAGCCGTTGAGTGCAGCCCGTTCGTTCTCCAGGAATTCTTCTTCCAGCATCGCATCGGCCAAGGCCACCGACTCTGTCGGTTTCTCAGCGGTGGCGCGTTTGACGCGCAGTTTGCCGAACAGATGCTCCAGGGCATGTTCAAGCTTGGTGGCCGCCCCTTCGATGGCCAATTCCAGCGTATCGGCCTTGTGTGTCACCGAGACCGGTTGCAGGCCCTTTGGCCGTGCTTCCAGCTGACAACGCAAGTCATGGGGACCGGGCTTGTCGCCGTTCTCGTCCCGCAAATGGACCTCGACCCGTGTCAGGTCTTCTTCATAACGTTCGAGCGTGCTTTCGATGGTAGTACGTACCCACTCCTCCAGTCGGATGCTGCTTTGAATATGGTTATCGCTGTTGACTTGGATTTGCATAGTTCATCCCTTATTTCGGCTAGCTCGCCAGGGGCCAATCGACGGTAGCGCGACGACCCCTTGAATACAGAGTCGGGCTGGCGGCAGAACAATTCAACCCCTTCGAAAAGATAAATATTCATACGCAAATAAAGCCGGACAACGGACAAAAGCGCTGTTAATGTCGGGAGTTGCCTCGCCTTGCTTACCCCACGAAAATTCTGCGCTCACCCTGCACCGTCAGCGACCATTCGCCCATTCCTGCACAGAAACGGGCAGCCTCCCAGGCCGCATGCCAAGGCCTTCAGCGCCTATGCGCCGTGATCATTGTCCGACAGTTTTTCCGGCATGCCCCTTGCTACCTCTCTGCTGGAGCGGTCGCAGGTTGGGATCTTTCGATCCGGCCTCTGCCTGGCTCTGGATGAAGCACGATCATGGAATGGCCGGTGGTCCGGTATCGCGAACTAATCCCGATCACGGCCGGTCAACAACTGCACGTTCAATCAGGCGGTGACGCATCATGGACAACCCTTTTCAGCTCATTACCGACGCTTTTGCGCCGCAGTATCAAATCAATCTGAGCATCCAGGGCCTGGACGGCAGCATCATGCTGACCCTCTCCAAGGCCGGGCGCATCGTCGCCAAGCGCATGATCAGCGCCCAGCAACGCAATGACCCGGAACGCCTGCGGCGCCTGGTCCAGAGCATCCAGTTCGGCATCGCCATCGAGCAGGGCCACAGCGCTGTGGCGATCCTCGAAGCCATGACCGGCGGTGACAACGTCAAGCTGCCACCACCGCAGACGCAGGGCGCGACATCCGCCCCCGCCGGTTTCTAGATCTCGCCCTTCTCCACTTCGGCGTGCTCGCTGGAACCCGCGCCAACCTTACGGTGCGGGTGCTCGATTTTCACCGAAGGGAACTGCGACGAAGCGTAACGCACCACCAGGATCGCGAACGCCAGCAGCAAGATGCCGCCGCACAAGTAGATGATGCCCAGGTCAGGCGGACTGTGGTGGGAGACGTTGGAAATCAACAAGCGCGTCAGCGCCGTGATCGCCACGTAGATCAGGAACCGCACCGGCATGTGGTTGGTCTTGAAGTAGATCCCGACCATCGCTCCCAATTCCAGATAGATGAACAGCAGCAGGATGTCATCGATCTTGATGTGCCCCTGCTCGAGCATCTGCAAAAACTCCATCACCGCCGCCCAGGCGGTCACCGCTCCGATGGCAAACAGTGCCAGGTAATGGAACGTCTCGACGAACAGATTGCCCAGGGATTCGGCCAACTGATGTACGTTCTGGCGCAGGTTCTCGGCCCAGTTGATTTTCACGATGTAGTTTCCTTAGGTCGACTCGACCGGATGATGCGGGTTGGACGTGACGGTTGTTCTGCATGCAGAAAAAAGGCCAGCGGCTGAGGGTGAGATGGCGATGGGCCGCAACCCGACACTTTTGCGATGTTGATGCCGCCCTGTCGTGAGCAGGCTGGCTCCCACACCAGCGCTCGCGACAAATGTGCAAATACGTCTACATTAAAAAGCCACTATCCAAAGGGAAGGGATTCGCTTATCCTTTTGGCTGTATATAAATACAGTAGTCACAAAGATAACCAATGTGAAGGCATGTGAGGTGGTGAATGGCCGTCGAAGTGGTATACCGCAGCAGCCGAGATCTGGAGCGCTTGTTCATGGATAAAGCCGAAGCTGACCGTCATGACAAAATGCTGGAACTCGCCGAATTGCTGGCCGAAGTGTTGCAAAAAGCCGTTCCCTCGCTGAGCGAGAAACAGGTTGAGGAAGCCGGCATCTACATGGCGAAAAATCGCGATGTGTTCGCCAAGGCGTTCAAGAGTCAACCGGACGCCTTGTCCGAACTGCTCAATGCCCCTGCTGAATAAGCCTTGAAAAGATCGCAGCCTTCGGCAGCTCCATGGAATCCACCAAGGAGCTGCCGAAAGCTGCGATCTTTTTTATCGGTACAACAAACGCTCTGCCAATTCATCGGCCACCCTGGCCGGTGAGCGTTTTTCTGCCTGGGCGTGGGCAAAGACTTCCGTAAGCCGGGCGCCGATCTTCGACAAATGCGCGGTGATCGTCGACAGCTCTTCGCCGCGATGCTTCAAGGCGACATAGATCAGGCCTCCGGAGTTGATCACATAATCCGGCGCATAGAGGATCCCGCGCCGTTCCAATTGATCGGCCACCTGCAGGTTGCTCAACTGGTTATGGGCCGACCCGGCAACCGCCGAGCAGCGAAGTTGCGCCACGCTCTGGCTATTGAGCACCCCGCCCAGGCCACAGGGGGCGAGGATGTCGCACGGGGTACTGAGCAGTGCATCGTTGGCGATCGGATGCGCGCCCAGTTGCTCCATCGCCAGTTGAACCTTGCCAGGGTCAATGTCGCTGACCAACAGTTCGGCGCCTGCGGCGTGCAACTGTTCGGCCAGGGCGAAACCGACATTACCCAGGCCCTGGATCGCTACCCGCAGGCTTTCCAGGTTATCGCTGCCCAGGCGGGCCATGGCCGTGGCACGGATGCCGGCGAATACCCCCATCGCCGCGTGAGGCGCTGGGTCTCCCGAAGCCGTGGTGCTGGTCACATGACGGGTCTGTTGGGCGATGCAGTCCATGTCCGCCACCGAGGTGCCGCTGTCGATGGCGGTGATATAGCGGCCATCCAATTGCTCGATGCAGCGCCCAAATGCCTCAAACAACGCAGCCCGACTTTCGACATGGGCCGGACGCATGATCACGGCCACGCCGCCGCCCACCGGCAAGCCGGCCAGTGCGGCCTTGTAGCTCATGCCTTGGGCCAGGCGCACGGCGTCGACCACGGCACTTTCATCGTCGGGGTAGGACAGATAACGACATCCACCCAGAGCAGGCCCAGGACGGCTGCAATGAATGGCAATCACCGCCTTCAACCCGGTGGCCGGGTCTACGCTCAGGTGCAGCGATTCAAGGCGGGAGCTTTGCATGAGAGCAAACATCGACAGGCTCCCGAATCACTTTTGTTTGTTCCGCCAGTATAGGCGTGCGCTCAAAATTTGCTGGAGCGCGCCGGAATAAGTCGACCGGACGGCCAGTCTTTTGGGCATAACCTGATTCCTTCCCCGGACGAGACTGGACGAAAGCCCGCAGCAGAGCTAAAAACGAGGCATAGCCCGGAGACTGTGATGACACCGCGCCAAGCCTTTTTTGATTGCCTGCACCGCTCCCCACCGGCGCTGTTCGAAGCAGCGTTGTGGATTGCTGCCGAACATGATCGCGAAGTGGACGTACCGGCGTTGCTGAACGATTTCAAGGATCTGCAACAGCGTGTCAGCCATGACCTGCCGATGCTGCCCGTCAGCGAACTGGGCCAACCCTTGCTGCGCCGCCTCAATGACCTTGGATTCGCCCAGGACGATTTCACGCCCCTGCGCCCACGGGCCGCGTTGCTCGACAAGGTGCTGACGCGTAAACGTGGACAGCCCCTGGCCCTCGGCCTGATCGCCCTGGAGCTGGCTCGTGGCCTGGAGATTCCGATGGTCGGTGTCAATTTCCCCGGTCACTTCCTGTTGCGGGTCCCCGGTGCCGATCATCTGCTCGACCCGTGTGGCGGACGCCGGTTGTACCCCAACGACTGTCGGGAACTGCTGCAACGCCAATACGGCGCCAACATGCCCCTCAAAGCCGAGCACCTGGTCAGTGCCGAGCCCATGCAGATGCTCCAGCGCCTGTCGCGCAATCTTCGCCAATTGCATCTGACCAACGACGACTACATTGCTGCACTGATCGACGCCGAACGGGTGCTTGAACTGGGCAACGCCAGCGCCGCCGATTACCTGGCCCGCGCCAGCCTGTACCAACGGCTCGACTGTCCCAACGCCGAACGATTCGACTTGGAGCACGCGCTGATGCTCAGCGAAGACCCGATCCAGCGAATCCGGCTGACGGAACGGCTGGGGCATCTGCCGCCCAATTCAATTGTGCATTGAGCAGGTGTAGATCGCGGATGACGAGGTGGTAACCCAACGGCTCGCCCCCTCTCCTTCGGTGGGAGCGAGCCTGCTCGCGATAGCGGTGTGTCAGACAACATGTTTGTAAGCTCAACCACCGCCATCGCGAACAGGTTCGCTCCCACAGGGGGCTCAAGGTGTATCAGGCTGATTTGCCGGATGCGCCTGTTGAAACGCTGGATGCGCAGCCGCCAACGCCGCAACGCGACGGATCCGTGGATACGCCTCCAGGGAGACATTGAACCGTTCTGCCGCGTATACCTGCGGGATCAGATACACGTCCGCGACCCCGGGTGCTGCACCGAAGCAGTAGCCGTCATCCCCAATCAACTGTTCCACCGCCGCCAGTCCCTGGCTGATCCAATGCCCGATCCACTGCGCCACCTGCGTTTCATCGTGGCCCCACTGCCGCAGCTGGTTGAGTACGCTGACGTTGTGCAGCGGATGAATATCGCAACCGATCAATGCCGCGACGCCTCGCTCATGAGCCCGAACCGTCAGGTCGGCGCTGAGCAACGGCACCTGTGGATAACGCTCCTCCAGGTACTCGATGATGGCGGGTGACTGCACCAGCAACGCGCCTTCGTCGGTACGCAGCGCCGGAACCCGGCCCTGAGGGTTGATCGCCAGATAGGCCGGCTGACGATGTTCGCCCCCAGGCGCAGCGATCAGGTTGACCGGCAGGGCCTGGTAATCCAGGCCCTTGAGCGCCAGGGCAATGCGCACCCGGTAGGACGAAGTGGAGCGGTAGTAGGTGTAGAGTTCCATGCCCTGTCCCTCACCGCGCCGGCAGGATCTTGCCCCGGCATTCGCCAAAGCCGATGGACGCAACACCTTCGCGGTGGCAACGGGCCCGCAGGATGATCTCGTCACCGTCCTCAAGGAATTTGCGCACTTCGCCAGAGGCCAGCTCGATTGGCTTTTTACCGCCCTCGGTAATCTCCAGCAGGCTGCCGAACTGACCGCTCTCAGGCCCCGACAAGGTGCCCGAACCGAACAGGTCACCGGCCTGCAACTGGCAACCATTGACGCTGTGGTGGGCGACCATCTGCGCTACGGTCCAGTACATGTACTGGGTGTTGCTCAACGTCAGGCGATGGGCCGGCAGGTTCTGCTCGCGCATGGCTTCGGTCAGCAGCAGGACTTCCAGTTCAATGTCGAAGGCCCCACCGGCCTGGTCACGCTTGTCCAGCAGATATGGCAACGGCTGCGGATCGCCTGCCGGACGCGCCGGTTGTGGGCGACGGAACGGTTCAAGGGCTTCGGCCGTCACCACCCATGGCGAGATACTGGTCAGGAAGCTTTTGGACAGAAAGGGCCCCAGCGGCTGGTATTCCCAGGCCTGGATATCCCGGGCCGACCAGTCGTTGAGCAGGCAGAAACCGCCAATGTGCTCGGCAGCATCACCGATGGCGATGGGTTCGCCCAAGGCGTTGCCCTTGCCGATCCAGATGCCCAGTTCCAGCTCATAGTCCAGTCGCGCGCACGGGCCGAAGGTCGGCTCGGTCTGGCCGGCGGGCAGCGTCTGACCCTTGGGGCGACGCACGTCGGTACCGGACGGGCGAATGGTCGAGGCGCGACCGTGATAACCGATGGGGACGTACTTGTAGTTGGGCAACAGCGGATTGTCGGGGCGGAACAACTTGCCGACGTTTTGCGCGTGTTCGATACCGACGTAGAAGTCGGTGTAGTCATTGATCCTGGCCGGCAAATGCATCTGGCAGTCGGCTGCGCGGACCAGCAGTTTCGCGCCCTGGGCTTCGATCTTGCCCCGCAGCGAGCTGTCTTCGCGCAGCAGCTCCAGCAAGCGTTCACGCAGGGCCACCCGAGCGCTGCGGCCGAGGTCGAAGAATGCATTCAACTGGCCGTCCTTCATGGCTTCGACGGCTTCGCGCGCCGCGCCGTCAAACAAGCCCGCCTGCAACGCGGCCTGCAAATCGAAAATCTGCTCACCAATCGCCACGCCGCTACGGGGAGCACCGTCATCGATACTGAAGATGCCCAGCGGCAGGTTCTGCAGCGGGAAGTCGGCATGGCCATTGGCAGAGGCGACCCAGCTACGGGCAGGGGAAAGTTGAGTCATGGGTTATCTCCGGGTCGGGTCGAAAGTGACCGGCAGCGAGGCCCAGCAGGCGTCGTAGTCAGTTTGCAATTGTGGGCAGTCCAGGGCGAAACGGCTCGGGCGCAGGACCTGGCTGGTTTCGAACATGAAGGCCATGGTGTTGTCGATTTTCGCAGGCGTCAGCTCGGCGTTGATCGCCTTGGTGCAGGTCTCGCCGTCCGGGCCATGGGCACTCATGCAACTGTGCAAGGAGGCGCCGCCGGGCAGGAAACCTTCGGCCTTGGCATCGTAGGCGCCCTGGATCAGGCCCATGAATTCATTCATCAGGTTGCGATGGAACCACGGCGGACGGAAGGTGTTTTCCGCGACCATCCAGCGCGGCGGGAAGATCACGAAATCGAGATTGGCCAGGCCGTGGACGCTGGTGGGTGAGGTCAATACGGTGAAGATCGACGGGTCCGGGTGGTCGAAGCTGACCGTACCGATGGTGTTGAAACGGCGCAGGTCATATTTGTAAGGCACGTTGTTGCCATGCCAGGCCACCACATCGAAGGGCGAATGATCCAGCTCGCAACCCCACATCTCACCGAGGAATTTCTGCACCAGCGCAGTCGGTCGGGCGAGGTTTTCGTAATGAGCGACCGGCGCCAGGAAATCCCGCGGGTTGGCCAGGCCGTTGCTGCCGATCGGCCCAAGGTCCGGCAGGCGCAACGGCGCGCCATGGTTTTCGGCGATATAGCCGCGGGCTTGTGGATCAATCAGCTCGACGCGAAATTTCAGGCCCCGGGGGATCACGGCAATTTCCAGCGGCGCCAGTTCCAGCACGCCCAGCTCGGTGGCGATCCGCAGCCGTCCCAGCTGCGGCACGATCAGCCATTCCCCGTCAGCGTTGAAGAACACCCGTTCCATGGAACGGTTGGC
This sequence comes from Pseudomonas rhizophila, assembly GCF_003033885.1. Lineage (NCBI taxonomy): Bacteria > Pseudomonadati > Pseudomonadota > Gammaproteobacteria > Pseudomonadales > Pseudomonadaceae > Pseudomonas > Pseudomonas rhizophila. The sequence continues at coordinate 1,905,371 of NZ_CP024081.1, read as the reverse complement.
GCGGTAGTGGTAGACGCTGATACCGGCCGGTTTGTCCGAGCCGGCATTGGCCGCCATGCGCACCAGTCCATCGATGAAATCGGTTGGCTCGGCAGGAATATCCAACGGGTTCCAGCGCAGGCGATTGGGCGTGACCTCACCCAGAGGACCGCCCGCTATCTGATGTTCAAGCTTGACGAAGGCCGGATGATTGGCCGAAGGCCGGATGCGATACATCCAGGTCCGCCGCGCTTCGCTGCGAACCATGGTGAAGGCAGTGCCGGAGAATAATTCGGCATAGAGACCGTAAGGGGCTTTTTGCGGGGAGTTCTGGCCAACGGGCAAGGCGCCGGGCAGCGCCTCGCTGGCAAATTCATTGCCAAAGCCTGACTGATAAGCCAGGTCCGACACTGTGGAATCGAGGGTCATGGAGCCTCCTGAACACAGGACTGGGTACGACCTCGTCGTTCCACGAAGAAACGTCAGGCGCACAGGTTATTTTTATCGTAATTCAATTACGCATAACGTAATTTGCTCGACAGCGACCGTCAAGCTATAAAGACGCCCATTCGCCTCTGGACTCAGCGCCTCCATGGAAACCCCGCTCAGCAACGGTAAACAGAAAGTCCGCTCGGCCGAAGTCGGCACCGACATCCTCAAGGCCCTGGCCGAACTGTCGCCCTCCACGTCGCTGTCGCGTCTGGCCGAACACGTGCAAATGCCGGCGAGCAAGGTTCATCGGTACCTGCAGGCCTTGATCGCCAGCGGTTTCGCTGAACAGAACACGTCCACCAACCACTACGGCCTCGGGCGCGAAGCCTTGCGCGTGGGCCTGGCGGCGTTGAACGGCATGGACGTGTTGCAAGTGGCCGCCCTGCCCTTGGCCGAACTGCGCGATGACTTGAACGAAACCTGTTTCCTGGCGGTGTGGGGCAATCACGGCGCCACCGTCGTTCGGATCGAACCCGCCATACGGGCAGTGACCGTGGTGACGCAACTGGGGTCGGTATTGCCGCTGCTCAGCTCGTCCACGGGGCTGGTGTTCAGCGCCTACCTGCCGACGCGCGAAACGATCGGCTTGCGCGAACAGGAAGTGAGCGCTTCCACCGCCCACGCCCTGGCCGACGACCAGGCCTATGCCACCCTGTGCCAGCAAATACGCAGTCGCGGCCTGCACCATGTGCATGGCTTGCTGATGCCCGGCGTGGATGCCCTGTCAGCCCCGGTATTCAATGCTGTCGGCCAAGTGACGGCGGTGATGACCATTGTCGGCCCGACTTCCCTGTTCCATGCCGACGAAAACGGCCCGGCGGCACAACGACTGCTGGCGGCGACCCGGGCCGTGAGCTGGCGGATGGGGTATGAGGCAGGCGCAGGATCGGATCAGCCAACGGGCCAATCCTGATCACACCATTGATGTGAGCGGTGATACGTAGCGGTGGCAGCTAATCGTCTTGCCCTTGGGAATTCTTTATCTCATAACGCCCATGACTTTGGCCTTGGCGACCGCCTGCGTGCGCCGCTGAACGCCTAACTTGCTGTGTATCCGCCGCGAATGGGTTTTTACCGTGTGCAAGGATATGAACAAACGTTCGGCAATCTGCTGATTTGAATAGCCCTGCGCAATGAGCTCCAGCACTTCCAATTCTCGATGACTCAACAACGTGTCTTCGACTGCCACCGCCGGCTGCTCGATGTGCTCAGCCGATTGCGCCCAGCCCAACAGATCGGGCTGACGCGCGCGTAACTCGCACAAGGCTTGCTGGGCGCGCCAACAGGCAACTCGCTTGAGGCCCTCTTGCACAAGCGATCGTGCCTGGGAACGATCAGCGGACAGCCAGACGACTTCAGCCAGCGCCAGATACAGTTCGGTCTCCAGGCCATGCATTTCACAGTGCTGTGCCCGGGCGATCATTGCCTTGAGTTGCGCTTGAGGGTCTTGCGCCCGATGCAGATAAACCTCGGTCAGCACCAGCAGGTACTCAAGCCGAGGAATCAACTCCAGGGTCGCAGGTGGGGCATGCTTGGCCTGCGGCCCGCGAAAATGACGCAAGACTCGGGTCAGGGCCTCGAGGGCCAGTTCCGGGCGTCCCTGTTGCAGCCAGAACTGGCAACTGGTTTGCAACAGCACGCCACGGTACACCGTGTCGGGGATGTGCCGCTGTTGCATGATCCGCTCGGCATCGCGCAGTTGCAGGAAAGCCTCGCCATAGTCGCCGCCATTGGCCGCCAGGGTGGCCTTGCCGAGAAAACCATAAAGCACTTGTTTGTCCTGGCAATGCAGGCCCGTTTCCAGGCCCGCCTGGAACTGCTCGGCAGCCTGCTCGGCCAACCCCATGCGCAAAGCCAGACGGCCACGGCGCAAGGCAATACGTCCCAGCAAGGCAGAAAAGTCCTGGCCAGGCTTATCGAGCAACCCCTGAACTGCGCTCAACAGATGATCGGCCCGGTGAGGAGCTCCGCGTTGCTCCAGGACTTGGGCGTGATCCAGTTCCAGCAAGCCCTCGAAGACCAGTGAGCCTTGGGCGCGCGCCAGGCACAGGGCCTGGCGGTTGATCCATTGCGCAGTGGCCAGTTCCCCCTTGAGCAGTGCCTGCTGTGTCAGCCCCAACTGGCACAACAGGTGCAAGGCCCAGGCCTCTGGGTCGAGGCTCGCCTGGGCCTGGAGCAAGTGCTCGCGGGACTGCTCGCCATCCCCCGAAAGGTGCAGCAGCCAGCCCAGCAGAACCTGCCACCGGGCCAGCAGTTGCCGCTGCAGGCAGGCCGAAGGTTGCGGCATGAACCTGGCCAGTTGGTCGATGCACACCGATGCCTGATCGAAGCGTCCGGCGAACAGCAACGCAGCCGTGACCAACCCCACCGATTGCGGTGTACCGAGTGTCAGCGCTTCACCTTGTTGATCATGCAGCTTCAGCAACAGCGTCACGTTGCTGCGCTGCAGTACATGTTCAAAATTCAGATGCTGCAGGAAACTGACGGCAGCCTCGAACTCTTGCGCATGCATGGCCTGCTCGAATGCCATTTGCCAATCCTGCTCGGCGGCAAACCACTGGCAAGCCCGGCGATGCCAGGAGCGTCCCTGCGGCCAGGGCTCATCACGCACCAGTCGGGCCAGCGCCGGGAAAATCTGCAACCAGTCCGAAGACTGCTCCCACGGTTCGATAAAACAGCCCAGGTCCAACAACAAGGGCAGGCATTCGGCGCCCACCGTGTCACCAAACAGATGCTCGCAGAGCCGGGCATTGAAGCGCGGCAGATGCGCCAGCACTCGCCAGGCCTGTGCCAGGTCCGGGGTCAGCGTACTGAACAGCTCATATTCAAGGTAGTCATGCAGGGTCCCGGGCCGCCCCGGCGACGCGTGGCTGCGCGCCCATTCACAACGTTCAAGCAGGGCGATACGCACCCCGGCGCACCAACCGCCACTGCGCTGTATCACCTCGCGCGCGGTGCGAGCGCCCTGGGGACCGGGCAAATGTTTGAGCAATTGCTGGACATCGTCATGGGTGAAGACCAGCGCCTGGGCATCGAACTCATGCAGTTCGTCATCAAGTAGCAGGCGCGGCCAGTTACAGTGAGGACGACGGCGACCATTCAACCAAAGGTGAAGCGCCGGACTGCTGATGCTCAACAGACGATCGAGAAACTGATCCAGCTCGGGGTTGGGTACCCGACAGTAATCATCCAGGAACAGCCAGGTCGGTGCTTGCAAGCCCGCCAGGTGAGCCAGCAGCCCCCCTTCATCCAGCAACGGCAGCCCGAGGGTCTGCGCCAGCCGCTCGCACATTTGCGCCGCGTCCAGCATTGCGCCCCCAAGCGGCAACCAATGCAACCGGCAAGCGGCGGGGGCTTGCAGGAAACACTCAGCGAACAACGCACTCTTGCCACTGCCCGCCGGTGCGCAAAGCAGTTTTACCCGCGCCTCGGAGGCCAGCAAGGGCTCGCTCAAGGACCTGCGCGGCACATGGGTCGAAGACAGGCGGGGCAGCAATCCAGGACGGTCCGGACACGGGGTCATGGCGGTCATGTGCGAAGTCCAGTTTATTATTGTTTCATCACCCTAGTCCTGTGGCGCTCACCTTTGGAGAAGTATTCAGCGCGCTGATTGGCGCCCATAAAAAAAGACCGGCAAATCGATTGCCGGTCCTCACGATTATCTAACGGCAGCCACAGTCAGCTTCAAACCGCCAGGTCTTAACGAACTCCCGTCGAGCGCAGCGCCGCTGGCGTGAAGTCAGCAGCCCTGGCTTCGAAACCGTACTCGTAGCTGCGCTTCTCTTCGTTCTTCATCCCCAGCGCGATGTAGCGGCCGGCGATGATGTCGTAGAGCGCCTCAAGGGTGTAGCCCGGATTCTGGTTGGCGTAGTAGAACTGGGCATGACCTTCGGCCACCCGCCACAGTTGACCGCGACCGTCGTAGTGATCCACCAGTGCCGCCTGCCAGCTGTCTTCATCGAAATACATGTGGCGCTTGGCGTAGATGTGACGTTCGTTTGGCTTGACCGTACCGACCACTTCCCAGACCCGATGCAGTTCATAGCGGGTCAGATCCTGATTGATGTGGCCGGCCTTGATCACGTCGTCATACTTGAGGCTGGGGGAATCCAGTTTGTAGCTGTTGTAGGGGATGTACATTTCCTTCTTCCCCACCAACTTCCAGTCGTAGCGGTCCGGCGCGCCGGAGAACAGGTCGAAGTTATCGGAGGTACGCAACCCGTCAGCGGCGGTGCCCGGGCCGTCGTAGGCCACTTGCGGGGCGCGACGCACACGGCGCTGGCCGGCGTTGTAGATCCAGGCCAGGCGCGGCTCCTTCACCTGGTCAAGCGTTTCATGCACCAGCAGCACGTTACCGGCCAGACGTGCCGGCGCGGTGACCGACTGTTTGAAATAGGTCAGCACATTGCTGGCCTTTTCCGGATCGGCGTCTTTGATCAGAAACGGCACGGCGATCTCTTCTTCGAAGCGGATCGGGGTGAAGCTGCCGTTGGTTTGTGGGGTGGCCTGGGTGATGATGCGCCGCACGTTGCCGCCGTGATAGCGGGTGACGTGGTTCCACAGCACTTCCACGCCGTTCTTGGGGATCGGGAATGCGTAGTAACGGTTACCGGTGAAATTGGCCAGGCCGTTGCCGTCATTGATGGTGGTGACGTTGAGGGCGCTGCGCCTGGCCGACTCGTAGATCTCGGGCGGTAGCGAGACACTACGATGGGTCGGATAGACCGGAATCTTGTAGGTTTGCGGATAGCGCTTGAACATCGCTATCTGGCCTTCGGAAAGCTTGTCCTTGTACTTGTCCACGGTCTCGGCGGTGATGGTGAACAGCGGTTTTTCCCCGGCAAAGGGATCGGCCAGAAAGCCTTTGCTGTCCACCGCCCCGGCGTTTTTGGCGATGCCACCGGTCCAGGCCGGAATCGAGCCATCGGCATTGCCTGCCTTTTCCGCGCCCAGCGGCGTAAGGCTGGTGCCCAATTTGTTTGCTTCATCCGGCGAAACTGCCGCCATCACGTTCGCGGCCAGCAGGCTCAGGGCCAGGGCGCCGCATTGCAGAATCATCTTGCGCATTGGTTTTTCCTTGTCAGCCAGATCAGAAGTTCACGCCAAAGCTCAACGCGAGGAAGTCGCGGTCTTCGAGGACGTTGTAGTCGCCGCCGAAAAAGTCGGTGTAACTCAGGCTGGCGGTATAGGTGTTGCGGTAGTCGGCATCGACACCCAGGCTGATGGCCTTGGCACCTTCGTTGAACAAGCCGTTGGGGCCGTAGCCGGCCACGTCATGGGACCAGGAGACATTGGGCTTGAAGTTGATACCGGCAACGACGTTGGAGTAGTCAAGAATTGCCCGGGCGCGATAGCCCCACGAGGTCGAGGTGACGAAGCCGTCGGTGTCACCGCCAAACCCGTACTGGCCGTAGACCGAGTCACGGCCATAACGCAGCTTGTCCTTGGATTCCAGGCCACCGACGTGCACCACCGCCGCCTCGCCCACCACGGTCAGGCGATCAGCGCCCAGCACCTGGTCGAAGAAGTGCGTCAGGGTGCTCTGGATCTGGGTCAATTCCTTACGACGATAACCGGTGTTATCGGCCCCGGGCGAGGTCGCGATGGGCGAAGCTGCACCGCCTGCGATCGGGTTGAGCAAGGCCAGGGTCAGATCGTTGGTGTTGAGCTGCACAGGTGCGTTGGGGCGGTAGCTGATTTCCCCGGTCCACGCGGTGCCGGTAGGCAGCGTGGTGGCGAAGCTGGCACCGTACAGACGGATGTCCTCGGGGTATTCAAGGTAATACTGACCGCGCCCCAGCATCACGCTTTGCGCCAGCCCCGAACCGCTGCCAGGGGCAAGCCCTTCTGCAATCGCGACCATTCCCGGCAGTGCCGACAATGTAGACAGGCCGGCGGTGGTGGTGCCCACGGTTGGCGTGCGGCTGTGGTAGTTCATGAAGTACAGGCCGTACTCGGTGTCGTCACCGAGCCAGCGCAACGCCGTGCCCCACTGGCCGGAATCACGGGCGTCACGGTCACCGCTGCGAGCAATGACAACGCCTTCGTCATTCACCTGGATGCCTTGGCCAAAGGCCTGAGTCAATGGTACGAATGGCGCAATCGCCGGGCTGCCCACGGTGTAGCCGCTGGTGCAGCCATCGGCCACCACGTCGTTGCCAAAGAAAGTGCCGCAGTTATCGACGACCGTCTGGTCCCATTCCAGTTGGTAGAAACCTTCGATGGTGAGCTTGTCGGTCAAGCCCTGGGAGGCGAACAGCATGTTCACCGGGATCAGGCCTTCCTTGATCTCGGCACCCGGACGGCGGAACGCGGAGACGTCCACCGGGTTGATGCTGTTGATGGAGTTGCCGATGAAGGTACTTTCACCCCAACTGACCACCTGCTTGCCCGCACGCACCGTACCCGGCAAGTCGGCGATGGAGTAATTGTGATAGACAAACGCATCGAGAAGCTGCGCCCCTGACGACTTGGAGCCTTCCTTGCGGTTGCTGTCGCTGATGTCCTTGAACGGCCGGTTTTCGTCCTTGAGTTCGAAGTCATACCAATACTTGCCGCGCACGAACACGCCAGTATCACCGTACTTGAGTTCGAGATCGTGCAGGCCTTTGAATATCTTGGAAAAGGTATCGCCCTTCTTGAAGTTCAGCCGCCCATCGTCACCGGTGGACGACTGCCCCGTACCGCCGTTGACGCTGCCGACCAAGTCCCGGTCGGCGTCGCGCATGCCCCAGCTCGCGCCCACGGACAACGAGGAGTCGAACTGCCCCTCGATCTCGCCAATATTGAATGAAACGGCCTGCGCCTGGGCAGAGCAACCCAAGGCCACCGCGACGGCCAGCGCCTGCGGTTTGAAGATGGCGCGCATTGTTATTGTTGTCATGCGTCTTCCCCGGTGAGTGACAGAGCCTTCACCCTACTGCCGCACGACATGGGCGATAAGCGCACCAAGGAGGTATTCGCGCTGTACCCCGAAAGGATTACAGGTCATGAAATATGGGGCTTTGCGCCGCGCATGGACGCACTGGATGATGGGTCATCAGCGCCGTGCATATTCATCGGGCCTGTTAACTGTTGCGCGCCCTGCAACGGTGCATGTCCGGATCCGGGCTGTTTCCGACGATGCCCAATCCCTATGCTGGCCGGGCTTTCAGGGCAACGGGCCTGCAGGCACAAGCCGCCATCGCGTCCCTCGCGACCGGCGCACCGTCATTCGGATGGATTGGCGCATCGGTCCATCACCTCCCGTGTTCACTGACGTTGGTTTTTTGCTCCTTTGCAACGTCATTTTCAGGCCGCTGCTTTTTGCAGCGGCCTTTTTTTATGTGGGTTGATTTCCTGCGTGAAACTTCTCGATTCCTACAACATGGTCGGAATCTCTCACCTGCCCAGCCTATGCAATCGAACTTATAGTCTTTTTCGCCGCCTTGATGGTGACGAATAAATGAACAGGCACGGCTGCATACAGTGAGTACTGGCAGGGACATTTGAAATGCACGTATCGAAAAGGAAATCGATATGCAACAAGAAAAAAACATACTTGTAAATAGAGGTATACCTCGTAAGCCTTCGTCGTCTCCTGGATACGGATTCAGTGCTAGAGGCGTGTCAGGCCCCGACCACTCCGATCGTGCATACGACGCAGTTGACTATGCCATTGAATGGCTGATTGAAAGCAATGACTTCACCGAGACACTATTCAAAGAAAACATAAAAAATATCAAACGCATAACCGATGCCGAACTCGCAAAAACACGAGCGGCCGTTCGTGCTGTGGTCCCCCGTGAAACCGATGCTCTCGAAATTGACTTACGGACACTGAAGCTACAGATTTTCAGAGCAAGGACAGACTTTCAGCAACAAATAGAAACGGCCAACCTTTATTATGGCCATGACCCACTAACCCATAAAACTCGAGATCCTTCCTATAAGGGTTTTGAGCTTCTTGGTCGTCTCGGAGGGCAAAGGCGTTATTACAACGCAATAGCCAAATGGAATATTTCTTACGCCGCGGCCTTCCAAGCGAAGTTCCTGGCTGCGCAGATAGAGCTACTGGACGCTCGCTTAGCCACGCATAACAAAACCATTGCCAGCACCGCGGCAAAAGCAGCAGCCGCAGCAAAAGCCGCAGCGCAGGCAAAGGCCCAGACCGAAGCCAAACGTGCGGCTGTTGAGAAGGCACGCAAGGCAGCTGATGCCGAGGCTAAACGCGTTGCCGAAGAACGAGCACGGTTTGCGGCAGAGGCACAACGTCTGGCAGCGGCTGAAAAAGCCGCTGCTCAGGCTGAAGCCAAACGCAGTGCCGCTGCTCATGCACGTAAGGCAGCCGAGGCGGAGACCCGACGCCAAACTCAGGAACAAGCGTTGCGCCACGCTCTGGCTGACGGAGCATTCCCCGTACTGGGCGCGGCAGTCGCAGCCGGTCCAGTGTTCACACTCGCTGGCAGTAGTCTGATCACAAATCCGGCAACAACCTCGGCAATCCAGGCTGCGTTACGAACTGCGATAGCCATGGCTATCGAATCGGCCATCGCAGTAGCCGCACCGGCTTTGGCAGGATTTGCGGCCCTGCTTTATCCATCGGAACTGGGCAACGGTGACCTCTATGCCTTGAGCGTCCCGCTGTCCGAACTTGCACCGGGTAATTCCGACGATCTGCACGCCATCGCAGCTGCGCAAGGTGAGGTCAACCTGCCGGTCGTTATTGGCTCCAGAACTGTGGGTAACAGAACGGAATTTGTCGTGACAGGTGGCAACAGTACATCGGCGCGCTCCAAAGCACCGGTTCGGTTCGCCACGCCTGATCCCCACGGTAATTTTTACAGGTCCTACAGCCCCGACGCCACTTCCACCAGCATGATCTGGACGCCCATAGTGAAGCCGGGTAGCGCGTCCACAGTATTGCCGGCGGCCATGCCAAACGTGACCGCCTACAAAGGCCCTACCCCGATGGCGGTAGACGGGCGAATCGATACGCACCCGGAGTTTGATCTCTACAGTTTTGGTGGGTTTGTCACGGTGTTCCCCGTTGAATCGGGTCTTCCACCGATCTATACCGTCTTCAACAGTCCTTATGAGGGCGCGACTACCAAGGGTGAGCACAGTGGACGCGACTTTAATCCGGAGCAGGCAGGTGGACCTATTCTTGAGCTGGATTGGCGGACAGCGACGATTACTCAGGAGGGGATAGACGCCGTGAAGCTGCATATCGTACGACTGAATCAGTCTGATGCGAATGATGTCATGGTCGAACGGCTTCAGAGTATTGTGAGTGGCAAGGTCGATGTCACCGATACAGATCGACGGTACTACACTCACGAAATCAGGGAACTCGAAAGATTTCGAGCTATGGGACTGGCTGATAACTTTTCACCCAAAGAAGGCTCACCTGACTGGAATAATGCTCATACCGCAACGCTCGAAGATTATAAAATCTCAGATCGCGAGAACATTGTTTTATACGTCGGATGCCTTAGCAAAAGCAAACCTACAGGACGAAAGAGATTACCAGCAGCTTCTGAAGGAGATGTCGCAATGAACACTGTTGAGCAAATAGTCAAGAACGAGCCATTGGAAGAGATCGTCACGGTATTTGCGTTACTGAGAGCACACCCACATTTAGACATGCTGATCAGACGCCACAATCGTGAGCTTGTACAGCATGGAGAACTTGAAAAAGCTTACATAAAACTTTTCGAAGCAGGAGTATTGATAAGCGGTGATAAAGGGCTATGCATCAAAGGTCCAAACTGGAAAGCGCCTAAATTCATGTTAGAGAAGAGATACACCTGACACATACTATACCCAAGCAACTTGGCCGCTGAAATCTCAGCGACACTTTTTAAATGCTACAAGATTATTTTTGCGCCTTACTTTTACCAACAGCAGACTCCCAAACCTTCTAAGGCCTATTCCTACAACAAAGCAAGAATCCCACTACGGCCCCATCAAAAACTCACTGTTAGGCTGAATGTCAGTCACAGCATTCTGTTTTGACTTTAAACCTCAGTGAGTTTTTATGACACTTATCAACTACAACAGCTATCGCTCGGTAAAAGGCTTCAACAATAGAATTCGTTTTCTAGTCTTTCATTACACCGCCGCGAACTTTTCATCCTCCATCAACGCACTGACCGGTTCCTCTGTCAGCGCCCACTACCTCATCCCGGACTTCAGCGACCCGAGTTACTTGAAAGCAGGTTTCCAGGAACCGCAGATTTTCAATCTGGTCGACGAGAACCAACGAGCCTGGCACGCGGGGGTGAGCAGTTGGGGTGGTCGCACGAATCTGAACGACACCTCGATCGGTGTTGAAATCGTCAACCTAGCCACCGATAACCACGGGCAATTCACTTTCCCGCCTTATCAACCTCAGCAAGTCGAGGCGATCGAATACCTGGCGTTGAACATCCTCAAGCGCTATCCGGACATCAGCCCGGTCAATGTGGTGGGACACTCGGATATTGCTGCTGGCAGGAAAAGCGATCCCGGCCCGATGTTCCCTTGGCATACGCTGTATCTGAAGGGCATCGGCGCATGGTTCGATGAACCCACGCAGAAAGCTTACACCCGTGCCTACCAATGCAACGGCCTGCCGACTCGCGAGCAACTGCTCGGCTTGTTCCGCAAATATGGGTATGACACGTCGGCAGCCGCCACAAGTGCGGGTTTTCAGCGTTTGGTGCGAGCCTTTCAGCTGCACTTTCGTCCAGCGAAATACGACGGTGTGATGGACATCGAGACTGCCGCGAATCTGGCGGCGCTGGTGAAGAAATACGTCCCCTGACCACCGTTGCCGCGTCTGACGACAACGGGTCGAGGCCGCAAGGTCAAACGGTGTAGCGCTGCAAGTTCGCCATCATTTCCTTCAACGCTTCAAGGTTGTCATTGGGGTGTACCGCACCCTCGAAATCACAGATTTGCTGCCAGTGGGCCGCGACGTCTTCGGGCGAGAAACCTTTGTTTGGATCGAAGCCGGCACCCAGGCTGCGCTCCCAACGCACCTTGCCCATCCAGCCGCCGCCCACTTCGAACAACCCGGAGGTTTCCTGGCAGGTCTCGCTGGCCAGGTACACCACCAACGGGCTGACGAGTTCAGGCTTGAGCTGTTCGAACACCTGCGGCGGGATCAGGCCTTCGGTCATGCGGGTGCCACCGGTGGGCGCGATGGCATTGACCAGAATATTGTTCTTGCGACCTTCGATGGCCAGAGTGCGCGTCAGGCCATAAAGGCCGAGCTTGGCCATGCCGTAGTTGGATTGACCGAAGTTGCCGTAGATGCCGGACGTGGAGGCCGTAAAGATCACCCGCCCGTAATTCTGCTCACGCAGGTGTGGCCAGGCGGCGCGGGTGACTTTGTAGGCGCCCTCGACATGGACGCGGTAGACCAGGTCCCAGTCGGCGTCCTCCATTTTGTGGAAGGTCTTGTCCCGCAGGATCCCGGCGTTGTTGACCACTACATCGACCCGGCCAAACACGTCGAGCGCGTTTTGAACAAGCTTGTCGCCATCGGTGACGGAGTCGTGGTTCGCTTCGGCAATGCCGCCGGCTTGGCGAATTTCAGCGACCACCCGATCCGCCGCCGAGGCGTTGGCCCCTTCTCCCTGGGCAGAGCCGCCGAGGTCGTTGACCAGCACTTTGGCCCCCTGCCTGGCGAACAACAGGGCATGGGCTCGCCCCAGGCCACCGCCAGCTCCCGTGACGATCACGACTTTATCTTCGAAGCGCACAGATTCACTCATGGGCAGAACTCCAGCAGGCAATAGGACAATGCCCCGAGTGTCGGGCACAGGGCGGTTGGTCACAATCAACAGGGTTGCAAGTGAATGGTGGCCAATAAGGTGAGGGGATGATACGAGCCGGATCTGCTGTGGGCTCCGTGACCCTCACCAGAGGCGGGACCGAGTCGCTGCCATCGCGAGCAGGCTCGCTCCCACACAGGCCTGCGTAGACTCGCCTCTCCGTGGGAGCGAGCCTGCTCGCGATAGTGCTCCAACCTTCAACAGTTATGAGCAGACCACCTGCCTGACCGGTGCGGCCATGTTTTCGCGAAACTCCAGGTAATGCTTGAGTACCTGCACCGGGGCTTCGGTGTGCGGGTAGTGGCCGATGTCGGGCAGCAGTACGGTGTCAGGGTTGGGGATCAGCGCCTCGTAGCGCGCCACCATGTGTTCACCGGAAATCGGATCGACCGCGCCGTCGATCACCCGCAGCGCCACCTCGCCGCGCTGCATGGCCTGCACCCAGCGGTCACGCTGCACACGCCGTTCGGGAATGTAGGCAATGAGTTTGTGCATGATCCGCGGTCCGTTATGGGTTTCGACCAGGCTCCAGTAATCGTCCAGCTCGCTTTCGGTCGGGCCAGTCCTGGGGCCGAATATCTGGCGAAAACTCTTGACCAGGCCTTCTCGGGAAAAAGCTCGGCCCAGTAGCCAGCCCAAGGGGCTGAGCAACAGTTTTTGCATCAGCACCGGACGATGGGTTTCGGGAAACAGACCGCCGTTGAGAAAGACACAACTGGCGAGTTCGATGCGCGCCTCGTAGTGACGGGCGATCAGTTCCTGGGCCACGCTGTCACCATAATCATGGGCCAGTACATGCACGGCTTGCTTCACATTCAAATGTGCCAGCAAAGCCTGCTGCAGGTCAGCCTGCTCCAACAGGCTGTAGGCATGATCCGTCGGCTTGGCCGAGTCGCCAAAACCGAGCATGTCGCAGGCGATCACCCGATAACGCTGTGCCAGCGGCTGCCACAGGTAATGCCAGTCCCAACTGGCGGTGGGGAAACCATGGATCAGCAACAACGGCTCGCCGTGCCCCGCCACCCAATACCGGATAGCGTGGCCACGGAACATCAAAGTCTGGCCGCGCTGGCGCCAAATACGCAGGGGAATCTGGACCAGAGGCATCAGCATCTATAACCCGAATCTTGTTGATCCAGCTTGCGCAGCAACGCCGGCCATGCCAGCGCGCCTCCCATGCCTTGGGCGCTTTTGGTCACCCCGGCAATCATCGCCCGGGCGCCGGCCAGTATCTGCGGCTCGATGGCGATCAGTTCAGCCCCACCGTTGAGCGCCAGGACCTGGATGTCACAGGCTCGCTGGAAGGTGAACATCATCAGGAAGGTGTCGGCAATGGTGCCGCCACAGGTCAGCAGACCGTGATTGTGCAGCATCAGGAAATTATTGGCGCCCAGATCCGCCTGCAGGCGGGCCTTCTCTTCGTGATTGAGGGCCACGCCTTCATAGGCGTGATACGCCAGACTCGACAATACGAACAACGATTGCTGGCTGATAGGCAACACACCCTGCTTCTGTGCCGACACAGCAACGCCGGCCGCCGTGTGGGTATGCAGCACACACACCACATCGTGCCGCACCTCATGCACCGCACTGTGGATGGTATAACCGGCCGGATTGATCTCGTAGGGGCTGTCCATCAGCTTGTTGCCGGCCTGATCGACCTTGACCAGGCTCGAGGCGGTGACCTCATGAAACATCAACCCGAACGGGTTGATCAAAAAATCATCGGTCCCGGGCACCTTGGCGGATATATGCGTGAAAATCAGGTCATCCCAGCCATACAGGGCGACTAGCCGGTAACAGGCGGCCAGATCGACGCGGGTTTGCCATTCGGCGGCACTGACCTGATCCTTGATGCTGAGTGTCGATGGGACGGGCGCTACGCTCACGGCTCTGACCTCTGCTTTCTAGTTATAGGTGCTTGTTCTGAAACAGTCATGAACAAGCTAACCAGTCTAGTCAGCTCCCGCGAGGTCGGTAGTTGCATTGGCAGCCAGCTTACTGGCCGAGCGAGTCATCCGGGGGTGACCGTTCACCTCACATTACGTTAGCGACGCAGCGCGTCGATCAACGCCTCCAGCCAAGGTTCGGCATCGGTTTCCGGGGTGACGCTTTCGCTGGCATCCAGACGCAACATGGGCAATACCTCGCGCACGCCCAGCTCGGCGAACAACTCGCGCATCTGCTCGCCACCGCCGCAGAAGGTATCGCCATAACTGGCGTCGCCCAGGCCTATCACGGCACCCGGCAGGTCACGAAAAAAGGCTGGCAATTGGTCGCGAATCGTCGAATATAAGGGCATCAAGTTGTCCGGCAACTCTCCCATGCCCGTCGTGGAAGTCACGGCCAGCAAGGCCGCCGGGCCAAACGCCTGAATGTCCGCAAGGCTTGCGCGCGGGTTGTGCAGCGTTTCAAAACCCGCTTCACCGAGCAGTTTGGCGGCGTGCCGAGCGACTTCTTCGGCGGTCCCGTAGACGGAACCCGAAAGGATGGCGACTTTCATCAATCTGATCCTGAACCTGAATAAAAAGAGCGGCGATAGTAGCAGGCTCAGACGCAACGCTGCGATTGACTCTCAACATCCAATAATGGCCAGTAGACATCGCGGTAGGTTCTTCTAAAATGCAGCGCACACAGGGATGTTCAAGGGATGTCGCCCATGATTAATGCTCAACTGATGCAACTGGTCATCAACGCCTCGAACGACGGCATTGTCATCGCTGAAAAAGAAGGCGATGAAGACAATATCCTGATCTATGTAAACCCGGCTTTCGAACGGCTGACCGGCTACAGCAGTGAAGAGATTCTTTATCAGGATTGCCGATTCCTGCAGTCAGGTGATCGCGACCAGCCGGCCCTGGAGCAGATTCGCACGGCCCTCAAGCAGAACGGTGCCTGCCGGGAAATTCTGCGCAACTACCGCAAGGACGGCAGCCCTTTCTGGAATGAGTTGTCTCTGTCGACGGTGAAAAACGAGGCTGACGGACGCACTTATTTCGTGGGCGTGCAAAAAGACGTGACCGCTCAGGTCAAGGCTCAGCAACGCGTCGCCCAGCTGGAAAAGGAGCTGGCCGAAGCACGAGCAACCATTGCCCGACTCGAAGCGACGAACGGCGCAAACAAACCGGCGAATTAGCGGTCAGTCACTACAATCACCAGTGAAAGTGTAAATCCTCTTTTCGAGCACATCATGCAGCGCGACGCCCTACTGACGCAGGATGAATTGGATTTCATCCGGACCATGCAGCACAACCCGCAACTCAACGAGCGGGATGTAACGTCGAGCTTGCTGGTAAACGGCGGGTCGCAGATTCGTGACTTGCTGACGCGTCTGGCGGCCAACGAACAGGTGACGCTGCAAGCCAACTTCGAAAACCAGCAAATGACTTTTCCGTTGCACCTGGTGGAAGACGAATTCCACGCAATGCACCTGCGTCTGGGTGTGCCCAGCATCTACGAAGATGGGCCGAAAATTCGGCCATGGCGCCTCACGCTTGACGAGCCGGTGGCGCTGGAAAATGCCAAAGGCCTGCCCGGGCCGCTCTGGGCCCATGAGGTGTCCTGCAAAGGAATCCTGTTGCAAAACCGCAGTCGGACCAAGCCGCCAAAGCAATTTGCCTTGTGGTTCAGCCCATCAGGTTATGAAAGGATTTCCTTGCGCGGCACACTGGAACGGGAAACCGATCAGGGCCTGTACGCCTACCACCTGAGCCAGAATGACGAGGATGAGACCGAGCGCCTGCGCCAATACATCCTTCAGCAACACCGTCTGACCCATCCGGCCATGCACATCTAGTGCACGGCTTGACCTGCCGGTTATCAGGTATCCAGATTTCCCGCCAATAGCTGTCGCAACCGCTGATGTATCAAGGTCCCTTCACTGCCCAGGCAACCGATCGACGACCCGGCGAGGCTGTCCTGAAGCAGATCGGACGCGTCACCGGCCAGCATCAGTGGGCAGTCCAGGCCCATCGCCAACTTGTTCAGGCGCTTAGGTAACTCGGCAGGCGGTGCATGGTTGGAAACCAGCACCAACGCCAACGGCTGGACCTTTTGGCACACCAGGGTCAGTTCGTCGAATGGCAGCCCAATGGTCAACACCCTGACGCCGACTTCCGCCTTGGAGACGAACAGCGCCGTGACCAGCAACTCCAGCTCTCGACATTGACCGACAATGCCCACGACCAACACCCGTCGCGACTGGGCTTCGCGCTTGAGCAGGAGTCGCTGGATGATGCGTGAGCGCAGGAACCCATCGAAAAACACCCATTCGCTGGTTTGTCCGAACTCCTGCTGGCGTTGCTGCAACTGTCGCCAGACCGGCATCAGGATGTCCTGAAATACGATCGGCACGGCGTAGGTGGAAAATATCTGCCCGTAGAGACGGTCCAGCTCTATATCGTCAAAGTTGCCAACCGCGCCAGCCACCTGTTGTTGCCACTGGGCATAGTCGGCTTTCACCAGATCTGAGGAAATAAGCGCGGAAACCGGTTGCACCGATTCGGTCTTGGTCAGGATCTTTCCCACTTTGCTCACGACCACCCCGCGCTCAATCCAGGCGAGGATGCTGCGCACCTTTTCGATATCGCCGACGGAGTACAAGCGATGCCCGCTTTCGGTGCGCGTGGGCTGAATCAGACCGTAGCGACGCTCCCACGCGCGCAAGGTCACGGGGTTCACGCCGGTCAACCGCGCTACTTCGCGGATGGGGAACAGTTCCTCCTGCCTCAAGGCAGTGGTTGCCTGGAAAACGAAGTTATCCTCAGTGATTACGCTCATTTTGGCAGACAATTCCGGCTGGCAAATTGGATCCCAGTGTACTCCCTCTGAGTCATAGGATGACAAGAACAAACGCCACTGATGCGCGATTTTGTTGCTTTTCACTCAAGAAGGAATAAACCTTGCGTGCTTTTTGGCGAACGGACGCGCCCCACCACCCTGGGGCGTTCCCGCGAATCTCCTACCCGGAGTACCGCACCTGTTTTACGGAGATACATAATGTCTACCTCACCCGTCACCTTGATGGTGGCCCGTCGTGTCGCCAATGGGCGCTATCAGGACCTGATCGTCTGGTTGCGCGAAGGCGAACAATTGGCCACCGACTTTCCCGGCTACCTGGGTTCCGGTGTACTCGCGCCACCGCCTCAGAGCGATGAATTCCAGATTATTTTCCGCTTTGCCGACGAGCAGACCCTGCATGCCTGGGAGCACTCGGCCTCGCGCACGGCGTGGCTGGCGCGAGGCAGCGAGCTGTTTGCCCACCCTTCGGAACACAGGGTGCGCGGTATCGACGGTTGGTTTGGCGCCGGCGATCAACGGCCACCGCGCTGGAAACAGGCCGTGGCCATCTGGCTCGCGTTCTTTCCGGTGTCGCTGCTGTTCAACTTTCTGCTGGGGCCATTGCTCAGTGAGCTGGGAATGATGAGCCGCGTGCTGATCAGCACACTCATTCTGACGCCATTGATGGTCTATCTGTTTATTCCGATGTCGACTCACCTGCTGGCGGGTTGGTTGAACGGTGCAGCGCCCAAAGCACTGCCAGCCAAGCCGGCTACGCAGAATCAGTGATGCCGGGCCGTTCTCGTCGGCCGCAGCGTTCGCGTTCAACAAGGGTCACTGTGGGAGCGGGCTTGCTCCCACAGAGTCGTCGCCACCTTGCGTCGCTGTTATAGTTTTACGATTGCCGTGAACCGAGCCTTCCTATGCCCAGCGCCACCGCTCCGATCCTGATCACTGGCGCAGCCCAGCGCGTCGGTTTGCACTGCGCCCGTCGATTGCTCGAAGACGGTCATCCGGTAATCGCCACTTTCCGCACCGAGCGCCCGGGCGTGCAGGCGTTGCGGGATCTGGGGGCGATCGTGCTGTTCGCTGACTTTTCCAATGAAACCGGGATTTCGGCCTTCATTGATCAGCTCAAGCAGCACACCGACCGATTGCGCGCCATTGTCCACAACGCCTCGGCATGGCTGACCGAGACGCCCGGCCACGAAGCCGCTGCGTTCAACGCCATGTTCGCCGTGCATATGCTCGCCCCCTACCTGATCAACCTGCAGTGTGCCGAGCTGCTGCAACGCTCAACCCCGGCGGATATCGTGCACATCAGCGATGACGTCACGCGCAAGGGCAGCAGCCGGCATATCGCCTATTGCGCCACCAAGGCCGGGCTCGAAAGCCTGACCCTGTCGTTCGCGGCGAAATACGCGCCACACATCAAGGTCAACGCAATTGCCCCGGCCCTGCTACTGTTCAATCCCGAAGACGACGCGGCCTACCGTGCCAAGGCCCTGGCCAAGTCCGCGCTGGGCATCGAGCCCGGCAGTGAAGTGATCTATCAGAGCCTGCGTTATCTGCTGGACAACCCCTACGTCACCGGCACGACCCTGACCGTCAACGGCGGCCGGCACGTCAAATAGCCTTGCTTCGAGGATGCACCATGGCGCTATCGCCCCAGAACTATCGCGAGATCCTCATCGGCCTGGGTGAAGACCCGGAACGCGAAGGCCTGCTGGATACTCCGGTGCGCGCGGCCAAGGCCATGCAGTACCTTTGTCACGGCTATGAACAAAGCGTCGAACAGATCGTCAACGGCGCCCTGTTCGCCTCCGACAGCGATGAAATGGTGATCGTCGCCGACATCGAACTCTATTCCCTGTGCGAACATCATCTGCTGCCCTTCATCGGCAAGGCTCATGTGGCTTATATTCCTACGGGCAAGGTCCTGGGGCTGTCGAAGATCGCCCGGCTGGTGGACATGTTCGCCCGCCGCCTGCAAATCCAGGAAAACCTCACCCGGCAAATTGCCGACGCGGTGCAGCAGGTCACCCAGGCGGCCGGCGTTGCGGTGGTGATCGAAGCCCAGCACATGTGCATGATGATGCGCGGTGTCGAAAAACAGAACTCGACCATGAACACCTCGGTGATGCTCGGCGTCTTTCGCGAATCCAGCACCACCCGCCAGGAGTTCCTGCAATTGATTCGACGGAGCAAGTAAATGCCACAACTTCAACCCGCCATGGCGCGCATCAAGGTCAAGGACTTGCGCTTGCGCACGTTCATTGGCATCAACGAGGACGAAATCCTCAACAAACAGGATGTGTTGATCAACCTGACCATCCTCTACGCGGCCCAGGATGCGGTGCGCGACAACGACATCGACCACGCTCTGAACTACCGCACCATCACCAAGGCGATCATCGCCCACGTGGAAGGCAACCGTTTCGCCCTGCTCGAACGCCTGACCCAGGAACTGCTCGATCTGGTCATGGCCAACGAATCGGTGCTGTATGCCGAAGTCGAAGTCGACAAGCCCCACGCCTTGCGATTTGCCGAGTCAGTATCGATTACGCTCGCCGCCAGCCGGGCTACTTCGTAGCCGCTAAAAGCTACAAGCTGTAAGCTTCAAGCCTGATGACCGCAAACCCACTTGCAGCTTGAAGCTTGCCACTTGAAGCTGTCTCGCAGAGACCACCATGAACGACCAACAACGCCTCGAACTTGAAGCCGCCGCTTTCCGTCGGCTGGTTGCCCACCTGGACAGCCGCAAGGATGTGCAGAATATCGACCTGATGAACCTCGCCGGCTTCTGCCGTAACTGCCTGTCCAAGTGGTACAAGGCAGCTGCCGATGAACGCCAGATCGAGGTCAGCCTCGATGACGCCCGCGAAGTGGTTTACGGCATGCCCTACGCCGAGTGGAAAGCCCAATACCAGCAAGAAGCCAGCGCCGAACAGCAAGCGGCGTTCGCCAAAGGAAAACCCGATGCCTGACCTGAACACCCTGCGCGCCAGCCTCAAGAGCGGCGAACACATTTTTGCCGACACCCTGGCGTTTATCGCCAATGGCTACGACTACCAGCCTCAGCCTTTTAAAAACGGTGACGTCGACAACGCCGCCGGGCAGAACGAAGGTTCCTGCAAGACCCTGGGCCTGGCGCTGCTCGAAGGCTTGAGCGATCAAGAAGCGCTGCTGGCGTTCGGCGAACATTACCGGTCGGTACTGGCCACGCCTGAGGGCAGCGACCACGGCAATATCCGGGCGCTGATGGCCCATGGCTTGGCGGGTGTGAAGTTCGAGACTCAGCCGTTGCGGCGGCGCTGACCCAACGCGCCTCCCCTCTGTGCCGAGGTCCGCTTTTCTGTGGCGAGGGAGCTTGCTCCCGCTGGGCTGCGAAGTAGCCCCCAGACGGCCCCGGCATGTGAACTGATGCACCAGGCGTGCTGATTTGGGACTGCTGCGCAGTCCAGCGGGAGCAAGCTCTCTCGCCACAGAAACAGTTCTCGCCAGACTCACTGATCTCACATCCCGACTTTTAAGATTGACCCGGCAACTTTATTTCGTTTGCCGGCCACCTCTGCTCGCGGCTTAGATAAAGGGAATCTTTCCTTCCTCCGAGCCGTCATCCATGAGCAGTGAAACCATCAGCCAATCGATTTCCACCGTGCACCCTGTCAGCCTCAGCCACGGCAAAAATGCCGAGGTCTGGGACACCGACGGCAAACGCTACATCGATTTCGTGGGCGGCATCGGCGTGTTGAACCTTGGCCACTGCCATCCCCGTGTCGTCGAAGCCATCCGCGAACAGGCAACCCGGCTGACGCACTACGCCTTCAACGCCGCCCCGCACGCACCCTACATCGAATTGATGGAGCGTCTGGCAGCATTTATCCCGGTGGATTACCCGGTCAGCGGCATGCTCACCAACAGCGGCGCCGAAGCCGCGGAAAACGCCTTGAAGATCGTGCGCGGCGCCACGGGGCGCACGGCCGTCATCGCCTTTGATGGCGGCTTCCACGGCAGAACCCTGGCCACTCTCAATCTCAACGGCAAGGTCGCGCCCTACAAACAGAAAGTCGGCGTACTGCCCGGACCGGTCTATCACCTGCCCTACCCCAGCAAGGACAACGGCGTCACCTGCGAAGAAGCGTTGAAGGCCATGGAGCGGTTGTTCAGCGTCGAAATCGACGTGAATGACGTGGCGTGTTTCATCGTCGAACCTGTGCAGGGCGAAGCCGGTTTCCTGCCGATGGATATTGCCTTTGCCCAGGCCCTCCGACAGTTCTGCAACGAGAAAGGCATCGTGCTGATCATCGATGAAATCCAGTCCGGCTTCGGTCGCACCGGCCAGCGCTTTGCGTTCTCGCGACTGGGCATCGAGCCGGACCTGATCCTGCTGGGTAAAAGCATTGCCGGCGGCGTCCCCCTGGGCGCCGTGGTGGGGCGCAAGGCGCTGCTGGACAATCTGCCCAAAGGTGGCTTGGGCGGCACTTACTCAGGCAATCCCATCGCCTGCGCCGCCGCATTGGCAACCCTGGAGGAAATGACCGACGCAAACCTGCAAGCCTGGGGCACGCAACAGGAAGAGGCGATAGTCAGCCGCTACGCGTCATGGCGCAGTCGCGGGCTGTCCCCTTACCTGGGCCGCCTGACTGGCGTCGGGGCAATGCGCGGCATCGAACTGGCCCATGCCGACGGCAGCCCGGCTTCGGCACAATTGACACAATTGCTGGCCTTGGCGCGGGAGTCTGGTTTGTTGCTGATGCCCAGCGGTAAATCGCGGCACATCATTCGGCTGCTGGCGCCGTTGACGACCGAGGCGGCGGTGTTGGAGGAAGGGTTGGATATTCTGGAGACGTGCTTGGCGAAGCTGTCTTGAAATACAGATTCCCCTGACCACACAAAAAACTGTGGGAGCGAGCCTGCTCGCGATTCGGTGGCACATCCAACACTGATGCAAGCTGACCCGGCGCCATCGCGAGCAGGCTCGCTCCCACAGGGGGGGTTGTGGTGAACAAAACATCTTGTCCACTGAACAGAAAAATCCCGCGCATAAAAAAACCGGCCGAAGCCGGTTTTTTTGTACCTGTTGAATCAGAACGAAGCGTTCTGCAGACCATCCAGGTAACGCTCGGTGTCCAGGGCTGCCATGCAACCGGCACCCGCCGAGGTAATCGCCTGACGGTAGACGTGGTCCGCCACGTCGCCGGCCGCGAAGATACCTTCGACGCTGGTGGCGGTGGCGTTGCCGTCGCGGCCGCCCTTGACCACCAGGTAGCCGTCCTTGAGTTCCAGCTGGCCTTCGAACAACGAGGTGTTCGGAGTGTGGCCGATGGCGATGAACACACCGTCGACTTTGATCTCGTCAAAGCTGCCGTCGTTGTTCTTCAGCCGGGCACCGGTCACGCCCATGTTGTCGCCCAGCACTTCATCCAGGGTGGCGTTGAGCTTGAGGATGATCTTGCCTTCAGCCACACGGGCATTGAGCTTGTCGATCAGGATCTTCTCGGCGCGGAAGGTTTCGCGACGGTGGATCAGGGTGACCGTGCTGGCGATGTTGGCCAGGTACAGGGCTTCCTCGACGGCGGTGTTACCGCCACCCACCACAGCCACTGGCTTGTTGCGGTAGAAGAAGCCGTCGCAAGTGGCGCAGGCGGAAACGCCTTTGCCCATGAAGGCTTCTTCCGATGGCAGGCCCAGGTAACGAGCGCTGGCGCCGGTTGCAATGATCAGGGCATCGCAGGTGTAGGTCGCGCTGTCACCGGTCAGGGTGTACGGCTTGGCGGCGAAATCCACGGCATTGATGTGGTCGAAAACGATCTCGGTCTCGAAGCGCTCGGCGTGCTCTTTCATACGCTCCATCAACACCGGGCCGGTCAGACCGTGGACGTCGCCCGGCCAGTTGTCGACTTCGGTGGTGGTGGTCAATTGACCGCCGGCTTGCATGCCGGTAATCAGCAGCGGCTTGAGGTTGGCACGGGCGGCATACACCGCAGCGCTGTAACCGGCAGGGCCGGAACCGAGAATAATCACTCGCGAATGACGCACTTCAGACATGACCTGCTCCTGTTGACCGGCCCTTGCGGGCCGGAACGCCGGGTGAGCGGCGCGAATAAAAGGGACTGTTGACGCACTTGGGGAAGGCTTGGGTTCGACAGTCCTGAAAAGAATGGGTGCAGCGTATCGAGGGAGCGAAGATTAAGGAAATACGGTTTAACAATCCAGCTCATAGGTGAGCTCTATCCAGATCAGTCAGTTCAATAAACTCGGCAAACGTTGTTACACGCCATGTCGATGCTTTCCCGAGCCCGGCAAAGCCGGTATGGTCGGCGCGTTCATCTTCGCTCGGAGCCTCTTATGCCCGCCCCCGTCCTGTCCGGCCCGCAATATTTGCGAGAAGGACTCAAACTGGTCTTAAGCCCGGGTCTGCGCTTGTTTGTGCTGTTGCCATTGGTGATCAACCTGGTGCTGTTCGTCGGATTGATCTACCTGGCCGGCCATCAGTTCAGCCTATGGGTCGACACGCTGATGCCGTCGTTACCGGATTGGCTGAGCTTTCTCAACTATGTCCTGTGGCCGCTGTTCGTGGTGCTTGTGGTGCTGATGGTGTTTTTCACCTTCACCATGCTCGCCAATGTCATCGCCGCGCCGTTCAACGGTTTTCTCGCGGAGAAAGTCGAAGTGGTGATCCGTGGCACCGACGACTTCCCGGCCTTCAGCTGGGGCGAGTTGATCGCCATGATCCCTCGCACCTTGGCCCGGGAGGCACGCAAGCTCGGCTACTTCCTGCCCCGCGCCCTGGGCCTGCTGGTGCTGTCCTTCATTCCGGTGATCAATATCGTCGCGGCGCCGTTATGGCTGCTGTTCGGGGTGTGGATGATGGCGATCCAGTACATCGACTACCCGGCGGACAACCACAAGCTGGGCTGGAACGAAATGCTCGCCTGGCTGCGGGAAAAACGCTGGCAGAGCCTGGGTTTTGGCGGCAGCGTGTACCTGGTGCTGCTGATCCCGGTGGTCAACATCCTGATGATGCCGGCAGCGGTGGCCGGCGCGACCTTGTTCTGGGTGCGCGAGCAAGGCGCCGAGACCGCGTTGGCCCGCCAGGGCTGACCGGTCACAAATCCATCATTCAAGCGTCACAATGGCGAAATGGCCCCGGTCGACACTGGGGTCATGAGCACACACCTGCATATCACCCTCATCACCGAAACCTTCCCGCCGGAAATCAATGGCGTGGCCAATACCCTGGGCCGCCTGTGCGACGGCTTGCGCGCTCGCGGGCATCAGGTGGAATTGATACGGCCCCGTCAGGCTGGCGACCAACGCCAGGCCAGCGACGAGCAGTTGTTGCTGTGCCGAGGCTGGCCGCTACCGGGGTATCCGGGCTTGCAGTGGGGCCAGGCTTCGATGCACAAGCTGCTGCGGCGCTGGAAACGTCATCGCCCGGACGTGCTGTATATCGCCACGGAAGGGCCGCTGGGTTTATCGGCATTGCGGGCGGCCCGGCGCCTGGGCATCTCGGTAGTCAGTGGCTTCCACACCAATTTCCAGCAATACACCCAGCAGTATGGCCTCGGGTTGTTGAGTCGGGCCCTCACCCATTACCTGCGCTGGTTCCACAACAGCTCCAGCCTGACCCTGGTGCCGAGCCTCAGCCAGCGCATGGAGCTGGAACGCCGGCATTTCGAGCGTGTGGCGCTGTTGTCCCGCGGTGTGGACAGCCAACTGTTCCATCCGATCAAACGCTCGACAACCCTGCGTGAGGCCTGGGGCTTGGGCGATGACGATATTGCGCTGATCCACGTCGGGCGTCTGGCGTCGGAGAAGAACCTGGGTCTGCTCAAACGTAGTTTCAACACACTGTGCAGCGCTTTCCCGGAGCGGCGGCTGAAACTGGTGGTAGTAGGCGACGGTCCACAACGGGCCGCGCTGCAACAGGAACTGCCCGACGCGATCTTTTGTGGGGCCCAGCGTGGCGAATCGCTGGCCTGCCACTATGCGTCCGGGGATGTATTCGTCTTTCCGAGCCTGACCGAAACCTTCGGCAATGTCGTGCTGGAGGCGCTGGCGTCCGGGCTGGGTGTGGTGGCCTATGATCAGGCCGCGGCGGCGCAACACATCCGTCACGGTCACAACGGCGTGCTGGCCATGCCGGGGGATGAAGAGGCGTTCTGCGACGCGGCCCGGTGGCTGCTGGAGGAGCGTGAAACCTTGCGTTGTGTGCGGCTCAATGCGCGCCAGCATGCCAGTCGCCAGGGCTGGCCATCGGTGATCG
Source organism: Pseudomonas rhizophila (assembly GCF_003033885.1). NCBI lineage: Bacteria > Pseudomonadati > Pseudomonadota > Gammaproteobacteria > Pseudomonadales > Pseudomonadaceae > Pseudomonas > Pseudomonas rhizophila. The sequence goes on along the minus strand of NZ_CP024081.1, from coordinate 1,880,048 downwards.
AGCAGTTCGAGACGCAGTTGCGCGGGGTTTGTGTCGGTGAACAGGTGATGCCAGCTGCGCCGACGGTGCGCTGATTTTTTCAGTGATGCTGGGGCCGCCATCGCGAGCAGGCTCGCTCCCACAGGGTGTTGTGTTGATCACACGTTCGGTGAACAACCCAAATCCGGTGTGGGAGCGAGCCTGCTCGCGATGGCAGGCGCCGCTTAAACCAGTGTCATCAACGCCTCACGGCTGAACGGCAAGATCTCCTGCTCCCGGCCTTCACGCACTTTTTGCGCCCAATCCGGGTCTACCAGCAGGGCTCGCCCCACCGCCACCAGGTCGAACTCATCATTGTTCAGGCGCTCCAGCAGTTTCTCCAGGCTGGCCGGCTGCGCGACTTTGTCGGTGTTGACCATAAACTGCAGGAACTCGCCATCCAGGCCAACGCTGCCGACGGTGATGGTTGGCTTGCCGGTCAGCTTGCGGGTCCAGCCCGCCAGATTCAGCTCGGAGCCTTCGAATTCAGGCTCCCAGAAGCGACGTGTCGAGCAATGGAAAATATCCACACCGGCCTCTGCCAAAGGCTTGAGGAATTCGCCCAAGGCCTCTGGCGTTTGCACCAGGCGCGCGGTGTAGTCCTGCTGCTTCCATTGGGAGAAACGGAAGATGATCGGGAACCCTTCACCTACCGCAGCACGCACGGCGCGGATCAGTTCGATGGCGAAGCGCGATCGGTTGGCCAGACTTCCACCATAACCGTCGGTGCGCTGGTTGCTGCCCTCCCAGAAGAACTGGTCCACCAGGTAACCATGGGCGCCGTGGATCTCCACGCCGTCCATGCCGATGCTCTGGGCGTCTTTCGCCGCCTGGGCGAACGCTGCGATGACTTCGTCGATATCCGCCTGGGTCATGCCGTGAACCACGACCTGGCCGTCCTTGAGTTTTTCCGAAGGACCATAGCCCGGCACGCTCGCGTCCGGCTCGGTCCCCAAGCGCCGCACGTTACCTACGTGCCAGAGCTGCGGAACGATCTTGCCGCCTTCGGCATGCACGGCATCAACCACTTGTTTCCAGCCGGCCAGCGCGGCCTCGCCGTAAAAATGCGGCACGTTCGGATAACCGTTGGAGGCCTTATGCCCGACGGTCGTGCCTTCGGTAATGATCAGACCGACGCCGGCCGCCGCGCGACGGCGGTAATATTCCACGACCTTGGCGTTCGGCACGCCGCCTGGGGAAAAGGAGCGAGTCATCGGCGCCATCACGACCCGGGTCGGCAGCTCCAGCGCACCGAGATGGAAGGGTTTGAACAAGGCTTTTACAGGCATGGGACACTCCACGGAAACAGGGTCGCAGGTCGAATATGACAGCGATAATATGGACCGTGGAAAGCAATGGGTAGCACTATTGATTTGAATGATTGTGGATCAAAAGGAAGCCGAGAGGAGTGTGCCCGCACACAACAGGGTGATGGTTGCTCCAGAGGTTCAGCTCAAGGCTTTTTCGATAGCCTGGATCACGGCCGGATCATCCGGCGCCGTGCGCGGTGAGAAACGCGCCAGCACCCGACCGTCCTTGCCCAGCAGGAACTTCTCGAAGTTCCAGGTGATGTCCCCCGGAAACTCGGCCCCCTCGCCTGCCAGCAGACGGTACAACTGATGACGGTCGTGCCCGTTCACTTCCAGTTTGCTGGACAACGGGAACGTCACACCATAATTGAGGCTGCAGAAATCCTGGATTTCCTGTTCCGTCCCCGGCTCTTGTCCGGCGAACTGGTTGCAAGGCAGGCCCAGCACACAGAACCCCTTGGCCTTGTATTGCTGATAGAGGTTTTCCAACGCAGCGTACTGAGGTGTCAGGCCACATTTGGAGGCGACATTGACCACCAGCACGACTTGCCCCTTGAACGGCGCCAGATCAAGTTCCTGACCATCCAGGGCTTTAAGTTTAAGGTCGTGGAAAGCACTCATGACGAACTCCAGGTTTGCGGATCTTTTCGAACAGCCATGGACGATGCTAACAGCAACAGACTAAAAAGGCGCCGTAAGGCGCCTTTCCAGTTCACTTGAGCGTAGCGCACAAATCAGTGGTGATGGCCACCTTCACCATGGACGTGACCATGGGCGATTTCTTCCTGGCTGGCATCACGAATGTCGACGATCTTGACCTGGAAGTTCAAGCGCTGACCGGCCAACGGGTGGTTGCCGTCAACGGTGACGTCATCGCCTTCCAGGTCGCGGATGGTGACGATCTGCATCTGGCCATCGGGGGCCGAAGCGTGGAACTGCATGCCTACTTCCAGCTCATCCACGCCCTCGAACATGCTGCGGCTCAGGGTGCTGACCAGCTCGGCGGAGTATTCGCCATAAGCATCTTCCGGCTCAACGGTAACGTTCAGCTCGTCACCGGAAGTTTTACCTTCCAAGGCTTTTTCCAGACCCTGGATGATGTTGCCTGCGCCATGCAGGTAGACCAGCGGAGCGCCGCCGGCAGAGCTGTCGATGACCTCACCAGCGTCGTTGGTCAGGGTATAGTCGATGGAGACAGCCTTATTGGCGGCGATCAGCATGGGGCGAGACCTTTTGCATAAGAATGAAGAACGGACAAGTCTAAACAAGGATTTGCCCGAAAGCGAACGGAACCCGGACAAACGGGCTTGTTCGAACAGACCGACGGTCACCGGTTTTCATCAGGATGAGGACGGGCACTGGGTGGCCGAGCTGTCCTGTGGGCACACCCAGCATCTGCGCCACCTGCCGCCGTGGCAGTCCCGGGCCTGGGTGCTGGACCCGGCGCAACGTATTGAAAAAATAGGCCAGTCCTTTGACTGCGGCTGGTGCGCACAGGCCCCGGTTAGCGATAACCTTGGCGCCTGAATTGACGGTAGACGGCAGTTATAGCCTCGCCTTTGCCATGCACCTTTAGAGAATCCGCATGCAAACTTTTTTTATCGCGCCCACCGATTTTGGTGTGGGTCTGACCTCCATCAGCCTCGGGCTGGTGCGCACACTCGAACGGGCCGGGCTGAAAGTCGGTTTTTTCAAACCTATCGCCCAGCCCCATCCCGGCGATACCGGACCGGAACGCTCCACCGAACTGGTGGCCCGCACCCACGGCCTCAAGCCGCCGCAGCCGCTGGGCCTGGCGCACGTCGAACGCATGCTCGGCGACGGCCAGCTCGATGAGTTGCTGGAAGAAATCATCACCCTCTACCAGCAGGCTGCCATCGGCAAGGACGTGCTGGTCGTCGAGGGCATGGTCCCGACCCGCAACGCCAGCTATGCCGCGCGGGTCAACCTGCACCTGGCCAAGAGCCTGGACGCCGAGGTCATCCTGGTGTCGGCGCCGGAGAACGAAGTGCTGACCGAGCTTTCCGGTCGCGTCGAGCTGCAGGCGCAGTTGTTCGGCGGGCCCAAAGACCCAAAAGTCCTCGGCGTGATCCTGAACAAAGTCCATACCGAGGAAAGCATGGAGGCCTTCTCCGCGCGGCTCAAGGAGCACTCGCCACTGTTGCGCAGCGGCGATTTCCGCCTGCTGGGTTGCATCCCGTTCCGCCCCGAACTCAACGCCCCACGCACCCGTGACGTGGCCGACCTGATGGGCGCGCAGGTGCTCAATGCCGGCGATTACGAAACCCGGCGCATGAGCAACATCATTATTTGCGCCCGCACCATGCGCAACACCGTGGAGCTGCTCAAGCCCGGCGTGCTGGTGGTGACCCCGGGTGATCGCGACGACATCATCCTGGCCGTGAGCCTGGCAGCGCTCAACGGCGTACCGTTGGCCGGCCTGCTGCTGACCAGCGACACCCTGCCCGACCCGCGCATCATGGACCTTTGTCGAGGCGCCTTACAGGCGGGGCTTCCGGTGCTGTCGGTCAGTACCGGGTCTTACGACACCGCCAACCTGCTCAATGGCTTGAACAAGGAAATTCCGATCGACGACCGCGAACGTGCGGAGATCATCACCGATTTTGTCGCCAGCCACCTGGATGCCAAATGGCTGCATCAGCGTTGCGGTACGCCACGGGAAATGCGCTTGTCGCCGGCCGTGTTCCGCTACCAATTGATCCAGCGCGCCCAGGCCGCCGACAAACGCATTGTGCTGCCTGAGGGCAGTGAACCGCTGACAGTCCAGGCCGCCGCCATTTGCCAGGCCCGAGGCATCGCTCGCTGCGTGCTACTGGCCAAACCGGCGGACGTCGAGGCAGTGGCTCGAGCCCAGGGCATCGAACTGCCGCCGGGGCTGGAGATCCTCGACCCGGATTCGATTCGTGAGCGTTACGTCGAACCGATGGTGCGGCTGCGCAAGAGCAAAAGCCTGAACGCGCCGATGGCCGAACAGCAACTGGAAGACACCGTGGTGATCGGCACCATGATGCTGGCGCTCGATGAGGTCGACGGGCTGGTGTCCGGTGTTATCCACTCTACCGCCAACACCATCCGCCCGGCCTTGCAACTGATCAAAACCGCCCCGGGATGCTCGCTGGTGTCTTCGGTGTTTTTCATGCTGTTCCCCGAAGAAGTGCTGGTCTATGGCGACTGCGTGATGAACCCGCATCCCAGTGCCGCGGAGCTGGCGGAGATTGCCCTGCAAAGCGCCGACTCGGCTGCCGCGTTCGGCATCACGCCACGGGTGGCAATGCTCAGCTATTCCAGCGGCGAGTCGGCCAGCGGTGAAGAGGTGGAGAAAGTCCGCGAAGCCACCCTGCTGGCCCACGAGGCGCAACACGGCTTGCTGATCGACGGGCCGCTGCAATACGACGCCGCCGCCAACGAAACCGTGGCCCGACAACTGGCGCCCAATAGCCAGGTGGCCGGCCGGGCGACGGTGTTCATCTTCCCGGACCTGAACACCGGCAACACCACCCACAAGGCCGTGCAACGCAGCGCCGATTGCGTCAGCCTCGGGCCAATGCTGCAAGGCCTGCGCAAACCCGTAAACGACTTGCCCCGCGGCGCTCAGGTCGACGACATCGTGTACACCATCGCCCTGACCGCGATCCAGGCCGCCAACCGACCCATGGATATTTAAATGCTGGATTTCCTGCCTGCTCCTGTGCGCGGCGTCATTGCCTCGCTGCTGTTGGCGTTGAACACCATCGCCTGCTGCACCCCGCTGTTCATCGTGGCCATCTTCAAGCTGTTGCTGCCCTTCCCCGCCGCCCAGCGTTTCACCGACTGGCTGATGGGCCACATTCATGAAGCCTGGATCAGCAACAACAAGGCCTGGATGAACCTGCTGCGCCGCACCCGCTGGCACCTCAGCGGCCTGGAAGGCCTGGACTACCAGCACTCGTACCTGATCACCAGCAACCACCAGAGTTGGGTCGATATCATGGTGTTGCAGTACGTGCTGAACCGGCGCATTCGCCCATTGAAGTTCTTTCTCAAGCAGGAACTGATCTGGGTACCGGTGATCGGCCTGGCCTGGTGGGCCCTGGGGTTCCCGTTCATGAAGCGCTACTCCAAGGCTTACCTGGAGAAGTACCCGGAAAAGAAAGGCAAGGACCTGGAAACCACCCGCAAGACCTGCGCGAAATTTCGCAACAACCCCGTGGGTATCTTTAACTTCGTCGAAGGCACACGCTTCACCGAAGGCAAGCATGCCCAGCAACAGTCACCGTTTCGCTACCTGCTCAAACCCAAGGCCGGTGGGATTGCGTTTGTGCTCGATGCCATGGGCGAACAGCTGGAGTCGATCATCAACGTGACCATCCACTATCCCGGCGGCCGACCGGGGTACTGGGATTTGCTCTGCGGAAAAGTTGACGAAGTGGTGGTGCATTTCCAGGAACTGAAGATTCCGCCGCAGTTCATCGGCAGGAACTACGACCAGGACGGCGCCTATCGCCTGGAGTTCCAGGGCTGGATCAATCAGTTGTGGCAGGATAAAGATGCGTTGCTGGAACAGATGCATCGGGAGTATCCAGACCGCCATTGAATCCCTTGTGGGAGCGAGCCTGCTCGCGATTGCGGTGTCTCAGCTTGGATAAATGGAGACTGACCCACCGCTATCGCGAGCAGGCTCGCTCCCACAGTTGACCGAGTTGTTCCTTGAAAAGAAAAAGCCCGCAGATGATCGCTCATCTGCGGGCTTTTTCTTGTCGCTTGAAGCTAGAAGCTTGCAGCGGCTTCCCTAGATCGCCCCACGCTTGCGCAGCAGATCCAGCACCTGCTTGACGCTCTCTTCCAGGGTCAGCGACTGGGTGTCGATCACCAGATCGGCGTCCAGCGGCACGTCATACGGGAAGGACTCACCGGGGATGTTGTCGCCGGCAGCAGCGTACAAACCTTGCGGATCACGCTGGGCGCAGACGATTGGCGAGGCCTGGACATAGACCGTCAGCAGACGTTCCTTGCCGATCAGGTCTTTGGCCTGCTCGCGCCCTTCTGCATTCGGCGCGACGAACGCGGCTAGGGTCAGCAGCCCGGCTTCGTTGAACTGACGGGCAACGTGGGCCGCACGACGCCAGTTCTCGGTACGTCCGGCACGGTCCTGTGGCAAGCCCTTGTTCAAGTCATGACGCAGGTTCTGGCCATCGAGCACGAAGACCGCACGACCCATGTCGAACAGCTTGCGTTCCACCGCATAGGCCAGCGTGCTTTTGCCAGCACCCGACAGGCCGCTGAACAGCACCGTGGCCGGTTGCTGGCCGAAGCGTTGGGCGCGCTCTTCCACCGACACATGAGCCAGTTTGCCGTGGTGCGTGCTGGTGCCGTGAGCCAGCGGCTGGGCGACGATCATGCCGGCGCCGACAGTGCCATTGGTCAGGCGATCGATGACGATGAACGCGCCGGTGGTGCGGTTGCTCTCGTAACCGTCCAGGGCGATCGGCGCATCCAGGGCGATCTTCACCTTGCCGATTTCGTTGAGCTGCAACGCGCTGGCCGGGCCTTCTTCCAAGGTGTTCACGTCGACCTTGTTGACGATGCTGGCAATCGAGCCCGGCACGTAACTGGTGGCGCGCTTGATGTCGTATTTCTTGCCCGGCAGCATCGGCTCTTCGGCCATCCACACCAACATCGCTTCGAAGCTGTCGGTGACCGGCGGCACGCTGTCGGCATGCACCAGCAGGTCGCCACGGGAGATGTCGATCTCATCTTCCATGGTCAGCGTCACTGCCTGGCCAGGGCCCGCGTGTTCCAGCTCGCCTTCGAAAGTGACGATGGACTTCACGCGGCTGCTCTTGCCCGAAGGCAGCACCACCACTTCGTCGCCCTTGTGCACGATGCCGCTGGCCAGGGTGCCGGCGAAACCGCGGAAGTTCAGGTTCGGACGGTTGACGTACTGCACTGGGAAACGCAGGTCGGTGAAGTTACGGTCGCCCGCCACTTCCACGGTCTCGAGAATTTCCATCAGCGACTGGCCGGTGTACCAAGGCGAGCGCTCGGACTTGTTCACCACGTTGTCGCCCTTGAGGGCCGACATCGGCACGAAGTGCATGCTGGTGGGCTTCATCTTCAAGCCTTCGGCGAACTTCAGATAGTCGGCCTTGATCGACTCGAACACGCCCTGGTCGAAGTCCTTGAGGTCCATCTTGTTGATGGCCACGACGATGTGCTTGATGCCCAGCAACGAGGCGATAAAGCTGTGGCGACGGGTCTGGGTCTGCACGCCGTAGCGGGCATCCACCAGAATGATCGCCAGGTCACAGGTGGAAGCTCCGGTGGCCATGTTGCGGGTGTACTGCTCATGGCCCGGGGTGTCGGCGATGATGAATTTGCGCTTGGCCGTGGAGAAATAGCGGTACGCGACATCGATGGTGATGCCTTGCTCGCGCTCGGCCTGCAAGCCATCGACCAGCAACGCCAGGTCGATGTCGTCACCGGTGGTGCCGACTTTCTTCGAATCGCGGGTAATGGCTTCCAGATGATCTTCGTAGATCATCTTGGAGTCGTGCAGCAGGCGCCCGATCAGGGTGCTCTTGCCGTCGTCGACGTTACCGCAGGTCAAAAAACGCAGCAGCTCTTTGCGCTCGTGCTGGCCCAGGTAAGCGAGGATGTCCTCGCTGATCAAATCAGATTGGTGCGACATGACAACCCCTTAGAAATAACCCTGACGTTTCTTATCTTCCATCGAGCCTGCGCCATCGTGGTCGATGACCCGGCCCTGGCGCTCGGAAGTTCGCGTCAGGAGCATTTCCTGAATGATGTCCGTCAGGCTTTCGGCCTCGGACTCCACCGCGCCCGTCAACGGGTAGCAGCCAAGGGTGCGGAACCGCACTTTCTTTTTGACGATACGGGCTTTGTCTTCATCGGACAGGTGCTCGAGGATGCGCTCGTCGTCGATCATGATCAGCGTGCCGTTCTTCTCGATCACTTCGCGCTCGGCGGCGAAGTACAGCGGCACGATCGGGATGCCTTCGAGGTAGATGTACTGCCAGATGTCCAGCTCGGTCCAGTTCGACAGCGGGAATACGCGGATCGACTCGCCTTTGTTGACCTTGCCGTTGTAGACGTTCCACAGCTCCGGGCGCTGGTTCTTCGGATCCCAGCGATGCTTGCTGTCGCGGAACGAGTACACGCGCTCCTTGGCGCGGGACTTCTCTTCATCGCGGCGGGCACCACCAAAAGCGGCGTCGAAACCATACTTGTCCAAAGCCTGTTTCAGGCCTTCGGTCTTCATGATGTCGGTGTGCTTGGCGCTGCCGTGAGTAAACGGGTTGATGCCTTGCGCCACACCGTCCGGGTTCACGTGAGTGATCAGGTCCAGGCCCAGCTCTTCAACCATGCGGTCGCGGAACTTGTACATTTCCTGGAATTTCCAGCGGGTGTCGACATGCATCACCGGAAACGGCAGCTTGCCGGGGAAAAACGCCTTGCGTGCCAGGTGCAGCATCACGGCGGAGTCTTTACCGATGGAGTACAGCATCACCGGGTTATCGAACTCGGCGGCCACCTCGCGGATGATGTGGATGCTTTCCGCCTCCAGCTGTTTCAGATGCGTCAGTTTGTCGACCATGGCTACTCACGAAAACTTTCTTATGAACGGCCAGCGGGCCGTGTTCGAGCGGGGAATCCTAGCACAGCGACCTCTTCTAATCAGGGCGCCAACTAGATCGAAACAGCATATGGATATGCCTGCCGGTTCGGGCGTTGCGGTGGCCTCCGTGGGAGCAAAGCTTGCTCGCGATGACGTCGGCACATGCAATACCGCTATCGCGAGCAAGCTTTGCTCCCACAGGCCCGCTCCCACATTCAGTTCAGCGTTAGTCAGATGGGATTCGGGCAATCTATGAAGATATGCTCCAAAGCAAAGCGCCGCGCCAGGTAATCGCCCAATGCCTGCACACCATAGCGCTCGGTCGCATGGTGCCCGGCGGCGATGAAGCTGATGCCGTTTTCCCGGGCGCTGTGAAAGGTCTGCTCGGACGCCTCGCCACTGAGAAACAGATCAACCCCGGCCAGCACGGCCTGATCGATGTAGCCCTGGCCTCCGCCCGTGCACCAGCCGACCCGGCGGATCATCTGCTCGCCTTCGATCAACAAAGGTTCGCGGCCCATGACTTCCTGCACTTTACGGGCGAAGTCCCGAGGCGTCATCGGTTCGGACAAGGAGCCCACCAGGCCGACGACCTTGGGGTTGTCCGGGTCCAGCGGCCCTTCGACGGTAATGTCCAACTGGCGAGCCAATTGCACGTTATTGCCCACCTCGGCATGCAGATCCAGCGGCAAGTGGTAGGCCAGCAGACTGATATCGTGCTTGAGCAAGGTTTTGAGGCGACGTTGCTTCATGCCGGTGACGCACGGATTTTCGCCTTTCCAGAAATACCCGTGATGCACCAGCACCAGATCAGCGTCAGCCTCCACTGCAGCATCGAGCAATGCCTGGCTGGCGGTGACACCGCTGACTATGCGCGTCACCTGAGGGGCGCCTTCGACCTGCAAACCGTTGGGGCAGTAATCGGCAATCCTGGCGGCGGCCAGGTAACGATCCGCTTCTTCTACCAGGGTGTTCAGGGCTACGGCCATGAAAAGACTCCTAAATATCCCGTTCAGAGGCGCGCGCGGCCTCGTATAATGCGCGACATTATGGGCGGTCTCACACCGCCTGCAACCTTTGTAGGACGTGCTTAATGCTCAAGGCGCTGCGTTTTTCCGGCTGGCCTCTGTTGGCCGGCGTGCTTGTCGCTCTACTGATTATCCAGCGTTATCCGGAGTGGGTCGGCCTACCGAGCCTCGACGTCAACCTGCAGCAGGCGCCACAGACCAAGGCACTGCAACAAGGGCCGGTGTCCTACGCCGATGCCGTGACGATCGCGGCACCGGCCGTGGTCAACCTGTACACCACCAAGGTCGTCAACAAATCCAGCCATCCCCTGTTCGAAGACCCGCAGTTCCGGCGCTTCTTCGGCGACAACTCACCCAAGCAGAAACGCATGGAGTCGAGCCTGGGTTCGGGCGTAATCATGAGCCCTGAAGGTTATATCCTGACCAACAACCACGTCACCAGCGGCGCCGACCAGATTGTGGTGGCGCTCAAGGATGGTCGCGAAACCCTGGCCCGGGTGATCGGCAGCGACCCGGAAACCGACCTTGCGGTGCTGAAGATCGACCTGAAGAACCTGCCGGCCATCACCATTGGGCGTTCGGACAGCATCCGCATCGGCGATGTCACCCTGGCCATCGGCAACCCCTTCGGCGTCGGCCAGACCGTGACCATGGGCATCATCAGCGCCACTGGGCGCAATCAGTTGGGCCTGAACAATTACGAAGACTTCATCCAGACCGATGCCGCGATCAACCCCGGAAACTCCGGCGGCGCGCTGGTGGATGCCAACGGCAATCTGACCGGGATCAACACGGCGATCTTCTCCAAGTCCGGCGGCAGCCAGGGCATCGGTTTTGCGATTCCGGTGAAGCTGGCCATGGAAGTGATGAAGTCCATCATCGAACACGGCCAGGTGATTCGGGGCTGGCTGGGTATTGAAGTGCAGCCGCTGTCCCAGGAGCTGGCGGAGTCCTTCGGCCTGTCCGGGCGTCCCGGGATCGTGGTAGCAGGCATTTTCCGCGATGGCCCGGCCCAGAAGGCCGGCCTGCAACTGGGCGACGTGATCCTGAGCATCGACGGCGAACCCGCCGGTGACGGCCGTCGCTCGATGAACCAGGTGGCGCGGATCAAACCCACCGACAAGGTCGCCATCCAGGTGATGCGCAACGGCAAGGAGCTCAAGCTCACCGCAGAAATCGGTTTGCGCCCACCGCCGGCACCGGTGGTGGTGAAGGAAGAAGAGTAACTGCGCGATAGCAACGGCCTTGCTGGCCAAGGGTCCCTTGTGGTGAGGGAGCTTGCTCCCTCGCCACAAAAACCGTGTTCGCCTCGGTTATTTTAGTCGGCCAGGAATAGCATAAATTCTCATTAGTAGTGTTATATTGTTTCAATACTAAAAATTGGAACAAGATAACATGTCATCTCTAAAACGGATTTCCCTCGCCAGCCTGGCCTTGGGTCTGCTGGGTGACCCGGTGATCGCCGAGGAAATCCAGCCGATGGAACTGGACGCCATCAACGTCTCTGCCGACTACGAATCCCCTACCGGGCCGGTGACGGGCTATCGCGCCACTCGCTCCGCCAGCGCCACCAAAACCGACACCGCCCTGCGGGACATCCCGCAATCGATCAGTGTGATCCCCGCCAGCGTCCTCAATGATCTGGGCAGCACCAACGTCGAACGGGCCCTGGAATATGCCGGCGGCGTGTCAAAGCAAAACAACTTCGGCGGCCTGACACTCTACGAATACAGCGTGCGTGGCTTTACCACTTCGGAGTTCTACAAGGACGGCTTCAGCGCCAACCGCGGTTATCCGAGTACGCCGGATGCGGCCAACATTGAACGCATCGAGGTGCTTAAAGGACCGGCGGCCAGCCTGTACGGGCGCGGCGACCCCGGCGGTACGGTGAACATCGTCACCAAGAAGCCCCAGCCCGAAGCCTTCACCACCCTGCAAACCAGCGCCGGCAGTTGGGATCGCTACCGCACCGCGCTGGACGTCAACACACCACTGGACGCTGAGGGCAATGTGCTGTCGCGGGTCAACCTGGCGGTCGAGGACAATCACAGCTTTCGCGATCACGTCCAGAGCAAGCGCGTCTTCGTCGCCCCCTCCCTCAGTTGGCAACTGAGCCCCGATACGCGCCTGCTGGTGGAAAGCGAAATCGTGCGCCACAGTTCAACGTTCGATCGCGGCATCGTGGCGCCGAACAACCGTTGGAACGGTGTTTCCCGCTCGACCTTTTTGGGCGAACCCAACGACGGCGACATCGACAACCACAACAACATGCTCCAGGCGGCCCTCGAACATCAGCTCAACGACGCCTGGCAACTGCGCCTGGCCAGCCATTACAAACAGGGCGAACTCTGGGGATTCGCCTCCGAAGCGCGGCCGCTGAACGCCGACGGTCGTACGGTGAACCGCCGCTACCGCGAGCGCGACAACAATTGGCACGACAGCATTACCCAGCTTGAATTACGCGGACTGTTTGACCTCGGGCCCTGGCAGCACGAATTGCTGATCGGCACCGAATACGAGGACTATCGCAAGAACGAGCGCGTGACCACGATCAACGGTGGCACTTACCCCATCGACATCTATCAACCGGTCTATGGCCAGCCGAAACCTGATGGTCAACGTACCGGCACCGATTTTTTCGAGCGTGTGAAAAGCCGTGCGCTGAATCTTCAGGACCAGATCGTCTTCACCGACAAACTGCGGGGCATGCTCGGCGTGCGTTATGAGCATTTCGAGCAGAGCATTGACGACCACACCACGCAGCTCACCAGCCGCCAGCGTCATGACACCTTCACGCAACGGGCCGGCCTGCTGTACCAACTGACACCCGAGGTCGGACTGTTCGCCAACGCCTCCACCTCGTTCAAGCCCAACAATGGCCTGGATGCCGGGGGCAAAACCTTCGATCCGGAGGAAGGCGTTGGCTATGAAGTGGGGATCAAGAGCGAGCTGTTCGATGATCGCCTGAGCACCACCCTGGCGGCGTTCCATATCGAAAAGGAAAACGTCCTGGCGCGGGACCCGGCCACAGACTCCAACCGCGCCATGGGCAAGGCCCGCAGCCAGGGACTCGATCTGCAGCTCACCGGGCAGGTAACTGACGCCATCCGGGTGATCGGCGCCTTCGCCTACATCGATGCCGAAGTGACCAAGGGTGACGAAACCATTCCCACTGGCAGCCGGATTCTTGGCGTCGCCAAGCGCAGCGGCAGCCTGCTCGGCGTCTACGAATTCCAGGACGGCCACCTGCGCGGCTCCGACGTGGGTGCGGCATTCACATACGTCGGAGATCGCTCCGGCGAAGCCGGCAAGGACTTCGAACTGCCGGCCTACCACACCGTGGATCTGCTGGCCCATTACAAGGCCAGCGACAACGTCACCGTGGGCCTGAATCTGAACAACGTCTTCGACGAAAAATACTACGAGCGCTCGTACAGCAACTACTGGGTCAACCCCGGCGAGCCACGCAACTTTACCGTCAGCCTCACCCTTGATCTGTAAAAAGGAAAATCAATGAAATACCCCAAGACCTTCGCCCTTCTTAGCCTGTTCCTGGCCACCCAAGCCTCGGCCCATGGCCTGTGGACCGAACAACGGCGCGGCAACATCGAAGTGATCTACGGCCACGGCGCCGAGGACAATGCCTTCAAGGCGCAGAAAATCAGCGGTGCGTGGGCCTATGACCTGGGCGGCAAGATGATCCCGGTCACCGTCGAACGCTTGCCCGACCATGCTCGCTTGCAACCCCTCAAGCCACCGGCCGTGATGGCCGTGGAACTGGACAACGGCATGTGGTCCCAGACCGCTGACAAGAAATGGATCAACGAAGGCCGCAGCAAGGTGCCCGGGGCGATTGAATCGACCCACACCTTCAAGTACAGCCTGGCGATCTACGAGCCGGGAGCAAAGTTGCCGAAACTTGATCAGGTCAAGTTCCTGATCCTGCCGGAAGTCGACCCGCTGACCGTAGGCCCGGGCCAGCCACTGCCGGTACGGGTGCTGCTGGACGGTAAACCGGCGGCTGGGGTGAAGCTGGTGGGTGATTACCGCAGCGCACCGGACACCGTATCAGCAGAAACCGACGCCGAAGGCCGGGCCAAGGTGCTGGTGCGTAACGAGGGTTTGAATGTGATCGCCGCGCAGATGGAAATTGCGCTCAAGGACAACAAGGACGTGGCCACGCGCGGGGTGTTCACCTCGCTGACCTTCCTGGGTGAAGAGCATCACGAGTAAGGCCCAACAACTGTGGGAGCGAGTCTGCTCGCGATGACGGTGGATCAGCCAGATGGATGTTGACTGACACTACGCCATCGCGAGCAGGCTCGCTCCCACAGGGTGTCTCTGCTGGTTACAAAATTTGTATTCGCAACAACTCTACTGTGGAAGCGAGCCTGCTCGCGATAAGGCCATCAGCCCCCTTCCTTAACTTTAGAGTTCACCCAGGGCTTCGATCAGCGCCTGGTTCTGCTCCGGCGTGCCGATGCTGATCCGCAGGAATTGGGCAATCCGCTCCTGCTTGAAGTGCCGCACGATCACGCCTTGTTCGCGCAATTTCGCCGCCAGCCCTGCCGCATCGTGCCGGGGGTGACGGGCGAAGATGAAGTTGGCCGCCGAAGGCAACACGTCAAAGCCCTTGGCCTGCAACTGCGCCACCACCCATTCACGGTGCTCGATGACCAACCGGCAGGTCTGCTCGAAATACTCCCGATCGTCGAACGCCGCCGCGCCCCCGACATTCGCCAGGCGATCCAGCGGGTAGGAGTTGAAGCTGTTCTTGATCCGCTCCAGCGCTTCGATCAGGTCCGGATGGCCCACCGCCAGGCCCACCCGCAATCCTGCCAATGAGCGGGACTTGGACAGGGTCTGGGTCACCAGCAGGTTCGGATAGCGGTCCACCAGACTGATGGCGGTCTCGCCGCCGAAGTCGATATAGGCTTCATCAACCACCACCACCGAGTCCGGACTGGCCTTGAGGATCTGCTCGACCGCTTCCAGGGCCAGCAGGCAGCCGGTGGGAGCGTTCGGATTGGGGAAGATGATCCCGCCGTTTGGTCTGGCATAGTCCGCCGGGTCGATCTGGAACTGCGCGTCCAGCGGCACCGCGTCGAACTGGATGCCGTACAGCCCGCAATACACCGGATAAAAGCTGTAACTGATGTCCGGGAACAACAGCGGCTGATCGTGCTGCAGCAGCCCGTGGAAAATGTGCGCCAGCACTTCGTCCGAACCGTTGCCCAGGAACACCTGGTTGCTCTGCACACCGTAATAGCGGGCCACGGCGCTTTTCAGCAGATCGCTGTTGGGGTCTGGGTACAGGCGCAGGTTGTCGTTCAGCTCGGTTTGCATCGCCGCCAGGGCCTTGGGCGACGGGCCGTAGGGGTTCTCGTTGGTGTTGAGCTTGACCAGGCGGGTCAGCTTCGGCTGTTCGCCCGGCACGTAAGGCACCAGGTTCTTGACGAACGGGCTCCAGAATTTACTCATTTCAGTTTCCCCTGCCCTTCAATGGAGCGCTCATCAAGGATGCGGTATTCGGCACTGCGGGCGTGGGCGCTCAGCGACTCGCCACGGGCCAGCACCGAAGCGGTCTTGCCCAGTTCGGACGCACCTTGCTCGGAGCAGAAGATGATCGACGAACGTTTCTGGAAGTCATACACCCCCAGCGGCGACGAGAAACGCGCCGTACCGGAAGTCGGCAAGACGTGGTTGGGACCTGCACAATAGTCACCCAGGGCTTCGCTGGTGTGGCGGCCCATGAAGATCGCACCGGCGTGGCGGATCTGCGGCAGCCAGGCTTGCGGGTCAGCGACCGACAACTCCAGGTGCTCCGGCGCGATGCGGTTGGCGACCTCGATGGCCTGTTCCATGTTCTCGACCTTGATCAGCGCGCCACGGCCGTTGATCGAGGTGTTGATGATCTCGGCGCGGTCCATGGTCGGCAGCAGCTTGTCGATGCTGGCAGCCACTTTGTCGAGGAACTCGGCGTCCGGGCTGACCAGGATCGCCTGGGCGTCTTCGTCGTGCTCGGCCTGGGAAAACAGGTCCATGGCGATCCAGTCCGGGTCGGTCTGGCCGTCGCACACCACCAGGATCTCCGACGGGCCGGCGATCATATCGATACCGACCTGACCGAACACGTGGCGCTTGGCGGTGGCGACATAGATGTTGCCAGGCCCCACCACCTTGTCGACCCGCGGCACGCTCTCGGTGCCATAGGCCAGCGCAGCCACGGCCTGGGCGCCACCAATGGTGAACACCCGGTCCACCCCGGCGATGCAGGCAGCGGCCAGCACCAGTTCATTGATTTCGCCGCGCGGGGTCGGCACCACCATGACCACTTCGGTCACGCCAGCGACCTTGGCTGGGATCGCGTTCATCAACACCGAGGATGGATACGACGCCTTGCCACCCGGCACGTACAGACCGGCGCGGTCCAGCGGCGTGACCTTTTGGCCCAGCACCGTGCCGTCGGCTTCGGTGTAGCTCCAGGAGTCCTGTTTCTGCCTCTCGTGATAGTCGCGCACCCGCGATGCGGCTTTTTCCAGGGCTTCGCGCTGCGGCACCGTGATCCGGGTCAGGGCCAGTTCCAGGCGCTCGCGCGGCAGGATCAGATCAGCCATGGACGCCACTTGCAGGCCATCGAATTTCTGGGTGAATTCCACCAAAGCTGCATCGCCACGCTCGCGCACAGCCTTGATGATGTCCAGCACCCGCTGATTGACCGAGTCGTCAGACACACTTTCCCAGCTCAGCAGATGATCCAGATGATGTGCGAAATCCGGGTCGGCAGCGTTGAGTCGGCGAATCGAAGTGGGAGCGGTCATAGCGAGGGCCTCATTAATGGCAAATGCTCAGGCGCCCTAAGCTACCAGTCCATTCGCGTGGGCACCTGAGAAAATTGGCTATGACACGGATAGACGGGCGCGACTCAAGGTCGCGCAGGTGAATCAGCCGCGGTGTCGCGATTCCACTGCCTTGCGCAGGGTATCGATCAGAGCCTGGATACGGGCGTGCTGCATTTTCATCGAAGCCTTGTTGACGATCAGCCGGGAGGTGATGTCGGCAATGAAATCCTGGGGCTCCAGGCCATTGGCCCGCAGGGTGTTGCCGGTGTCGACCACATCGATGATCTTGTCCGCCAGGCCGATCAGCGGCGCCAGCTCCATCGAACCGTACAACTTGATGATATCGACCTGACGGCCCTGCTCGGCGTAATAACGCTTGGCAATGTTGACGAACTTGGTCGCCACCCGCAAACGGCCCTTGGGTTCTGGCGCACCGACTTTGCCGGCGGTCATCAGCTTGCAGCGGGCGATCCGCAGGTCCAGGGGCTCGTACAGGCCCTGGCCGCCGTACTCCATCAGCACGTCCTTACCGGCAACGCCCAGGTCGGCGGCGCCATGTTCAACGTAAGTCGGAACATCGGTGGCGCGCACGATCAGCAAGCGTACATCGGCTTGAGTCGTAGGAATGATCAGCTTGCGGCTCTTGTCCGGATTCTCGGTCGGCACGATGCCCGCTTCAGCCAGAAGCGGCAAGGTGTCATCAAGGATGCGGCCCTTGGACAGTGCAATGGTCAACATGGGAAACGTCAGTCCTTATCAAGGTACTCATGCCCGGTCGCAAGCGGCGCCGGACACACATCGAGGGTGTTACCACCCTCGACCTGAAACGAAATCAACAGGCGCGTCCCTGCGCCCATGCAGCCGGACCTAGCCCGGTACGCGACGGATCTTGGCGCCGAGCATCTGCAGTTTCTCTTCGATGCACTCGTAACCACGGTCGATGTGGTAGATACGGTCGATCAGGGTGTCGCCTTCGGCAACCAGGGCCGAAATCACCAGACTGGCCGAAGCCCGCAGGTCGGTGGCCATCACTGGCGCGCCCTTGAGTTTCTCGGTACCGGTCACGATGGCGGTGTTGCCTTCGACCTGGATCTTGGCGCCCATGCGGTGCAGTTCGTAGACATGCATGAAACGGTTTTCGAAGATCGTCTCGATCACCGCACCGGTGCCTTCGGCAATGGCGTTGAGGGAGATGAACTGCGCCTGCATGTCGGTCGGGAACGCCGGGTACGGGGCGGTCCGCACGTTGACGGCTTTAGGCCGCTTGCCGTGCATGTTCACTTCGATCCAGTCTTCGCCGCAGGTGACTTCGGCACCGGCTTCCTTGAGTTTCTCCAGGACGGCTTCAAGAATGGTCGGATCGGTGTCCTTGACCTTGACGCGGCCACCGGTGACAGCAGCAGCCACCAGATAGGTGCCGGTTTCGATCCGGTCCGGCATCACTTTGTAAGTGGCCGAATGCAGGCGCTCAACACCATCGATGGTGATGGTATCGGTGCCGGCGCCGCTGATCTTGGCGCCCATGGCGATCAGGAAGTTCGCCAGGTCGACCACTTCAGGCTCGCGAGCGGCGTTTTGCAGCACGCTGCGGCCCTTGGCCAGTGCGGCCGCCATCATGATGTTCTCGGTACCGGTCACACTGACGGTATCGAAGAAGAAGTGAGCGCCGCGCAGGCCGCCTTCAGGCGCCTTGGCCTTGATGTAGCCACCCTCGACGTCGATCACCGCACCCATGGCTTCCAGGCCGCGGATATGCAGGTCCACCGGACGCGAGCCGATGGCGCAACCACCCGGCAAGGCAACTTCGGCTTCACCAAAACGGGCGACCATCGGTCCCAGTACCAGAATCGACGCACGCATGGTCTTCACCAGTTCGTACGGGGCGATCAGGGTCTTGATGGTGCGCGGGTCGATCTCGACGCTGAGCTTTTCGTCGATCACCGGTTCAATGCCCATGCGACCGAACAGCTCGATCATGGTGGTGATGTCGTGCAAGTGCGGCAGGTTCGCCACGGTCACCGGGCCATCGCACAGCAACGTCGCGGCCAGGATCGGCAGGGCGGAGTTCTTTGCCCCGGAGATGCGGATTTCGCCATCAAGACGAACGCCGCCGGTAATAATCAGTTTATCCATAAGAATCTCGACGCCCTTGGGCTCAGGTGCGCTCGGCCCAGGCCGCGCGGCTGAAAAATTTCATAGTAACCGCATGGATGCTGCCATCGGCGATCCACGGGTTCAAATGGGCATAGATCTGCTGCTGACGCTTCACCGGGCTCAACGCCGCCAGTTCATCGCTGATCACGTTCAGCTGAAAGTTGCAGCCTTCGCCCTCAACTTCAATGACAGTTTCGGGCAGCTTTCCTTCAAGGAAGCTCTTCACTTCTACGGCCTGCATGCTCAACCTCTATCGGCGCCCTGTGCGCACGGGTCGCACATCATACAAAAAAGCCCCGCGCCTGCGAACCCCGCGAAGCAGGACTCTGACGGGGGGCTTTTTCAGGGATGTGGGTCAGGAGTGCACCAATAGTTCGGTCAGTTCGCTGACCTGGGCTATTTCGCGCATGTCTTCGGGCATCCCACGGATGCTCCAGGTTTTTCCGGCAGCTTTGGCGTCACGCATGAAGCACAGCAGCAGGGACAGGCCGACACTGCTGGACTTCTGCACCGCCGAGCAGTCAATGACCAGTTCTGCGGCGCCGGCGGAGCCGATCAGCGCCTGGCCCTGCTTGCGCAAGACCGGGCCAGTGCGATAGTCCAGCACGCCACTGAGCAACAGCTCGCCAGATTCGCCCAAACGAACGGCCGACTCACTCGCCAACTCACTCATTGCGCCTGCTTCTCTTGAGCATCCTGGGCAACTTCCTTGGCCTTGGCGACTTCACCGGCCCAACCGTCTATGGTTTTGTCCAGATCATTGCCGTTTTGCTGCATCGCATCAGCGAACTGATCGCGGAACAGCTTGCCGATGTTGATGCCATTGATGATCACGTTACGCACCCTCCACTCGCCATTGATTTTCTCGAGTGTGTAGGACACAGGGTAAATGGCGCCGTTATTGCCCTTGACCTGCATATCGACGCTGGTGCGGTTGCCGCTTTCGTCCTTGGCCGGCGAAACGGTGATGCCCTGGTTGTTGTATTCGAGCAAGGCGTTGCCGTAGAACTGCATCAGGCTGCGCTTGAAGTTTTCCTGGAAGCGTGTCATCTGCGCCGGGGTCGCCTTGCGCGAGTACTTGACGGTCATGATGCTTCGGGAAATACCGTCGGCATCCACCACGGGACCGACGATGCCGTTCAGCGCGTCGTAGAAAGCCCCCGGATCCTGCTTGTATTTCTCTTTGTTGGCGGCCAGGTCTGCCAGCAACCGGGTGGTAGTGTCCTGGATGATTTCATGGGCCGAAGGCGCGGCCACGGCGTTGGCCATCAGCGGCAGCGCCGCGAGCAGCACCAACAGGCTACGTCGCAAGATAGAGATCATTCAAAAGCTCCTCATTTGGCGTCTTTGCTAACGGTATTGAGCAGGAATTTACCGATCAGGTCCTCAAGCACCAGCGACGACTGCGTATCGTGGATGGTCCCGCCATCCTTGAGCAAAGCTTCTTCACCGCCAACGCTGATACCGATGTATTTCTCGCCCAGCAGCCCAGCAGTGAGGATCGATGCAGTGGAGTCAGTCGGCAGGTTATCCACGCGCTTTTCCAGCTGCAGCGTCACCCGACCGGTGAAACTGTCGCGGTCCAGATCGATTGCCGTGACCTTGCCGATGGTTACACCAGCCATGGTCACTTTGGCTCTGACCGTCAAACCGGCGATATTGTCAAAATAAGCATAAAGTTTATAAGTGTCGGTGCTTGCGGTCGGCGCCAGGCCACTGACCCGCAGGGCCAACAACAGCAAAGCCAGGATGCCAGCCAGCAAGAAAAGGCCGACACCGATTTCCAGGGTGCGGTTTTGCATCAGAAATCTCCAAACATCAAGGCGGTCAGAATAAAGTCAAGGCCCAGGACCGCCAGCGAGGCGTACACCACGGTCTTGGTTGTGGCACGGCTGATCCCCTCTGACGTGGGCTCACAGTCATAGCCTTGAAACACGGCGATCCAGGTCACCACGAAAGCGAATACGGCACTTTTGATAACGCCGTTGAGCACGTCGTCGAGAAAATCGACACTGTTCTGCATGTTGGACCAGTAGGAACCTTCATAGACCCCCAGCCAGTCTACAGCCACCCACGAGCCGCCCCAGATCCCCACGACGCTGAAAATGATCGCCAGCACCGGCAGGGAAATGAAACCGGCCCACAGGCGCGGGGCAATGATGTACTTGAGCGGGTCGACACCGATCATTTCCAGACTGGACAACTGTTCGGTGGACTTCATGTTACCGATTTCGGCCGTCAGCGCCGAACCGGCACGCCCGGCAAACAGCAGCGCGGTCACCACAGGTCCCAGCTCACGCAACAATGTCAGCGCGACCATCTGTCCAACCGCCTGCTCCGAACCGTAGCTGGACAAGATATTGAACCCCTGCAGCGCCAGGACCATACCGATGAAGATCCCGGAGACCACGATGATCACCAGGGACATCACGCCCACCGAGTGCAGTTGCTTCACCAGCAGCCCAAACCCGCCACCCGTCGTGTTGCGCCCCAGCAGGGCATGCATCAGAAACAGCGAGGAACGGCCCAGCACTGCCACCACATCGATGCCGGAACGACCAAACAGGCGAACTCTTTCTATCAGTGATTTCTTGCGCATCAGCGCTTCCCCAGCAGATCGGTGCGGTAATCCGTGGCCGGAAAATGGAACGCCACAGGCCCGTCCGGATCACCCTTCATGAATTGACGAATGCGCGGGCTGTCCGAGGCCTTCAATTCCTGGGGCGTACCCTGCCCCAGCACCTGGCCATCGCCGATCACGTAGATGTAGTCCGCAATGCTGGCGGTTTCGGCCAGGTCGTGGGATACCACAATGCTGGTAATACCCAGCGCATCGTTGAGCAGACGGATCAGGCGCACCAGCACGCCCATGGCGATCGGGTCCTGGCCGACGAAGGGTTCGTCATACATGAGGATCTTCGGATCAAGGGCAATCGCCCGGGCCAGGGCGACGCGGCGCTTCATGCCACCGGACAGTTCGTCCGGCATCAAGTCCAGGGCACCCCGCAGCCCGACCGCCTGCAATTTGAGCAGGACGATGTCGCGAATCATCTCTTCCGGCAGGTCGGTATGGACCCGCAAGGGGAACGCCACATTCTCGAACACGTCGAGATCGGTGAACAATGCGCCGCTCTGGAACAGCACGCCCATGTGCTTGCGCGCATCGAACAGATCGCTGCGCGACAGCTTTGGAAGATTCTGCCCATTGACCCAGACTTCGCCGGCACTGGGGCGCAACTGTGCACCCATCAGCCGCAACAGCGTGGTCTTGCCGCACCCGGAAGGCCCCATGATGCCGGTGACCTTGCCACGGGGAATGCGGATATCGATGTCATTGAAAATGCTGCGCGCCCCTCGCTTGAAGGACAATCCCTTCAGCTCGACCGCGTAGGCGTTGTCGGCACTCATCTAAACTCCTTGCGATGCAGCCTCACATCCGAATGCCCTGGCCAACCGACAAACGCCGGACTGCCGGGCACCCGAACCGGCGGCGAACTATATCACTGCAACACCCAAGCGCCCAAGGCCCAAGCCCGCGCCCGTTCAGTCCGGATACAGCTAAAAGAAGAGACTTTGTATCAAGTCATGTGAATCGCTCGAACAAAGCATGACGAACTAACGTGAGGGAATTGTTCATTGCCGCTATAATCGCCGCCTTTTCATCGAGCCATACGATCTCTGACATGAACCAAACCAGCGACCTGATTCAATCGGCACAACGTACCATCCGCCTCGAGCTCGAAGCCGTACAAGGCTTGCTGCCCCATATCGACGCTGATTTCGTACGTGCCTGCGAGATGATTCTGGCCAGCAAGGGTCGGGTGGTCGTGGTCGGCATGGGCAAGTCCGGACACATCGGCAACAAGATCGCCGCCACCCTGGCCAGCACCGGCACTCCGGCATTTTTTGTCCATCCGGCCGAAGCCAGCCACGGTGACATGGGCATGATCACTCGGGAAGACATCATCCTGGCCCTGTCCAACTCTGGCTCCACCAATGAGATCATCACCCTGCTGCCGTTGATCAAGCGCCTGGGGATCCAACTGATCAGTGTCACTGGCAATCCGGATTCGCCCCTGGCCAAAGCCGCCGAGGTCAATCTCAATGTTCATGTCGAGCACGAAGCCTGCCCGTTGAACCTGGCGCCGACCTCTTCCACCACCGCCACCCTGGTCATGGGTGATGCCCTGGCCGTGGCGTTGCTGGAAGCCAGGGGGTTTACCGCTGAAGACTTCGCGTTCTCCCACCCCGGCGGCGCCCTGGGCCGTCGCCTGCTGTTGAAAGTGGAAAACGTGATGCACGCAGGTCAGGAGCTGCCACAGGTGCCACGCGGCACGCTGCTCAAGGATGCACTCATGGAAATGACCCGCAAGGGTCTGGGCATGACGGTCATTCTCGAAACTGACGGCAAACTCGCCGGGATCTTCACCGACGGCGACCTGCGTCGCACCCTGGACCACCCGATCGACATTCACAGTACGACCATCGAGCAGGTCATGACCCCCCACGGCAAGACTGCCCGCGCCGAGATGCTCGCCGCCGAGGCCTTGAAAATCATGGAAGACCATAAGATCAGCGCCCTGGTGGTGGTCGACGACGAAGACCGCCCAGTGGGCGCCCTGAACATGCACGACTTGCTGCGTGCGGGAGTCATGTAAATGAACACAGACCTGCTGCAACGTGGCAAAGCGATCAAACTGGCCGTGTTCGACGTGGACGGCGTCCTGACCGACGGCCGCCTTTATTTCCTCGAAGACGGCAGCGAATTCAAGACCTTCAACACCCTCGACGGCCAGGGCATCAAGATGCTGATGGCCGCCGGCGTGCAGACCGCCATCATCAGTGGCCGCAAGACCCCAGTGGTCGAACGGCGCGCGAAGAATCTCGGCATCCCCCACCTGTATCAGGGACGAGAAGATAAACTGGTGGTGCTGGACGAGCTTCTGGGGCAACTCAACCTAAGCTATGAACAGGTCGCCTACCTCGGTGACGACCTGCCGGACCTGCCGGTGATTCGTCGGGTCGGCCTGGGCATGGCGGTGGCAAACGCGGCCGGCTTCGTGCGCGAGCACGCCCACGGCATCACCACGGCGCGAGGCGGCGAAGGGGCCGCTCGTGAATTCTGTGAACTGATCCTGCGCGCCCAAGGCCGCCTCGAGGCGGCCAACGCCGCGTATCTGTGAGCCATTTATGCTAAGCAAGAAAATTCGCACCATCGTGGTGTTCGGCTGCATCGCAGCGATTTTCGCGGCGGTCGGCTATTGGAACATCAGCCCGGAACGCTTCCTCGACCGCCCTGCGGTCAAGGTCCAGGAAAATGATATCGACTGGTATGCGACCAACACGCATACCCTGCAATACCTGCCCGATGGCAAAGTGCAGTATGAAATGACGTCCGACAAAGTCGACCACGTCAAGGCCAGCGAAATCACACTGGTCACCAAGCCAGACCTGAACATGTTCAGGGGCACCGAGTTTCCGTGGCACGTGCAGAGCGAACGCGCCGAGGTCAATCCCGACGGCACCGAAGTGGAACTGATTGATTCGGTACGCATCGCCCGGACCGATGAGAAGAACCGTACGACCATCATTACCAGCAGTCGTATGACAGTCTTCCCGCAGCGAGAATATGCGCAGACCGAGCAACCCGTTAGAATCGACGGCGCCGGTGGTGTGTCGACCGGCACGGGAATGAAAGCGTATTTGAAGGAAAGCAGGATACACCTGCTATCGAACGTAAGAGGACAGTATGAAGCTCGCTAAAACCCTCCCTATTTTGCTCAGTCTGGGCGCAGCACTGGGAAGCGCGAGCGCCTGGGCCCTCCCCACCGACCGCGACCAGCCTATCCGCATCCAGGCCGACGACGCCCAACTGGACGACAAGAACGGTGTAGCCACCTATAAAGGTGACGTGATCATCACCCAGGGTTCGATGAAGGTCACCGGCAACACCGTGACCATCACCCGCACCCAGTCCGGCGACATCGACGTCGTCACCTCGGTGGGCAATCTGGCCTACTTCGAGCAGATGCAAACCGCGGGCGACACCAAGCCGGTTCAAGGCTACGGGGTAACCATTCAGTACCACGCCGCCAAAGACCGCGTGGTGCTGATCGATCGCGCCAAGGTCGTCGACAAGGACAACAACATCACCCAGGGCGAGAAAATCGTCTACGACACGGTCAAGAAGCTGGCCAGCGCCGGCCGCGCCACTGGCAGCAAGGTCACCGAGCAGCGTCCACGGATCGACATGGTCATCCAGCCGAAAAAGAAAACCGACGAGCAGAAGGCCCAGTAATGGCAACTCTGAAAGCTCAGCACCTGGCCAAGAGCTATAAGAGCCGCCAAGTCGTGCGTGATGTCAGCCTGTCCATCGACAGCGGCCAGATCGTCGGCCTGCTCGGCCCCAACGGCGCGGGCAAGACCACTTGTTTCTACATGATCGTCGGCCTGGTTCAGGCCGATCAGGGCCGCGTCCTGATCGACGACCTGGACGTCAGCCACCAGCCGATGCATGGCCGGGCGAAGGCCGGTATCGGCTATCTGCCGCAAGAAGCGTCGATCTTCCGCAAACTGTCGGTTGCCGACAACATCATGGCGATCCTCGAGACCCGCAAGGAACTCGACAAGGCCGGTCGCCGCCAGGAACTGGAAAGCCTGCTGCAGGAATTCCACATCAGCCACATCCGCGACAACCTGGGCATGAGCCTGTCCGGTGGCGAACGGCGCCGCGTGGAAATCGCTCGCGCCCTGGCCACCGCACCGAAGTTCATCCTGCTGGACGAACCATTCGCTGGCGTGGACCCGATTTCGGTCGGCGACATCAAGCAGATCATCCACCATCTCAAGGCCAAGGGCATCGGCGTATTGATCACCGACCACAACGTTCGCGAGACGCTGGATATCTGTGAAACCGCCTATATCGTCAATGATGGCCAGTTGATTGCCGAAGGCGACTCCGCGACCATCCTGGCCAATGAACTGGTCAAGGAAGTGTATTTGGGCCATGAGTTCCGCCTGTAAGCGAAAAGTGTCTGGTCAATCACCTCGGCGTCGCTAATTTTATTACGTGACGCCCTAGGCAAACACTTCAGTTTCAGGCATATAATTTGCTTAAGTTTGGCGCTTCGGCGCCCTGTAGTGGATGGCGCATGTGCGCCGGCGAATAAGGTGTTAAGCCCCAGCCATGAAACCATCGCTAGTCTTGAGAATGGGCCAGCAGCTGACGATGACACCGCAGCTGCAACAGGCCATCCGCCTGCTCCAATTGTCGACCCTGGACCTGCAACAGGAAATCCAGGAGGCCCTGGAGTCCAATCCGATGCTCGAACGCCAGGAAGAAGGCGACGACTTCGACAACACCGATCCGCTGGCCGATAACGTCGAGCAAAAGACCAACACCGAAATCCCGGAACCGTCCTATCAGGAAACCGCCCCGACGGTGGATAACCTTGAGGATGGCGAATGGAATGAACGCATCCCCAACGATCTGCCCGTGGATACTGCCTGGGAAGACGTCTACCAGACCAGCGCCAGCAGCCTGCCCAGCAGCGATGACGACGAGTGGGACTTCACTACCCGCACCTCCACCGGCGAAAGCCTGCAGAGCCACTTGCTGTGGCAACTGAACCTGGCGCCGATGTCCGATACCGATCGTCTGATTGCCGTGACCCTGATCGACTGCATCAACAATCAGGGCTACCTGGACGAGACGCTTGAAGAAATCCTCGAGGCCTTTGACCCCGAGCTGGACATTGAGCTGGACGAAATCGAAGCCGTCCTGCACCGCATCCAGCAGTTCGAACCCGCCGGCATCGGTGCTCGCAACCTGGGCGAGTGTCTGCTGCTGCAACTGCGTCAGTTACCCGCCAAGACGCCTTGGCTGGCCGAAGCCAAGCGACTGGTCACCGACTACATCGACTTGCTGGGCGGTCGCGACTACAGCCAGTTGATGCGTCGCATGAAGCTCAAGGAAGATGAACTGCGCCAGGTGATCGAACTGGTCCAGAGCCTCAACCCGCGCCCAGGCTCGCAGATCGAGTCCACTGAACCCGAATACGTGGTTCCCGACGTGATCGTGCGCAAGCACAACGACCGCTGGCTGGTGGAACTGAACCAGGAATCGGTGCCCAAGCTGCGGGTCAACGCCCAGTACGCCGGCTTCGTAAAGCGCGCGGACACCAGCGCCGACAACACCTTCATGCGCAACCAGTTGCAGGAAGCGCGCTGGTTCATCAAGAGCCTGCAAAGCCGCAACGAAACCCTGATGAAAGTAGCCACCCAGATCGTCGAGCATCAGCGCGGCTTCCTGGAGTACGGCGACGAAGCCATGAAGCCGTTGGTCCTGCACGACATTGCCGAGGCAGTGGGCATGCACGAGTCGACGATTTCGCGGGTGACCACCCAGAAATTCATGCATACCCCCCGGGGCATTTATGAACTGAAATACTTTTTCTCCAGCCACGTCAGTACCTCCGAAGGCGGTGAATGCTCGTCCACAGCCATCCGCGCGATCATCAAAAAACTGGTGGCCGCGGAAAATCAGAAAAAGCCGTTGAGTGACAGCAAGATCGCTGGTTTACTGGAGGCACAAGGCATTCAGGTGGCCCGCCGTACCGTCGCCAAATACCGTGAATCCCTCGGGATCGCACCTTCGAGCGAACGCAAGCGGTTGATGTAACAGGCCACGCCACAGCGTTCCAGTGGCAGGCATTTCTGCCTGCCGCTTTATGCACTGGCAACGAAGGAGAAGCTGTATGCAAGTCAACATCAGTGGACACCAACTGGAAGTGACCGAACCTCTTCGCGAATACATCGGCGAAAAACTCGAACGATTGGAGAGGCATTTCGACAAGATCACCAACGTGCAAGTCACGATGAACGTCGAGAAGCTGCTGCAGAAAATCGAAGCCACGTTGCATATCCCCGGCGGAGAGGTGGTTGCCAATGCTGCGCATGAAGACATGTATGCCGCGATTGACCTGCTGACCGACAAGCTGGATCGCCAACTCAAAAAGCATAAGGAAAAGACCCAGAGCCTCCTCCAGGGCGCGACCGGTCGTTAACCCCCCTAATCCATGATCCGACTAGAATCCATCCTGACCCCCGGCCGTTCCCAGGTGAACGTGCCGGGTGGCAGTAAAAAGAAAGCCCTCGAACAAATTGCCAACCTGATCCACCGAGAGGTACCGGATCTGGAAATGCAGGATGTCTTCGAGGCCCTGTTTGCCCGTGAAAAACTGGGCTCCACCGGCTTTGGCAACGGTATCGCCATTCCCCATTGCCGCCTCAAGGCCTGTACAGCGCCGATCAGTGCGTTGCTGCACCTTGAAGCACCCATAGATTTCGACGCCATCGACGGCGCACCGGTCGACCTGCTGTTTGTACTGCTGGTACCGGAAGCGGCGACCGATGCGCACCTTGAGCTGCTGCGCCAGATCGCCAGCATGCTGGACCGCAAGGAAGTGCGCGAGAAATTGCGCAGCGCGCCGAGCAACGAAGCCTTGTATCAGGTTGTCCTGGACGAGCAGAACGGTCATTAAACATGCGCATGATCATTGTCAGCGGACGCTCCGGCTCCGGTAAAAGCACGGCGCTTAACGTGCTTGAGGACAGCGGCTACTACTGCATCGACAACCTGCCGGCCGGCCTGCTGCCGGAACTGGCCGAGCGCGCCCTGATCCATACCGAACTGGCGCAACCGCTGGTGGCTGTCTCCATCGATGCACGTAATCTGCCGAGCCACCTGTCGCGGTTCCCGGAGCTGCTCGCGGAAGTGCGCAATCGGCACATCCAGTGCGATGTGCTGTATCTGGATGCCGATGAGGAGACGCTGCTCAAGCGTTTCTCCGAAACCCGTCGGCGTCATCCCCTGAGCAACGCAAGCCGCTCCCTGGCCGAAGCCATTCATGACGAGAGTCAGCTGCTGGGGCCGATCGCCGACCTGGCGGACCTGAAGGTCAATACCACCCACCTGAACCTGTATCAACTGCGCGACACCATCAAGTTGCGTCTGCTGAACCAGCCGGAACCGGGTACGGCATTTCTGGTGGAGTCGTTCGGTTTCAAGCGCGGAATGCCGGTAGACGCCGACCTGGTGTTCGATGTGCGCTGCCTGCCCAATCCTTATTGGAAACCGGAGCTGCGCGAACAATCGGGGCTCGACCAGCCGGTGATCGACTACCTGGCCGCCCAGCCGGATGTCGAGGAAATGTACCAAGACATCTCCAGCTACCTGCTCAAATGGCTGCCGCGCTTTGCCGCGAGCAACCGCGCCTACGTCACGATTGCCATTGGCTGTACCGGTGGCCATCACCGCTCCGTCTACCTGACCGAACGTTTGGGTCAGCTCCTGCAACAGTCCCTGAAGAACGTCCAGGTTCGCCACCGCGACCTCAGCTAAAGGATTCACATCGCGATGCCCGCTCTGGAAATTGAAATCATCAACAAGCTGGGCTTGCATGCCCGCGCGTCAGCCAAGTTCGTCGGTGTGGCAGGTCAGTTTCCTTGCGAGATCCTCGTGGGCCGTGACCCCGAGAAAATGATCAATGGCAAAAGCATCATGGCCATGATGATGCTGGCAGCCGGCCAAGGCACCAAAATCCATCTGCGAACCGAAGGTGAACAGGAGCAGGAGGCGCTGGATGCGTTGGTGGGGCTGATCAACAACTACTTCGATGAAGGCGAATAGCCTTAAGCTCTGAAGCAGATTCATTGTGGCGAGGGGATTTATCCCCGCTGGGGTGCGAAGCAGCCCCAAAACCTGACACGGCGATGAGTCAGGCAGTTTGAATGGGGCGCTTCGCACCCCAACGGGGATAAATCCCCTCGCCACAAGGTTCCTCTAAATATAAAAAGGCGCGTCATCCACTTGGATGACGCGCCTTTTTTACTGCGCTGAAGGTCAGCTACCCGCTACCGTCATTCGCTCGATCAACACCGAGCCGGTGCGGATGTTGCTGCGCAGTTCCAGGTCGTTACCCACCGCCAGGATCTGCTTGAACATATCGCGCATGTTACCAGCGATGGTGACTTCCTGGACGGCAAACTGAATCTCGCCGTTCTCGACCCAGAACCCCGCCGCGCCACGAGAATAGTCCCCGGTGACCATGTTCAGGCCATGCCCCATCAGTTCCGTCACCAGCAGGCCACGGCCCATGCGACGCAGCAAGGCTGCCTGGTCCTCTTCGCCATGGGTCACGAACAGGTTATGCACGCCACCGGCATTGGCGGTGCTGGGCATGCCAAGCTTGCGACCGGAATAGGTGCCGAGAATATAGGACACCAGTTCGCCATTCTCCACGAATGGCTTGGCGTAGGTGGCCAGGCCATCGCCGTCGAAGGCCGAGCTGCCCATGGCCTGCATCAGGTGCGGACGCTCATCGATGGTCATCCACTCCGGGAACAGTTTCTGGCCGAGTGCCCCTTCGAGAAACGATGATTTGCGATACAAATTGCCGCCGGAGACCGCCGACAAAAAGCTGCCAAACAACCCGCCGGCCAGTTCGGCGGCAAACAGCACCGGCACTTCACAGGTCGGCACCGGCCGCGCACCCAAGCGGCTGGCCGCCCGCTGCGCGGCTTTGCGGCCAATACTCACCGGATCTGCCAGACGATTGCCCTGGCGGTTCACGTCATACCAGTAGTCGCGCTGCATCTGGCCGTTGGCTTCGGCGATCATGACGCAACTGAGGCTGTGCCGGGTCGACGCATAACCACCGATAAAACCGTGGCTGTTACCGTATACACGGCAGCCCTGATGGGTATTGAGGGTCGTGCCGTCGGCGTTTTTGATTCGCGGGTCGGCGTCGAAAGCCGCCGCTTCACAGCGCAACGCCTGCTCGATGGCTTGTTCCGGGGTGATGTCCCAGGCGTGGAACAGGTCGAAGTCTCGCAGTTCCTTGCACATCAGCGCCGCATCGGCCAGGCCCGAAGCTTCGTCCTCGGAGGTGTGCTGGGCGATCGCCAGCGCAGCGGCAACGGTTTCACGAATGGCGTCAGGACCACTGGCCGACGTGCTGGCCGAGCCCTTACGCTGGCCGGCGTACAACGTGATGCCAAACCCCTGGTCGCGATTGAATTCGACGGTCTCCACCTCGCGCTGGCGAACCGATGTCGACAAACCTTGTTCCAGAGAGACCGCCACCTCACACGCGCTGGCGCCCTGTCGCTTGGCTTCGGCAAGGATCTGCTCGACTTGTTCCTGCAGTGCCGGCAATGCTTGCGGGCCGACGCTCTGAACTGCACTCATGGTGTATCTCCACTCAAATTCTGCTTTCGGTCAGGGTTTGTACGAATAGTGCCTTCGCGACTTTGCGTACAAACCTGAGGCCTTCGTGCGACCGGGCCGGACAAGCGGCCCCCGACTGGTTATCATGGCGGCGTTTCTTTGCGGACTGCCACCATGGTTGATTCTTACGACGACTCCCTCTACGAGGGTGAAAAAAGCAAATCCCAGGTCAAACGCGAGCTGCATGCTCTGGTTGACCTCGGCGAGCGCCTGACAACACTCAAGCCTGACTTGCTGGCCAAACTGCCTCTGACCGACGCCTTGCGCCGGGCCCTGGCCGATGCGCCCAAGCACACCGCGAATATCGCGCGTAAACGGCACCTGCAATTCATCGGCAAACTGATGCGCGACCAGGACACTGACGCCATCCTGGTTCTGCTCGATCAACTCGATGCCTCTACCCGGCAGTACAACGAACGCTTCCATAACCTGGAGCGCTGGCGCGATCGCCTGATCGCAGGCGATGACGGCGTACTGGAAAAATTCGTCATCGACTACCCGGAGGCTGACCGTCAGCAACTGCGCTCCCTGATCCGTCAGGCCCAGCACGAGTTGGCGCAAAACAAGCCACCGGCCTCGAGCCGTAAAATCTTCAAATACATTCGTGAGCTGGACGAAACCCAACGCGGCCTGCGCTGAGTAACGACCGTGGGTGGAGGCCTCGCACTCCACCCAGCGCTCCCGTCATGCGCCCGTGCCACCCACGGTAATCGCATCAATCTTCAGGGTCGGCTGACCGACACCCACCGGTACTGACTGCCCATCCTTGCCGCACGTCCCCACGCCGCTGTCCAGCGCCAGATCGTTACCGACCATCGACACCTTGCTCATCGCCTCCGGCCCGTTGCCGATCAGGGTCGCGCCCTTGACCGGCGCAGTGATCTTGCCGTCTTCGATCAGGTAAGCCTCACTGGTGGAAAACACGAATTTGCCGCTGGTGATATCCACCTGGCCGCCGCCGAGGTTGGCGCAGTAAATACCCTTTTTCACCGAAGCGATGATTTCCGCCGGATCGCTCTGACCGCCCAGCATGTAGGTGTTGGTCATGCGCGGCATCGGCAGATGCGCGTAAGACTCGCGGCGACCATTGCCGGTACGGGCCACGCCCATCAGGCGGGCGTTGAGCTTGTCTTGCATATAGCCCTTGAGCACGCCGTTCTCGATCAGGGTGGTGCATTCGGTCGGGGTGCCTTCATCGTCGACGCTCAGGGAGCCGCGACGCCCGGCCAGGGTGCCATCATCGACGATGGTGCAGAGTTTCGAAGCGACCATTTCGCCCATGCGGCCGCTGTAGGCCGAGCTGCCCTTACGGTTGAAATCGCCTTCCAGACCGTGCCCCACCGCTTCGTGCAGCAGCACACCGGACCAGCCAGAACCCAGCACCACCGGCAATGTGCCGGCCGGCGCCGGGATCGCTTCCAGGTTGACCAGGGCCTGGCGCAGCGCTTCGCGGGCGTAACCCATGGCGCGATCTTCGCTGAGGAAATAACGGTAATCGGTACGTCCGCCGCCACCATGGCCGCCGCGCTCGCGACGACCGTTCTGCTCGACGATCACACTGACATTGAAACGCACCAGCGGCCGGACGTCCGCCGCCAGACCGCCGTCGGTGGACGCCACCAGGATCCGCTCCCAGACCCCGGCCATGCTCACCGATACTTGCTGGATGCGTGGATCAAGGGCGCGAGTGGCGACGTCGATGCGCTTGAGCAGCTCGACCTTTTCGGCGCGGCTCATGACTTCCAGCGGGTTGTCCGGCGCATACAACTGCGTCACGTCCTGGCTGCTGAAGGCCTGTACCTTGCCGTTCTGCCCGGCCCGGGAAATCGAACGAGCGGCACGGGCTGCGGCGCCCAGTGCTTCAAGGGTGATGGCGTTGCTGTAGGCAAAGCCGGTTTTTTCCCCGGACTGGGCACGCACGCCCACACCCTGGTCAAGGTTGAAACTGCCTTCCTTGACGATGCCGTCTTCCAGCGACCAGGACTCGGAGATCATTCCTTGGAAATATAGGTCGGCTGCATCGATGCCCGGGCCGGCCAAGTCGCCCAGCACCCCTTGCAGGCTTTCGAGGGTGACGCCACCGGGGGCTAAAAGGTGTTCACTGACTGAGGATAACAACCCGCTCATATGTTCTACGCCTTGAATTCGTCGTCTTGGACAGGCCGCTGTCGAGCGCCCTGCGAGAAAAAGCGCCGATGGCTAGCCACCGGCATACGCGCCCGGATGGACGCCTGTTCGCTGCTGTCGCGCTCGGCCAGCAAAACGGCCTCGCCTTGATCCTGTTGCGCCAGCACGCGGCCCCATGGATCGACTATCGCTGCATGGCCAAAGGTTTCCCGTGGCCCTGGATGCAGCCCGCCCTGAGCGGCTGCCAGCACATAACACTGGGTCTCGATGGCCCGGGCGCGAATCAACACCTCCCAATGGGCAGCGCCAGTCACTGCGGTAAACGCCGAAGGCGCGGTGATCAATTCAGCCCCGGCGGCGCGCAGCTCGCTATAGAGTTCCGGGAAACGCAAGTCATAACAAACCGTCAGACCAACCCGCCCTACAGGTGTATCGGCCACTACCACGTTGTAGCCATAAGCATAGTCATCAGACTCGCGATAACGACCGCGATTGTCTGCCACGTCCACATCGAACAGGTGCAGCTTGTCGTAGCGCGCGACAATCTGGCCCTGATCATCGATCAGCAACGAACAGGCATGCACCCTGGCGTCCGGTTGTTCCATCGGCGGCAACGGCAACGTGCCGGCCACAATCCATAACTTGAGGTCACGGGCGGTCTGTTTCAACCAGGGCAGGATCGGTCCCTGACCAAAGGCCTCGGCACGACCGATGTCCGCCACATCCCGCCGGCCCATGGCCGCGAAGTTTTCAGGCAGCACCGCCAGCCTTGCGCCGCCAGCGGCAGCCTGTTCCAGCAGCACACGAGCGCGGGCCAGATTGGCGAGCACATCGCTTTGACTGACCATCTGAATCACTGCCACTGGCATGGTGCTTCCCTCTTTTTTATCCTCGCTCGAGGCGGCTGTGGGAGCAAAGCTTGCTCGTGATGAGGCAGTTACATCCAACATATAGGCTGGCTGATACACCGCAATCGCGAGCAAGCTTTGCTCCCACAGGCTCGCTCCCACAAGGGGGATGTCATCGCCTGTCA
The DNA here is from genome assembly GCF_003033885.1 of Pseudomonas rhizophila. Taxonomy (NCBI): domain Bacteria; kingdom Pseudomonadati; phylum Pseudomonadota; class Gammaproteobacteria; order Pseudomonadales; family Pseudomonadaceae; genus Pseudomonas; species Pseudomonas rhizophila. The sequence continues at coordinate 1,845,611 of NZ_CP024081.1, read as the reverse complement.
GAACGGCTTGTCGAAGGTAATCTTCGGCTCTTTCCACGGCCCCTTGACGTCGTATCTTACGCTGGCAAAGCGCGCCACACGGTCGCCAATCAGTTTGTCGATCAGAAACAGCGCCCCACCCACCGCTGGCGCGCCGACAATCAGCGCTGCAATCGGCAGGTTGTTGGTCACCGGCAGCGTCACCTGCAACTTGGCGTCGACCCGATCGGCCACCATGTCCAGTGTGCCGTTGAGCTCCAGGTTGCTCGACGGTCCCGTCAGGGTGATGGGTTCACTGGTCACGTAAACACCGTCGCTCGCCACCAGCAGCCCCTTGACCCGATCGTAACTCAAGCCTTTGCCGAACAGGTCAGAGAAGTCCAGGCGCAATCGGCGGCCGATGGAGTTGAAGTTCAGCAAGCCAAATACCCGCAGCGCCTGGGCGCCGCCTTCCAACTCGACGAACTGGCCCTTGCTCAGCGACGCATCCAGACTCCCGGAGAAGCGCTTCGTGGCGACCCACGCTGGCGAGCCAGGCCAGCGACCATCGACGTCCAGGCGGAATTTCTCGCTGGTCACGCTCGGCGCATAGCCCCAGCCCTTGAGCACATCGGCCAGGTTCTTGCCACCAATGCGGCCTTTGTACCAACTGCTGGTGGAGCCGGGGACGCCTTCCCAGCCACCGTTGCCGCTCAAGACCATGCCCTTGAGGCCCATGTCCAGGTTGTTCAAGGCAATGCCCTTGCCTGTCGGACGCACCTTCAACGACCAGGCACCAATGAGGTCGGGCCCCTGGAACAACTGGTCAATGACAATATCCATGGCCGGAATGTTGCGAGGATCGACCGAAGCCAGCGGGTCCGGCGCGTTTTCGTCGGTCTGGACCGTCGGGTCGGCGGCCGGCAGGCGAATGTAGTCAAGCTTGATACCGATCGGTGCGGCCTTCGCGTCCGGCAGACTGGCGGTGCCCTTGGCCTGCTCGCTGGCAAGTCGCAAAGCCCAGGCGTCAGGCTTGCGGTCCAGTTGCACCGAAGCCCGGTCCAGGGTCGTGCCCATGGCGGTGAGCTTGCCGATGTTCAGATCGACGCTGCTAAGCAGCTGTTTGGCGCTACCGCCCGGATCCTGCCCCGCATACTTGCCCACCAGCTCCTGCCACGGACTCACATCCAGCTGCGACAGCGTCCCGCGCAGGCGCAGGCCCTTGCCTCCCGGCAGAATCGCATCACCGTTACCGAGCAAGAGTTCACCGCGACCGTCTGCAACCTGTCCATTCGGCGCCGCGTAGGTGAAGCTGGCCAGGTCGCCATAATCCACCCAGTAACGGCGCTCCGCGCCTTGCAAGGTCATGCGAAACACCGTGTCACGCCCGGCATCGGGCGCCAACCCGAAGGGCGCGGGCAGATCCACGGCCACGCCCTTGAGACTGGAACTGACCGACAGTTGGCTGTCGGCACCGTCGAGGATCACCTGCAACTGATACGGCACCACGCCAGTCACCGGCAATGGTTGTGTAACCTTCAGCCAGTCAGTGAGTTTCTTGACCTCCACCTGTCCGGAGGCGGCCACCCGCGTAGTCAGTTCACCGGCACGGCCTTCGGCAAAAATCTGCGCGGTCACGGGCCGGTCGAACGCTCGGGCCGCGATATTCTTGCCGCTCAGTCCTTTGTTGCTGTCGAAGCGGAAATCGCCCTTGAGCTGCGTCAGCTCCAGCACCGGCTCGCTGAGCTTGAGCCGGGCCTTGTCGGTCTTGAAGTCCACCAGAATCTTCGGTTGCTCGCCTTTCGCCAAAGGAATATCCAGCTTCACACTGCCTTGCAGGTCGCCCTCGCCTTCCCAGCCGGCGAATGTCTGCGCCGTACCGATCGGCGCCGTCTGCAGGATCTTCAAACCGTCGCCCAAGCCACCGGCGAACTCGCCGTCCAACAGCAGATGGGAATTCTGGCCGCTGGGCACATGGGGGATGTTCACCGAAACATTCCTGACCTGGGTGTCCAGCAACTGCCCCTGGCTGGCAAAGATGCGCACGCCGCTGTCTTCGACGAAAACATCCCCGCTGACCTTGCTCACCGAAGGCCACCCCGGCTGGAAGGCCAGCTCGGCATCATGCACCTTGAAAAACAGGCTGATGCTGCGTGCCGCGTCTTCGGCACCGTGGTTCAGCGAACCTTGATACTGGAAAAAACCCTGATCCACCGCGCCCTTGACGATTGCCGTGCGCAGCCACTCATCCAGCGCAGGGCTCAGGACAGCAGGCAGATACTTGGCGGTATAGCGACCGTCGCCATCCACCAGGCCGACCCGCAGGTCCATGTAGTCTTCCTGGCTGTGGTCGAAATGCAGGCGAATCAGGAAGTCACCGGCAATCCGGCCCTCCTCCCCCAGTACCTTCAGGTACGGCGCAATCAGCGTGAAACCCTGCTTGTCCAATTTCCAGGTCAGCCGGGCGTTAGCCTGCAAGTATTGCCAGGGCTTGGCGAAGATCGGGTCCAGGTGCAGGGAAAAATCCTTGCTGTCCATGCGCAGCTCACCGCCGCCCAGGTCGCCGCTCAGGCTCCCGGACACGTTGCGCGCCGCCGGGGCGCCGCGATAGGCATCAAAGCCTACGGTGTCCAGGTTGGTGGCGAAGCTGACTTTCTGATCACCGCTGTTCTGCGGGCGGTAGTCCACCAGCACGTTGCGCAGGCCGCCCGTGAACTTGAGCCGGTCGATTGCCGTGGCAACGCCTTCGGGCAACGGCGCCAGGGCATGGAGCAACGGCGTCAGCGGCGTGAGGTCGAGGCGATCAGCCTGCACGTGCCAGAGTTCTTCGGTTTTTTCGGTGGCGTTGTTCTGTTGCAACTGCAGGCGCGATTCCCAACGGGTTTCGCCCAGGCTCATTGCCAGGGAATCGAAGGTTGCGCTGAATCCCTGGTCGCTGCGCTGGAAATACCCGTTGAGCGCCAGGTTATGGATCTGCACCGGCTTGCGCTCGGCATAGGCGCCCTGGATGTCCGGCGCGTTCAGTCGAATGGCCGCGCTTTGCACGGTGCCCGCGCCCCAGCTCAGCCAGAACTCTGCGCCAGCCTTGATCCGGGAAAAATGCCATTGTCGGGTCAGGCGTTCCGGCAGCCATTTGGACCAATCGCTTTGCGGCAGACTCAGGTAGACATCAGCCTGGCCGTTCTGCCAGTCGCTGGCACGGATACGGGTGCGCAGGTTGATCGCGACGGGTTGGCCGTCAGGCAGGGTCAGTCGGGCATCCAGACGCTGACGGGCAACACCAGTGCGCAGGCTCAGGCCAACATAGGTCAGGGTCAGCGGTGGTTGTTCCAGCGGCTGCAAGGTCACCTGGCTGTCGAGCACCGACAGCTTCGAGATCATCTGCATGCGCTCGAGCAGTTGCTGGGGATCCAAGGGCTGATCGTCCTGCACTGGCAGCCCCTCCAGGGCCCACTTGCCGTCGGCGCCTTCCTTGAGGCTGATCTTCAGGCCGCTGAGTTCCAGGTGAGCAATGCGCACCTGACGCGCCACCAGGCTGCCCCACAAGTCCGGCACGGCCCGCACCTGATCCAGATGCAAGGCATTGGCGCCCTCGCCGACCATCACGTCGTGGGCCAGCAGGATGGGGGCCAGGGCGCTCCAGCTACCGTCCAGGCTGCCGATATGCACGGGGATGCCCAACGCTTCGCTGGCGCGGGTCTGGACCTCGGCGCGGTATTCGGCCACCAGCGGAGCCAGTTCTCGCCCGAGGCTGACATACAGTGCCACCAGCACCAACAGCAGCGCGCACAGGCCCAGGCCCCAACGGGTCAGCGCGGCCAAAATGCGTGTCAGACGCTCCATGTCAGCGGGCTCCCCTGGCAAAAGTATTCAAATCCGCGGGGCTGCCGCTCATCAAGCCACTTCAGAGCAGCACCACGTCGTATTGTTCCTGGGAATACATGGTTTCCACCTGAAAGCGAATCGTGCGACCGATAAAGGCCTCCAGTTCCGCAACGTTCCCTGACTCTTCATCGAGCAGGCGATCCACCACTTTCTGGTTCGCCAACACTCTATAACCTGTGGCCTGGTAAGCGCGTGCCTCCCGGAGGATTTCCCGGAAGATTTCGTAACACACGGTTTCCGGGGTCTTGAGCTTGCCCCGGCCCTGGCAACTGCTGCACGGTTCGCACAGCACCTGCTCAAGGCTCTCGCGAGTGCGCTTGCGGGTCATCTGCACCAGGCCCAGCTCGGTGATCCCGATGATGTTGGTCTTGGCGTGGTCGCGCTCGAGTTGTTTTTCCAGGGTCCGCAGCACCTGGCGCTGGTGCTCTTCGTGCTCCATGTCGATGAAGTCGATGATGATGATTCCGCCCAGGTTGCGCAGGCGCAGCTGACGGGCGATGGCGGTGGCCGCTTCCAGGTTGGTCTTGAAGATGGTTTCTTCGAGGTTGCGATGGCCGACGAACGCCCCAGTGTTGACGTCAATGGTGCTCATGGCCTCGGCCGGGTCCACCACCAGGTAGCCGCCGGACTTGAGCGGCACCTTACGCTCCAGGGCCTTCTGGATTTCGTCTTCGACGCCGTACAGGTCGAAAATCGGCCGCTCGCCGGGGTAATGCTCGAGACGATCAGCGATTTCCGGCATCAGCTCCGCCACAAACTGGGTGGTTTTCTGGAAGGTTTCCCGGGAATCGATGCGGATTTTCTCAATCTTGGGGCTGACCAGGTCCCGCAGGGTCCGCAATGCCAGACCGAGGTCTTCGTAGATCACGCTGGGGGTGGCGATGGTCTTGATCTGATCGGCAATCTGGTCCCAGAGCCGGCGCAAATAGCGGATGTCCATGAGAATTTCATCGGCCCCGGCCCCTTCGGCGGCGGTGCGCAGGATGAAACCTCCAGCTTCCTTGATGCCCTCTTTCTCCACGCAATCGCTGACCACCTGCTTGAGGCGCTCGCGCTCGGCTTCATCTTCGATCTTCAGGGAAATGCCGACGTGAGCGGTACGCGGCATGTACACCAGGTAGCGCGACGGAATCGACAGCTGCGTGGTCAAGCGCGCGCCCTTGGAACCGATGGGGTCCTTGGTGACCTGGACCACCAGGCTCTGGCCTTCATGAACCAGGGCACTGATGCTCTCCACGGCCGGGCCTTCACGCATGGATATTTCCGAGGCATGAATGAACGCCGCACGATCCAGGCCAATATCGACGAACGCCGCCTGCATGCCCGGCAACACCCGCACCACCTTGCCTTTATAGATATTGCCGACGATGCCACGTTTTTGCGTGCGCTCGACGTGAACTTCTTGCAGAACACCGTTTTCAACCACCGCCACGCGCGATTCCATCGGCGTGATGTTGATCAGGATCTCTTCACTCATGGCAGGGTCTCGTTCAGGCGTGTTCACGATAATGGCCGCATCAAGTCAGACGGCGCTCAGCGCGCGCTCAGGGTTTGCCAACAGGGTATGCCGAAATGGCCCAACAGCTCCGAGGTTTCGCACAGCGGCAGGCCGACCACAGCTGAATAGCTGCCTTCAAGCCCGGCGACGAATACCGCCCCCAAGCCCTGAATACCATAGCCGCCGGCCTTGTCCCGGGGCTCACCGCTGTTCCAATAGGCTAGCGCTTGTTGTTCGGTGATGGAGCGAAAGCTGACCCGGCTGCGCACCACACAGGATTCACAACGTTGCCCGTCCAGTACCGCAATGGCGGTCAGCACCTCATGGTCACGACCGGACAGGCTCAAAAGCATCGCCATTGAGTCGGCCTGATCCAGCGGCTTGCCCAGAATCCGCCCGTCCAGCACCACGGCGGTGTCGGCACCCAGCACGCAGCCGTCCATGCCTGCGGGCAAAGCACGTCGCCCGGCCTCAGCCTTGCCGCGCGCCAGACGTTCGACATAGGCCGAAGGGGTTTCGTCATCCAGGGGAGTTTCGTCGATGTCTGCGCTGACGGCGGTGAATGGCACACCGATCTGCGTGAGCAACTCACGCCGACGCGGCGAGCCCGAGGCGAGGTAAAGCGGTTTCATCAAGACATCTCCCTCTCAAGGTGCGGGCCAATGCCTGACCGAATCAGTTGATTTTGAAACGCAGGCGCAAGCCACGCAAACCGAAGCTGACCCACGGCCAGAGCAAGGCACTGACCAGTGCCGGCAACACCAGCGCCAGGGTCGGCTGTCGATTGCCGGTCAGCGCGCTGAGCCACAGCTGCACCAGCTGCGCCAGGCCGAAAATCACCAGGATCACCAGGCACTGCTGCCACATGGGGAACATCCGCAGGCGTTGTTGCAGCGATAGCACCAGGAACGTGATCAGCGTCAGGATCAGCGCGTTCTGCCCCAGCAACGTGCCATAAAGCACGTCTTCGGCCAGCCCCAGGCACCAGGCGGTGACCATGCCGACCTTGTGCGGCAGCGCCAGCGCCCAGAATGCCAGCAGCAGCGCCAGCCACAGCGGGCGCAGGATTTCCATGAATTGTGGCAGCGGCGAAACGCTGAGCAACAGGCCGATGGCGAACGTCAGCCAGACCATCCAGCCGTTACCGGAATGTGTACTGCTCATTATTCTCGTGCTCCCCTGGTGGCTGGCGCGGTGGCCGGCGTGGAGACAGGCGGTTTGGCCGCGGGCCTTGCGGGTTGAGTCGCCGGGGCTTGGGTGGCCGGCGTTGGCGCCGGGGTCGTTGCAGCCGGGGCAGGTGCCGGTGTTGTGCCCGGGACTGTCGCCGGGGTAACCGGGGTCGCGGTCGAGTCGATGTTCTGCCGATCCTCGGCCTCCTGGGCCACGGCGGCGTCGTTGGCGCGCTCTTCCGGGGTGCGGTTGTCGCTGAATACCAGCAGCAGGTATCGACTGCGATTCAGCGCAGCCGTTGGCACCGCACGCACGATAGCGAACGGCTGACCTGAGTCGTGTATGACCTCCTTGACCGTCGCCACCGGATACCCGGCCGGGAATCGCTGACCGAGACCGGAACTGACCAGCAGGTCGCCTTCCTTGATGTCGGCGGTGTCTGCGACGTGCCGCAGCTCCAGGCGCTCCGGATTACCGGTGCCACTGGCAATCGCCCGCAAGCCGTTGCGGTTGACCTGCACGGGAATGCTGTGGGTGGTATCGGTCAGCAACAGCACGCGAGAGGTGTAGGGCATCAACTCCACCACCTGCCCCATCAGGCCGCGAGCATCGAGTACCGGCTGGCCGAGGACAACACCGTCGCGCTCACCCTTGTTGATGATGATGCGGTGGGTAAAGGGATTGGGGTCCATGCCGATCAACTCGGCCACTTCGACCTTCTCGTTGACCAGCGCCGAGGAATTGAGCAACTCGCGCAGCCGCACGTTTTGCTCGGTGAGGGCCGCCAGCTTCTGCATGCGTCCCTGCAACAGCAGGTTCTCGGTCTTGAGTTTTTCGTTTTCGGCCACCAGCTCGGTCCGGCTGCCAAACTGGCTGGCCACACCCTGCCACAAGCGCTGCGGCAAATCGGTGATCCAGTAGGATTCCATCAATACCAGCGACATCTGGCTGCGCACTGGCTTGAGCAGCGTGAAACGGGCATCGACCACCATCAGCGCGACCGACAGCACGGTCAGCACCAGCAGGCGCACACCCAATGAGGGGCCTTTGGCGAAAAGCGGTTTAATAAGCCGCTCCTCCCAGGCAAATGTTTTCTTTATTCATACGGCATCAAACCGGCCTGGATACGAATGACAGAAGATAAACGTCAACGGGCAGCACTGCAAAGTGCTGCCCGGGGAGCGAACAACATAGACCATCCAGGCGGGCTTATTCGCTGGAGAGCAGATCCATGGTGTGCTTGTCCATCATTTCCAATGCACGGCCACCGCCGCGGGCAACGCAAGTCAGCGGGTCTTCGGCAACGATCACCGGCAAGCCGGTTTCCTGAGCCAGCAGCTTGTCGAGGTCACGCAACAGCGCGCCACCACCGGTCAGCACCAGGCCGCGCTCGGCGATGTCCGACGCCAGTTCCGGCGGCGACTGCTCCAGAGCACTCTTGACCGCCTGCACGATGGTCGCCAGCGACTCTTGCAGTGCTTCGAGCACTTCGTTGGAGTTGAGGGTGAAGGCACGTGGAACGCCTTCAGCCAGGTTACGGCCGCGAACGTCGACTTCACGTACTTCGCCGCCCGGATAGGCCGTGCCGATTTCCTGCTTGATGCGCTCGGCGGTGGATTCGCCGATCAGGCTGCCGTAGTTGCGGCGCACGTAGGTGATGATCGCTTCGTCGAAACGGTCGCCGCCCACACGTACGGACTCGGCGTAGACCACACCGTTGAGGGAGATCAAGGCGATTTCAGTGGTACCACCACCGATATCGACGACCATCGAACCACGGGCCTCTTCGACCGGCAGGCCGGCACCGATGGCAGCGGCCATCGGTTCTTCGATCAGGAACACTTCACGGGCACCGGCGCCAAGGGCCGACTCACGGATGGCACGACGCTCCACCTGGGTGGACTTGCAGGGCACGCAGATCAGCACGCGAGGGCTGGGCTGCAGGAAACTGTTTTCGTGAACTTTGTTGATGAAGTACTGCAGCATCTTTTCGCAGACGCTGAAGTCGGCGATCACGCCGTCCTTCATGGGGCGAATGGCTGCAATGTTGCCCGGAGTACGGCCCAGCATGCGCTTGGCTTCGGTACCGACAGCCACGACACTCTTCTGGTTACCGTGGGTGCGGATGGCCACGACCGAGGGTTCATTCAGGACGATACCGCGCTCGCGCACGTAAATAAGGGTGTTGGCAGTGCCCAGGTCAATGGAAAGATCGCTGGAAAACATGCCACGCAGTTTCTTGAACATGGGAAAGGGACCCTAGGCAACGCGTGGGTAAAAAAGTGCGGCAAACTCTAACAACGACAGGGATTTTGGGCAAGGCGCCAATATGTTAAATTGGCCGCTTTTCTGTGCACCAAACCCCGAAATCGCGGCCAATGCCCTGTTTCGCAGATACGTTCCTTTGTTGACGACAATAGAGGCCGTCAAAAAGGAACAGTATTTGTGATACAGGGCACTGGACCGTAGAAATGCGGTAGTGTTCCGACAATCTAACACACGGACAGATTGCGTCCGTTTTGTTTTCCACTGGAGAATCCCATGGCGCTTGAACGCTCCGACGTGGAAAAAATCGCTCACCTGGCCTGTCTGGGCCTCGATGAAGCCGATCTTCCACACATTACTTCTGCCCTGAACAGCATTCTGGGGCTGGTCGACGAGATGCAGGCGGTCAACACCGACGGCATCGAACCCCTGGCCCACCCACTGGAAGCCAGCCAGCGCCTGCGCGCCGACGTCGTGACCGAGTCCAATCACCGCGAGGCCTACCAGTCCATCGCACCAGCGGTCGAAAACGGCCTGTACCTGGTTCCGAAAGTCATCGACTAAAGGGAAAGAGCCTCTCATGCATCACATGACCCTGGCCGAGATCGCCCGCGGACTCGCCGATAAAAAGTTTTCTTCCGAAGAGCTGACCCAGGCCCTCCTGGCGCGCATCGCCCAGCTCGACCCGCAGCTCAACAGCTTCATCAGCCTCACCGAAGAACTGGCCCTGAGCCAGGCCAAGGCCGCCGACGCCCGTCGCGCCAACGGTGAGAGCGGCGCCCTGCTCGGCGCACCGATTGCCCACAAGGATCTGTTCTGCACCCAGGGCATCCGCACCAGTTGCGGCTCGAAGATGCTCGACAACTTCAAGGCCCCGTACGATGCCACCGTGGTCGCCAAACTGGCCGCAGCCGGCGCCGTGACCCTGGGCAAGACCAACATGGACGAATTCGCCATGGGTTCGGCCAACGAGTCGAGCTACTACGGCGCAGTGAAAAACCCGTGGAACCTGGAACACGTACCGGGTGGCTCGTCCGGTGGTTCCGCTGCCGCCGTGGCCGCGCGCCTGCTGCCGGCCGCCACCGCCACCGACACTGGCGGTTCGATTCGCCAGCCGGCGGCGTTTACCAACCTCACGGGCCTCAAGCCGACCTATGGCCGCGTATCGCGCTGGGGCATGATCGCCTACGCCTCCAGCCTCGACCAGGGCGGTCCGCTGGCCCGCACCGCCGAAGACTGCGCGATCCTGCTGCAAGGCATGGCTGGCTTCGATCCGAACGACTCCACCAGCATCGATGAACCGGTGCCGGACTACAGCGCCAGCCTCAACGGCTCGTTGCAGGGCCTGCGCATCGGCGTGCCGAAGGAATATTTCAGCGCCGGCCTGGACCCGCGCATCGCCGAGCTGACCCACAACAGCATCAAGGAGCTGGAGAAGCTCGGCGCGGTGATCAAGCCAATCAGCCTGCCGAACATGCAGCACGCGATTCCGGCGTACTACGTGATCGCCCCGGCGGAAGCGTCCTCGAACCTGTCGCGTTTCGACGGCGTGCGCTTCGGCTATCGCTGCGAAAATCCGGACAACCTGATGGACCTGTACAAGCGCTCCCGTGGCGAAGGCTTCGGCGCCGAAGTGCAGCGCCGGATCATGGTCGGTGCCTACGCGCTGTCCGCCGGCTACTACGATGCCTACTACCTCAAGGCGCAGAAAATCCGTCGCCTGGTGAAGAACGACTTCATGGCCGCCTTCAACGAGGTCGACATCATCCTTGGCCCAACCACGCCGAACCCGGCCTGGAAACTCGGCGCCAAGAGCAGCGACCCGGTCGCTGAGTACCTGGAAGACGTCTACACCATCACCGCCAACCTCGCTGGCCTGCCGGGCCTGTCCATGCCGGCCGGTTTCGTCGATGGCCTGCCGGTGGGTGTGCAGTTGCTCGCACCGTACTTCCAGGAAGGCCGCCTGCTCAATGTGGCTCACCAGTATCAGTTGAACACTGACTGGCACACCCGCACCCCAACCGGCTTCTGAGGAGAAACACATGCAATGGGAAGTCGTGATCGGGCTGGAGATTCATACCCAGCTCACCACCCGGTCGAAAATCTTTTCCGGTAGCTCCACCACGTTCGGCTCCGAGCCCAACACCCAGGCCAGCCTGGTCGACCTGGGCATGCCCGGCGTGTTGCCGGTGCTCAACGCCGAAGCCGTGCGCATGGCGGTGATGTTCGGCCTGGCGATTGACGCCGAGATTGGCCAGCACAACGTATTCGCCCGCAAGAACTACTTCTATCCGGACCTGCCCAAGGGCTACCAGATCAGCCAGATGGAGTTGCCGATTGTCGGCAAGGGCCACCTGGACATCGCCCTGGAAGACGGTACGGTCAAGCGCGTCGGCATCACCCGTGCGCACCTGGAAGAAGACGCCGGCAAGAGCCTGCACGAAGAATTCAACGGTGCCACCGGCATCGACCTGAACCGTGCCGGCACGCCGTTGCTGGAAATCGTCTCTGAACCGGACATGCGCAGTGCCAAGGAAGCCGTGGCCTACGTCAAGGCGATCCACGCGCTGGTGCGCTACCTGGGCATTTGCGACGGCAACATGGCCGAAGGCTCGCTGCGTTGCGACTGCAACGTGTCGATCCGGCCCAAGGGCCAGGTTGAATTCGGCACCCGCTGCGAGATCAAGAACGTCAACTCGTTCCGTTTCATCGAGAAGGCGATCAACAGCGAGATCCAGCGCCAGATCGAACTGATCGAGGACGGCGGCAAGGTCATCCAGCAGACTCGCCTGTACGACCCGAACAAGGACGAGACCCGTCCGATGCGCAGTAAAGAGGAAGCCAACGACTACCGTTACTTCCCCGACCCGGACCTGCTGCCGGTGGTGATCGAGGACTCGTTCCTCAATGACGTACGTGCCACCTTGCCGGAACTGCCACCCCAGAAACGCGAGCGCTTCCAGGCGCAGTTCGGGCTGTCGAGCTATGACGCCAACGTCCTGGCCACCAGCCGCGAACAGGCCGATTACTTCGAAAAAGTCGTGAGCATCGGCGGCGACGCCAAGCTGGCGGCCAACTGGGTGATGGTCGAGTTGGGCAGCCTGCTGAACAAGCAGGGCCTGGAGATCGACCAGTCGCCGGTATCGGCCGAGCAACTGGGCGGCATGCTGTTGCGGATCAAGGACAACACCATTTCCGGCAAGATCGCCAAAATGGTCTTCGAAGCCATGGCCAACGGTGAAGGCAGCGCCGATGAGATCATTGAGAAGCGCGGCCTGAAGCAAGTCACCGACACCGGTGCGATCAGCGCCGTACTCGATGAAATGCTCGCGGCCAACGCCGAGCAAGTCGAGCAATACCGCGCGGCAGACGAAGCCAAGCGCGGCAAGATGTTCGGTTTCTTCGTCGGCCAGGCCATGAAAGCCTCCAAGGGCAAGGCCAACCCGCAACAGGTCAACGAACTGCTCAAAAGCAAGCTTGAGGGCTGATGACCATGGAGCCAGATTTCAAGCCTGGCTCCACTCTCCCTTGTGGGAGAGATCCTGTGGGAGCAAAGCTTGCTCGCGATGAAGACACCTTGATCCATCAGTGGACTGCGTTATCGTTCGTCGCGAGCAAGCTTTGCTCCCACAGGCTTTTCTCTCACTGGCCAGCGCCCCTATCTGTAGTTGGAAACCCCTACATGAAGCGTCTCCTCGGCGCCTGCGCCCTGCTGTCCCTGCTGGCCGGTTGTGCCAGCCAGAGCGGGACGGTCGATCCACACGGCTATGACCAGACCGGCGTCGCCTCTTATTACGGTGCCAGGCACCATGGCAAGCGCACCGCCAGCGGCGAGCGCTTCAACCAGCATGGCCTGACCGCCGCCCATCGCCAGTTGCCGTTCGGCACACGGGTGAAAGTCACCAACCTGAAAAACAACGACAGTGTCGTGGTCCGCATCAACGACCGTGGCCCCTACACTCGTGGCCGCCTGATCGATGTATCCCGCGCTGCCGCCGAGCAACTGGGCATGCTACGCAGCGGCACCGCACGGGTGCGTGTGCAAGCCCTCGACGATTGATAGACGGAGCCCGGACATTTCCCTACTCAATGCCATCCCGCTGCTGAGCCTGATCGAACTGTTCGGTGGCCTGCTGTTGCTGATCGCCGGGGCCGAGCTGCTGGTGCGCGCCGCCGTGGGCCTGGCGGCACGTTTGCAGGTGCGTCCGCTGATCATCGGCCTGACCGTGGTCGCCTTTGGCAGCAGCGCCCCGCAAATGGCCGTCAGCCTGCAAGCGACACTGGCGCAGAACGCCGACATCGCCGTGGGCAGCGTGATCGGCAGCAGCATCTTCAACATCCTCGTCACCCTCGGGTTGTCGGCGCTGATCATTCCGTTGCGCGTCTCGCGTCAACTGGTGCGCCTGGACATCCCGCTGATGATCGGCGCCAGCCTGCTGGTGTTCGTGCTGGCCTGGAACGAGGAACTGACGCAACTGGACGGCGCGTTGCTGTTGATGGCCCTGGCGGTGTACCTGGGCCTGTTGCTGCGCCAGTCGCGGCATTCGGGGCGACCGCATGGGATGGGCGTGGACGTGGCGCAAGTGTCATGGCCCAAAAGCCTGTCGATGATGGTCGTGGGCCTGGCGATGCTGATTTTCGCCGGGCACTTGCTGTTGGGCGCGGCGGTGGAAGTGGCGACGGACCTGGGGCTGTCGGAACGCATCATCGGCCTGACCATCGTCGCCGTCAGCACCTCGCTGCCGGAACTCGCCACCTCGCTGATCGCCGCCCTGCGGGGCCAGCGAGACATTGCCGTGGGCAACGTGATCGGCAGCAACCTGTTCAACCTGCTGGGCGTGCTGGGGGTGACGGCCCTCGCCGCGCCCTCGCCGCTCTCGGTTTCCCCCAATGCTTTGGATTTCGACCTGCCGGTGATGCTCGGCGTGGCGGTGTTGTGCCTGCCGGTGTTCTATTCCGGCTACCGCGTCACCCGCGCCGAAGGCCTGCTGTTTTTGGGCTTGTACCTGGCCTATGGGCTGCATGTGGTGTCGTTCACTACCGGCATGCCTCTGGCCGGCCAACTGGAACGACTGATGCTGTTCTATGTGCTGCCGGCCCTGCTCGCGTTTTTGCTGTTCAGTTCCTTGCGCGCCTGGCGCCGTCAACACCACAAGAGGGATTTGCCATGACCGACACTCCAAAGACCGGCCTGGACATGCGCCGCCAGGTGATGGGCGACGCGTTCGTCGACCGTGCCTTGGGCAACGCCACCGAATTCACCCAGCCGCTGCAGGATTTCGTCAACGAGCATGCCTGGGGCAGCGTCTGGAGCCGCGAAGGCCTGCCGCTCAAAACCCGCAGCCTGATCACCCTCGCCGCCCTCACCGCCCTCAAATGCCCGCAGGAATTGAAAGGCCACGTGCGCGGGGCCTTGAACAACGGCTGTACAGTGGAAGAGATTCGCGAGGCGTTGCTGCATTGCGCGGTGTATGCGGGGGTGCCGGCGGCGATTGATGCGTTTCGGGCGGCGCAGGAAGTGATCGATAGTTATCAGAAATCTGAGTGACTGGGAGATCGCTATCGCGAGCAAGCTCGCTCCCACACGTGATCGCAGGCGGACTGGAAACTTGTGTACACCGCCATCTACTGTGGGAGCGAGCCTGCTCGCGATGGGCCCTCAAGAACACCACAACCCAGAACCTAGATCCACCCACCCCACTGCAACACAAAAATCCCCAGGTTGGTGGTAATCGCCGCCATCAGCGTGGTGATGACGATGATCGCCGCGGCCAGTTCATGGTTGCCATCGGCCGCGCGGGCCATGACGTAACTGGCGGCGGCGGTGGGGCTGCCAAAGTACAGGAACAGAATTCCCAGCTCCGCCCCGCGAAAGCCCCAGAGCCAGGCCCCCAGGGTCGCCAGCAACGGCAGGCCGATCATTTTCACCAGGCTCGAACTCAGGGCCATCTTGCCGCTTTTGCGCAGCGCCGCCAGCGACAGCGTGCCGCCGATGCAGATCAACGCCAGCGGCAAAGTCATCTGGGCAAGGTATTTGGCCGAGGTTTCAAACCAGTTCGGCAGGCCTATCTGCCAATAGGCCAACGGCGCGGCTACGACCACACTGATGATCAGCGGGTTGCTGACCACGCTTTTGCAGATGCTCCAGGGGTCGGACTTGATCACTGGGCTGTAGACCGCCAGCACGATGGTCGACAGGGTGTTGTAGAACAGGATCACCAGCGCCGCGAGTATCGACCCCAGGGAAATCCCGTAGTCGCCATACATGCTCGCCGCCAGTGCCAGGCCGATCACGCCGTTGTTGCCGCGAAAGGCGCCCTGGGTATAGATGCCACGGTCCTCACGCGGGCAACGCCAGATCGCCCAGCCCCAGGCCACGGCAAAGCACACCAGGGTGGCAATGGAGAAATAGATCAGCAGGTCCGGCTGCAATGCCGCGTGGAGATCGGCATGCAGGATGCCGAGGAACAACAGCGCCGGCATGGTGACGTTGAACACCAGGGACGAGGCCATGTGGATGAAGTTGTCGTTGATCCAATAGATGCGCTTGAGCAACGTCCCCAGAAACAACATGGCAAACACCGGTGCGGTGATGTTCAGGGTTTCGAGGAAAATTGCCAGCATGCCGGGGACCTTGAGAAGGGTGTCGTTAGGTGGCTAATGATAGCCACTAACGACACTGGCGTCTGGTAGACCGCTATCGCGAGCAGGCTCGCTCCCACATTTGTTCCTGGGTGAACACAAAATCCATATTCACCACAAACCCCTGTGGGAGCGAGCTTGCTCGCGATAGCGGTGTGTCAGCTTGCATAAATGCTGAATGTACCGCCGTCATCGCGAGCAAGCTCGCTCCCACACTGGATCTCCAGCGATCACGAAATCATCAAGTAATCGGCGCCGGGTTGAACAAGGTGATGTCGTTGTACAGCTTGTGCCGCTCGGCCCAGGTCTGTTTCTTGCCGCTGGCCACGTCCAGGTAGTAATGGAACAGTTCCCAGCCCAGTTCCTCGATGGAGGCGCGCCCGGTGGCGATCCGGCCGGCGTCGATGTCGATCAGGTCCGGCCAGCGCTGGGCCAGTTCGGTGCGGGTCGAGACCTTTACCACCGGCGCCATGGCCAAGCCGTACGGCGTGCCACGGCCGGTGGTGAATACGTGCAGGTTCATCCCCGCCGCCAGTTGCAACGTGCCGCAGACAAAATCACTGGCCGGCGTGGCGCAGAAGATCAGGCCCTTTTGCTTAAAGCGCTCGCCCGGACCCAACACGCCGTTGATCGCACTGCTGCCGGACTTGACGATCGAGCCCAGGGATTTTTCGACGATGTTCGACAGCCCGCCCTTCTTGTTGCCCGGTGTGGTGTTGGCACTGCGATCGGCCTCGCCCTTGGCCAGGTAACGGTCGTACCAGTCCATCTCGCGTACCAGCTCCTGGGCGACTTCCCGGGTTTGCGCCCGGGAGGTCAGCAGGTAGATCGCATCGCGCACTTCGGTGACTTCGGAAAACATCACCGTCGCCCCGGCCCGCAGCAGCAGGTCCGAGGCATAGCCCAGGGCCGGGTTGGCAGTGATGCCGGAAAACGCATCGCTGCCGCCGCACTGCATGCCCAGGATCAGCTCCGAGGCCGGCACGGTTTCGCGGCGGCGCTGGTCGAGTTTCTTCAGCCGGGTTTCGGCCAGTTCCATGATCTGCTCGATCATTTCGATGAAACCGTGACTGGAATCCTGCAAGCGATACAGCCACGGCTCGCTGAGGTCCACCGAGCTGTCGTTCTCATGCATCACCTGCCCGGCCTGCAATTTCTCGCAGCCCAGGCTGATTACCAGCGCTTCGCCCCCCAGGTTCGGGTTGCGTGCCAGATTGCGCACGGTGCGGATCGGGATGTAAGCGTCGGTGGCGGTGATCGCCACGCCGCAGCCGTAGCTGTGGGTCAGCGCCACCACGTCATCGACGTTCGGGTACTTGGGCAGCAATTCGTCCTTGATGCGCTTGACCGCATGGTCCAGCACCCCGGTCACGCACTGCACCGTGGTGGTGATGCCCAGGATGTTGCGCGTGCCCACGGTACCGTCGGCGTTGCGATAGCCCTCGAAGGTGTAGCCTTGCAACGGCGCTTCGGCCGCCGGCACGTCGGTGGACAGCGGCAGGCTGTCCAGCGGCGGCGCGGTGGGCATGCGCAGTTGGTCTTCCTTGACCCAACTGCCACGGGGGATTGGTTGCAATGCGTAGCCAATGACCTGGCCGTAGCGAATCACCTCGCCGCCCTCGGGAATATCTTCCAGGGTGACCTTGTGGCTCTGCGGTACAAAGTCCACGGTGACCAGGCCATCCGGGAACTCAGTCCCGGCTGGCACGCCCTGGTCGTTCACCACAATGACCACGTTGTCCCGCTCATTCAGGCGGATGTAACGGGGCGAATCGGCATGTTCAATCAGTTGCATCGACATCGCTCCTTCAGGATTTCGCTTCAGACAGGCTGGAAAGTTGATCATCCCGGGCCGCGGGCTCTTTGAGCACGACACGCTTGATCGGCCCGACGATCACCAGGTAACTGAACACCGCCATCAGCGCGTTGCAGCCCACGAACACCAGCGCCCATTTGAACGAACCGGTGGAGCTGATGATGTAGCCGATGACGATCGGCGTGGTGATCGATGCCAGGTTGCCGAAGGTGTTGAACAGGCCGCCACTCAGACCGGCGATCTGTTTTGGCGAAGTGTCGGACACCACGGCCCAACCCAGTGCGCCTACGCCTTTACCGAAGAAGGCCAAGGCCATGAAGCCCACCACCATCCATTCGATGTCCACGTAGTTGCACGCCACGATGCTGCTGGACACCAGCAGGCCGGCGATGATCGGCGCCTTGCGAGCGAAGGTCAGCGAGTGGCCCTTGCGCAGCAGGTAGTCGGAAATCACCCCGCCTAGCACGCCACCGATGAAGCCGCAGATCGCCGGCAAGGAGGCGATGAAACCAGCCTTGAGGATGGTCATGCCGCGTTCCTGCACCAGGTACACCGGGAACCAGGTCAGGAAGAAGTAGGTGATGCCGTTGATGCAGTATTGGCCCAGGTACACGCCGAGCATCATGCGGTTGGTCAGCAGTTGGCGGATGTAATCCCACTTCGGACCGTCGGTCTTCTTACCCCTGCCCTTGTCCTGGTCCATGTCGACCATCGCGCCGTTGGCGGCGATGTGATTGAACTCGGCCTCATTGATCATCGGGTGCTGACGCGGGCTGTGGATAACCTTCAGCCAGACCAGCGAGAACACGATACCGACCACGCCCATCACGATGAACACGTGCTGCCAGCCAAAGCGGTAGACGATCCAACCCATCAGCGGCGCAAACAACACCGTGGCGAAATACTGGGCGGAGTTGAAAATCGCCGAAGCGGTGCCGCGTTCAGCGGTGGGGAACCAGGCCGCGACGATGCGGGCGTTACCCGGGAAGGAAGGCGCCTCGGCCAGCCCCACCAGAAAACGCAGCATGAACAGCGCCACCACGGCGGTGGAGACACCGAATTCACCGACATAGCCTTGCAGCACGGTGAACAGCGACCAGGTAAAAATGCTCAAGGCATAGATTTTTTTCGACCCGAACCGGTCAAGCAGCCAGCCGCCCGGGATCTGCCCGGCCACGTAGGCCCAGCCGAAGGCGGAGAAGATATAACCGAGGGTAACGGCATCGATGCCGAGGTCTTTCTGCAGGCTGGAGCCGGCGATAGCGATGGTTGCGCGGTCGGCATAGTTGATCGTTGTCACCAGAAACAGCATGAGCAGGATCAAATAGCGGACGCGAGTCGGCTTGGTTTCTTGCATTTAAATCTACTTCCACTATTTATTTTTATACGGGAAATCTGGTTGTACGGCCGGGCGGGTTGTCCCGCTCCGGCCGGTGTCGCAATTACGATCCGATGTAAGAAGTTTTCACCACGGTGTAGAACTCTTGCGCATAGCGACCTTGCTCGCGCGAGCCATAGGACGAACCTTTGCGGCCGCCGAACGGTACATGGTAATCCACGCCGGCGGTCGGCAGATTGACCATCACCATGCCCGCCTGGGAATGACGCTTGAAGTGGTTGGCATATTTGAGCGAGGTGGTGGCGATACCGGCGGACAGCCCGAACTCGGTGTCGTTGGCCATCGCCAGCGCCGCTTCATAATCGGCCACACGCACGACGTTGGCCACCGGGCCAAAGATTTCTTCGCGGCTGATGCGCATCGAGGCTTCGCTGTCGGCAAACAGTGTCGGTGCCAGGAAATAACCTTCGGTGTCGCACGTCACCAGGCCGCCACCGCTGACCAGCCGCGCACCTTCGCTCTGGCCGATGTCGATGTACTTCAAGTCCTGGTTGAGCTGGGCTTCGGAAACCACCGGCCCGATATCGGTGCCGGCCTTCAAGGCATGACCGACCTTGATCGACTGCATGCGCTCGGCCATGGCAGCGACGAACTTGTCGTGGATGCCGGCGGTCACGATCAGGCGGCTCGAAGCCGTGCAACGCTGGCCGGTGGAGTAGAACGCGCTCTGCACCGCCAGTTCGACAGCCTGTTTGAGATCGGCGTCGTCGAGGATGACCTGCGGGTTCTTGCCGCCCATCTCCAGTTGCACCTTGGCCTGGCGCGCCACGCAATTGACCGCGATCTGCCGCCCCACGCCCACGGAACCGGTGAAGCTGATACCGTCGACCTTCGGGCTGTTGACCAGGACTTCACCGACCACACGGCCGCTGCCCATCACCAGGTTGAACACACCGGCCGGGAAACCGGCGCGGGAAATGATGTCCGCCAGGGCCCAGGCACAACCTGGCACCAATTCGGCGGGCTTGATCACCACACAGTTGCCGTAGGCCAGCGCCGGGGCGATCTTCCAGGCAGGGATCGCGATCGGGAAGTTCCACGGCGTGATCAAACCGACCACACCCAACGCTTCACGGGTGACTTCGACGTTGACGCCCGGGCGCACCGACGGCAAGTAATCGCCCGACAGGCGCAGGCACTCGCCAGCGAAAAACTTGAAAATATTGCCGGCGCGGGTCACTTCGCCAATGGCTTCGGGCAGGGTCTTGCCCTCCTCCCGGGCCAACAGTTGGCCGAGTTCTTCGCGACGGGCGAGGATCTCGCTGCCGACTTTGTCCAGCGCATCGTGACGGGCCTGGATGCCCGAGGTCGACCAGGCCGGGAACGCGGCGCGGGCGGCTTCGATGGCGGCATTGACTTGAGCTGCATCAGCCTTGGCGTATTCACCAATGACATCGGACAAGTCAGACGGGTTGATGTTGGTGCAATAGTCGGCACCGGCCACCCACTGACCGTTGATGTAGTTATCGAAACGCTTTGAATCTGCCACGGAGCTACTCCTTCTACAATAGCTGTCTAGGAACGCAGAGCGTCCCTGGCTGCGTGCCCACGCGGAGCGTGGGAACGATCAAGCCTTACGCAAAAAGCCGCTGATTGCTCAGCGGCTTCGTCGGATCTGTTACTGCTTGCCTTGCTTGTCGATCAGCGCGGCCAGGGCATCGTATTCTTCCGGCAGCAGGTCGGTCAGCGGCGTACGCACAGGGCCTGCGTCGTAGCCGACGATCTTCGCGCCAGCCTTGACGATGCTCACGGCATAACCGGCCTTGCGGTTACGAATGTCCAGGTAAGGCAGGAAGAAGTCGTCGATGATCTTGCCGACGGTCGCGTGATCTTCACGGGAAATGGCGTGGTAGAAATCCATCGCGGTTTTCGGAATGAAGTTGAACACCGCCGAGGAGTAGACCGGCACGCCCAGGGCCTTGTAGGCCGCGGCATAGACTTCTGCGGTCGGCAGGCCGCCCAGGTAGCTGAAACGATCGCCAAGACGACGGCGGATCGACACCATCAATTCGATATCGCCCAGGCCATCCTTATAGCCGATCAGGTTCGGGCAGCGCTCGGCCAGTTGCTCCAAGTGCGTGGCGTTCAGGCGGCAGACGTTGCGGTTGTAAACCACCACGCCGATCTTCACCGATTTGCACACGGCTTCAACGTGGGCGGCTACGCCGTCCTGGCTGGCTTCAGTCAAGTAGTGCGGCAGCAGCAACAGGCCCTTGGCGCCCAGACGCTCGGCTTCCTGAGCGTACTCGATGGCCTGGCGGGTAGCACCGCCGACACCGGCGAGGATTGGCACGCTGGTGGCGCAGGTATCAACAGCTGTCTTGATGACTTGCGAATACTCGCTGGCGGCCAGGGAGAAAAACTCACCGGTGCCACCGGCCGCGAAAAGTGCCGAGGCGCCATACGGGGCCAGCCACTCGAGGCGCTTGACGTAGCTGTCGCGATTGAAATCGCCTTGAGCAGTGAAATCGGTGACCGGGAAAGACAGCAGGCCAGACGAGAGGATGGACTTCAGTTCTTGTGGATTCATTATTCGAACACCCTGGACGCAAATGTTGTGTTGTAGGAAACGGTTCAGCTTCAAGAGAAGTTGTAAGTCATCGTACAACTTAAAATGCGAACGTCAACTGCATTTCGTCTTTTGTCGGGGGTCAGGTGCGCGGAGTTTGGCGAAAAGCCTTTGAGATCGGGCCTTTGAGGTTTGCTGGCAAACTGAGGAATCTTGCCCTGCGAGGGCAGCGGACCGCTCATCGCGACTGTAAGTTATTACAGTTTCGGACGCGGGTGAGGGAGATTGAAAATCGCCTCCTCCCTCCACGAGCAGGTCCATAGGCCATGAAAACCCAACATCGATTTCATTTCCCTAAGGTAACGGGACGCAACGTGCAAGAGTTGCCGTCCGATTTCGACTTCCATGTCAGTATCGGCGACCGTATTGAGTTTGAAGCGATACCGGGAACTGAATGGGTGGTTACCCAAAAAAAATTCAAGGTCCTTTTTGATGGTTCTGTCGAATACGTTGATTACGAAACGGATGAGGCTTGAATCCTCCCTAGCCAAAAGAGCAGTGAAGCGCCTCTAACCCTGCGCCTGCGCCTCTTCATGAGCTTGGCGCAGCCGTTCGCGGCTGTTGGTCAGGTGCAAGCGCATGGCCGCACGGGCCGCGTCGGAGTCCTGGCGGGCGATGGCTTCGTAGATTTCCTCGTGCTCACGGCTCAGGCGGTCCATGTAGTGCTGGTGGTCGTCGTGAGCCAGGCGCGCCGAATTCAACCGGGTGCGCGGGATGATGCTGGTGCCCAGGTGGGTCATGATGTCAGTGAAGTAGCGGTTGCCGGTGGACAGGGCGATTTCAAGGTGGAAGGCGAAGTCCGAGGCCACCGCGTCGCTGGCGTGGGCCGCGCTTTCGTTCAGCGCATCCAGGGCAGCGCGCATCGCAGCCAGTTGCTCGTCGCTGCGGCGCTGGGCTGCAAGGCCTGCCGATTCCACTTCCAGGCTGATGCGCAACTCCAGGATCGCCAGCACGTCACGCAAGGTGACCACCGTCGCCGGGTCGATGCGAAAGCCGCTCGGGCTGGGCGTGTCCAGCACGAAGGTGCCGATGCCGTGGCGGGTTTCCACCTGGCCGGCGGCCTGCAAACGGGAAATCGCCTCGCGCACCACGGTGCGGCTGACGCCATGGGCTTCCATGATCGCCGACTCGGTGGGCAATTTATCGCCACGCTTGAGAAGACCGTCGCGAATCTGCTCGGTCAACACCGTCACCAGCTCCTGCGCCAGGCTGCGGCGCTTGCGGGGAAGGCGTGGTACGTCGATCGGTCTTTCCATGTGTCTGTGTCTCGGCAAGCGGCTGAATGCGCATCATGATAGCGCAACGTGGTTGTACGATCACCGTGCTCCCTGGCGGTCTTGGCAAAGTTTGCCGCCATGCACCGTTGTGGCGAGGGGATTTATCCCCGCTGGGCTGCGGAGCAGCCCTCTTGATCTACCAGCAGATCAATATCGTTGACCTTTGATTTTGAAGGGGCGCTTCGCACCCAACGGGGATAAATCCCCTCGTCACAACGGTGTTCGGCAATGACAATCAGGCGACTACAGCTTGCTCCACCAGTTGGCCATTTTCGATACGCACATGTCGCGGATGGAACCGTTTCAAACTGCTGCGATGGCCAACGCTGACAATGCTCAGCCCCGGCAACTGATCAATCAGCGCCTGGTACAGCGTCGCTTCATCTTCTTCGTCCATCGCCGACGTGGCTTCGTCCATATACAACCATTGTGGTGCGTAGAGCAATGCGCGGGCGAACGCCAGGCGTTGCTGCTCGCCGGGCGAGAGCATGCGCTGCCAATGGTTGGCTTCGTCCAGTCGCGCCACCAGATGCGGCAGGCGACAGGTTTCCAGCACTTGGGCATAACGCTCTGGCGGGTACGTGTCGCCCGGTTGTGGATAACTCAGCGCTTCGCGCAACGTGCCAATGGGCAGATAAGGTTTTTGCGGCAGGA
This sequence comes from Pseudomonas rhizophila, assembly GCF_003033885.1. Taxonomy (NCBI): domain Bacteria; kingdom Pseudomonadati; phylum Pseudomonadota; class Gammaproteobacteria; order Pseudomonadales; family Pseudomonadaceae; genus Pseudomonas; species Pseudomonas rhizophila. Next base: position 1,822,478 of record NZ_CP024081.1, on the reverse strand, counting down.
ACAGATAACGCGCCGCGGGCAACCGGATCGCGCCGTGGCCATCCGGCCACAAATGCCCCATTGCCCGGAACAGGGTGGATTTACCGCTGCCCGAACGCCCGCTGAGCATCACCCGTTCGCCCGGCTCGACGGTCATGTCGGTATGGCTGAGCAGATGGCGGCCATCGGCCAGGTCCAACCCCAGGTTTTGCACTTTCAATGCATGGCCTTGGTTCTGCACATCGATGGCCGGCACGCGGTCTTCGTTGTCGCTCATGGCCTGGCGGAAGCTCAGCAGACGGTCACACGTGGCGCGCCACGCGGCGAGGTCGGTGTACGCGCTGATGAACCAACTGAAATTCTCCTGCACATTGCCGAACGCCGAGTTGATCTGCATAAGCTCGCCCAGCTGGATTTTGCCGGCGAAGTAGCGCGGCGCGGCGACGATGAACGGGAAGATGATCGCAATCTGGCCGTAGCCGGAGGTGAAGAAGGTCAAGCGCTTGGACACCCGCATGATGTCCCAGAAGTTGTGCCAGACCAGACCAAAGCGGCCACTCAAGCGGCGGTTCTCGTTGGGTTCGCCGTTGTACAAAGCAATGCTCTCGGCGTTCTCACGCACCCGCACCATGGAAAAGCGCAGGTCGGCTTCAAAGCGTTGCTGGTTGTTGTTCAGGCCGATCAAGCGACGGCCGATCAGGTGCGTCAGCCAACTGCCCACCGCCGCATACACCAGCGCACACCAGAACATGTAGCCGGGGATGGTGTAGCCAAACACCTGGATGCTGCCCGACACGCCCCACAAAATGATCGAGAACGACACCAGGCTGACCACGGTGCGCAGCAGCCCCAGGCCCAGGCCCAAGGTGTTGCTGGTAAAACTGTTGAGGTCTTCGGAAATCCGCTGGTCCGGGTTATCGGTGTAACCGCCCTGCTCCAGCCGGTAGTAATTCTTGTCATTGAGCCAACGGGCGAAGTGTTTCTCCGTGAGCCAGGCCCGCCAGCGAATGGTGAGCATCTGCGTGAGGTACAAGCGATACACCGCGCCCAGGATCGCCACTGCAGCGATGCCGCAGAAATACAGGATCAACCGCCAGAACGCGACGCTGTCCTTCTCCTGCAAGGCGTTATAGAAATCCTTGTACCAACTGTTGATCCACACCGAAATCGCCACGCTGAACAGCGACAGCACGATAACGGCTATCAACAGCGTCCAGGCCTTGCCCTTCTCCTCACTGCGCCAGTACGGCGTGGTCATTTGCCAGACACGGCGGAAAAACTGCCCGCGCACCGCATCATTGACCGCGGAATATTCAGCGTTCTGATTCATGGTTAAGGCTCTGTAAAGAAAAAAAACTCGGGCCGATCATAGAACAACGGCCCGATTTGCCGCGAGGGTGGACAACATCTGTTCAGCGCAGGTTCAGCGACGCACGGGGCGCTTCTGCAATTTGCGCTGCAAGGTGCGCCGGTGCATGCCCAGGGCGCGGGCAGTGGCGGAAATGTTGCCTTCGTGCTCGGTCAGCACCCGCTGGATGTGCTCCCATTGCAGGCGGTCCACCGACATGGGGTTTTCCGGCACCAGGGTGTCCAGATCGGCGTGTTCGGACAACAGCGCCGCCAGCACGTCATCGGCGTCGGCCGGTTTGCACAGGTAATTGCAGGCGCCGCGCTTGATCGCCTCGACCGCGGTGGCGATGCTCGAATAGCCGGTGAGGATCACCACGCGCATTTCCGGGTCCAGCTCCAGCAGCTTGGGCAACAGCACCAGGCCGGAGTCGCCGTCCATTTTCAAATCCAGCGCGGCGTAGTCCGGCAGGTCGGCCTGGGCGATGCTCAAGCCCTCCTCGGCGGAACCTGCGGTGCTCACGCGAAAGCCCCGACGGGACATGGCCCGGGCCATGACGCGGGTGAAGGTGGCGTCGTCGTCCACCAGCAACAGATGCGGCAGTTCTTCGCCGTCGACTTGGATCTCGTCACTCATGTTCGTCTCCTCGGTCGGCATGGGGCAGGCGCAGCTCGGTGAGCGTGCCGCCCTCCTCATGGGGGTAGAGTTTCACCGAGCCGCCGGCGCGTGTCACGCTGGCCTTGCTCAAAAACAGGCCCAGGCCGAAACCTTTGCCCTTGGTGGTGTAGAACGGCTTGCCGATTTGCTCGGCAATCGCCAGCGGCACACCGGCGCCATGGTCGCGGATGCTGATGGTCAGCTCGTAGGCATTCCAGTCCAGCGCCACTTCCAGGCCTTCGGGGCAGGCGTCGGCGGCGTTGTTCAACAAGTTGAGCAACGCCTGGGTCAGGTCCGGCGGCGGCGCCATGCGCGGCACCGGTCCTTGACCCAGACGCTGGAAGCGATAACTGGCCTCCGGGCGCATCAGGTGCCAGCGATTCAGGGCCTCGTCGAGCCAGTCGGTGACGTCCTGCATGTCGATGGCCAGCCGGCGATTGGCCTCCGCGGCACGCACCAGGTACTGCAGGGTTTCCTTGCAGAGCTGGACCTGATCCTGCAACACACCGAGGTCTTCCTGCAGCGCCGGGTCGTGATGATCCTGGCGCATCTCCTTGAGCAGTACGCTCATGGTGGCCAACGGCGTGCCCAACTCATGGGCGGCACCCGCGGCCTGGGTCGCCACGGCCAGCAATTGCTCGTCCCGCAGGCCCTCTTCACGGCGAATGGCCCGCAGCTCTTCTTGACGACGCAACTCTTCGGCCATGCGCGCAGCAAAAAACGTAATGACCGCCGCCGCCAGGGCGAAACTCAGCCACATGCCGTAGATCTGCAGGTTTTCCCGAGCGATAGGGAAAGTTTCCAGCGGATAGAAGCGCGCCAGCAACAAGGTGTACAGCGCCAGGGCGATGCCGGACAGGATCAGCGAATACCGCCACGGCAACGTCACCGCGGCGATGGTCAGCGGCACCAGGTAATAGGACACAAAAGGGTTGGTGGAGCCGCCGGAGAAATACAGCAACGCGCTGTGGATAAACAGATCGCAGGCCAGTTGCACGGCGTATTCCAGCTCAGTCACCGGCCACGAGGTGCGCAGACGGATGGCGGTCAGCGCGCACAGTATCGAAGAGCAGGCCAGGGTGATCGCCAATTGCAGCCAGGGCAGCGGCAGCAGCTCGAACCAATAGGCGAGCCCCACGGAGCCGGCCTGGGCGGCCAGGACCAGAATTCGGATAAACGTCAGACGCCAGAGGTTCTGGCGAGAGGCGGAAGTCATTTGCAAAGGGGCGAGCATGAGCTCTCCTGATGAGCGCTCCAGGCGGATCGCACGGAGTATAACCAAGGCGCGGCTTGCACAGGCAGCTATGCGGCAAAGCGCCACAGCCCCGAAATGACACACTAACCATTGTGGCGAGGGGATTTATCCCCGCTGGGGCGCGAAGCGGCCCCCAAAATAAGGTCGGGCACCACGCTGAGCTAGATCATGACAACTCTGGGACTGCTGCGCAGTCCAGCGGGGATAAATCCCCTCGCCACAAAAGCTCCCCTGACCTTCGCATCTGTATAGAAGTTGTAACTGTGCGAACCCGCCCATAAAAGCTAGAGTCTTACCGTTCACGCAGGTCCGGATCTCACCCCTGCGCCTCATCCCAAGGAGCTTTCATGCACACGTTCAGTCGTCACGCCGCCCTGCTCGCCCTCAGCCTCGGCACCGTCGCCAGCCTGCCGGCCCTGGCCGCCGATGAGCTTCACTACAACCAGATTTCCCTGCGCGCCGAAGCCAGCCAGGAAGTCGCCCGCGACCTGATGATCGTCACCCTCTACACCGAGGAACAAAACACCGACCCGGCCAAACTCGCCGCGGCCGTCACCACCACGCTGAACAAAGCCATTGGCCAGGCCAAGCAGGTCAAGGACATCACCCTGCGCCAGGGCAGCCGCAACAGCTACCCGGTCTACGACAACAAAGGCCAGAAAATCACCGGCTGGCGCGAACGCGCTGAACTGCGCCTGGAAAGCGCCGACTTCGCGGCCCTGTCCAAACTCACCGGCGAGTTGCTCACCGACCTGAAAATGGGCGGCATGGACTTCACCATCTCCACCGCCACCCGCCAGACCAGCGAAGACGCTCTGCTCAAGGACGCCGTCAACGCCTTCAAAGCCCGCGCCCAACTGGCCACCGAAGCCCTGGGCGGCAAGGGTTACAAAATCGTCAACCTGAACCTCAACAGCAACGGCTACCCACAGCCCTACATGCGCCCGCAAATGATGATGAAAGCCGCGTCCATGGATGCTGAATCCGTCACGCCGGAAGTCGAAGCAGGCACCAGCAAAGTGAACATGACGGCGGATGGGGTGGTTGAGGTGTTGATGCAGTAACCCGCCTGATCGTTGCCGATCGTTCCCACGCTCCGCGTGGGAATGTCTCCACGGACGCTCCGCGTTCGGCTTTGGAAAGGGACGCAGAGCGTCCCGGGCTACATTCCCACGCGGAGCATGGGAACGATCAACTTCCGTGGCGAGGGGATCAAGGTGCCGGACTGGCCGGCACTTCAAGCTGATCCAACGCCTTATCCACCAGCAACTGGCACAACTCCACCAACTGATGAATCCCCAACGCCACACTACGCCGCGTGCCCTCCACTTCAAAGGCCAGGTCCTCGGCCATGGCTTTTATCGAGGCCAGGGTTTCGGAGGTGCTGGTCAGCAGCGTGTCGGCGTCGGCTTCCGCTGTGACGGAAAACAGGCTGTCGATGCGCGGATCGGTGCTTGGCTCTGGTTTTTTTGGATTGAGGTAATGATTGAGTGCCCGCTCTGCGGCGGCTCGGTCTTTGAGTAGGTCTTCGATGGAATCGAAATCCGCCAATGGATTTGTTCTGTTGAAGTTCGGTTCAGTCTTTCCTTCGTTCATGTGCATGCTCCTGATGAAATTGGAGCCATCACTTGCCGTTATGGTCGTGAGGCTTACGACCTATTAATTTCGGGTTCCCACTCCCGGTCGCTGAATCGCAGCGACAAGAAAAAGGTTAGAGAGCCCACTTCCGAGCGGCAACCCTAAAAAACTGTGGGATGTTTCGGTTCGGGGCCGGTGATCCTTCCGACACAAATGAATGACTCGTGCCGCTTCGCTTCCTGACGCCGCAAACCCCGTGGCGAGGGAGCTTGCTCCCGCTGGGGCGCGAAGCGGCCCTAAAAACAGCGACGCCATTCATCTGACAAACCGAGGTGTCAGGTTTTGGGCTGCTACGCAGCCCAGCGGGAGCAAGCTCCCTCGCCACGGGTCTGGTGTTCGACGAAGCGTAGGCGTCGGTTGCCGGACCGCCCTCGCGAGCAGGCTCGCTCCCACCATTGGATCGGGGTACAACCGCAAGAAACAGGCCGGCTAGCAGGCCGCCACGTCACCAACCCGAGCTAACCCAGTAGCGCGCAATACACACAAAGGCCGCGTCGATAAACACATAAAGACCCTTGGGTTGCACCCCTCTATCTCGCGGGTTTCATGGGGTGATACCTGCCCCAATGCGGTGCACAAATACCTTCGAGGCGCACAGGAATCGGGCGCAACTTGTATCAAAAACGGCCCCGCAAACGATCAAATGCGTCAGAAGTTACACAGATGCGACATTAAGGTACGTTCGTGCCACTGTTTCAGGCCTGTAACCGCTCTGGATCTTGCATTGGGTATGGGGCCTGCATAAGTATCCGCAGGACGACTCACGAGGTCGCCCTCAAATCCAAAAATGACAACAAATCATGAGGCCAACATGCTTAAACACGCGGTCATTCCGTTTTTAGTCGGCGCAGGCTTGTTAGCCAGCGCACCTTTCGCCCATGCGGCGACTAACCTGGTGTTCTGCTCCGAAGGGAGTCCGGCCGGTTTTGACCCTGGTCAGTACACCACCGGAACCGACTTCGACGCCTCTGCAGAAACCATGTTCAACCGCCTGACCCAGTTCGAACGCGGCGGCACCGCTGTGATTCCTGGCTTGGCGACCAAATGGGACATTTCCGAAGACGGCCTCACCTACACCTTCCACTTGCGTGAAGGCGTCAAGTTCCACACCACCCCGTATTTCAAGCCGACTCGTGAATTCAACGCCGACGACGTGCTGTTCACCTTCAATCGCATGATCAGCAAGGATGACCCGTTCCGTAAGGCCTACCCGACCGAATTCCCGTACTTCACCGACATGGGGATGGACACCAACATCACCAAGATCGATAAAGTCGACGACCACACCGTCAAGTTCACCCTCAAGGATGTTGACGCCGCGTTCATTCAGAACATGGCCATGAGCTTCGCCTCGATCCAGTCCGCTGAGTACGCGGCCCAACTGCTCAAGGAAGGCAAGGCCCCCGACATCAACCAGAAGCCGGTCGGCACCGGCCCGTTCGTGTTCAAGAGCTACCAGAAAGACTCCAACATCCGCTACACCGGGAACAAGGATTACTGGAAGCCTGAAGACGTGAAGATCGACAACCTGATCTTCGCCATCACCACCGACCCATCGGTACGCATCCAGAAGCTGAAGAAGAACGAGTGCCAGGTCACCCTCTTCCCACGCCCAGCCGACCTCAAGGCGCTGAAAGAAGACAAGGCACTGAAGATGCCTGACCAGGCGGGTTTCAACCTGGGCTACATCGCTTACAACGTGATGGACAAGATCAAGGGCAGCAACGAGCCGAACATTCTGGCCGACCTGAAAGTTCGCCAGGCGCTGGACATGGCGGTCAACAAGCCGCAGATCATCGATTCGGTCTACCAGGGCGCTGGTCAACTGGCGGTCAACGCCATGCCGCCGACCCAATGGTCCTACGACACCACCATCAAGGACGCCAAGTACGACCCTGAGAAAGCCAAGACGCTGCTCAAGGAAGCCGGCGTCAAGGAAGGCACCAACATCACCCTGTGGGCGATGCCGGTACAGCGTCCGTACAACCCGAACGCCAAGCTGATGGCTGAAATGCTGCAGTCCGACTGGAAGAAGATCGGCCTGAACGTCAACATCGTCAGCTATGAGTGGGGCGAGTACATCAAGCGCTCCAAGGGCGGCGAGAACCAGGCCATGATCATTGGCTGGAGCGGTGACAACGGTGACCCGGACAACTGGCTCAACGTGCTGTTCGGCTGCGACTCGCTGGCCGGTAACAACTTCTCCAAATGGTGCGACAAGAAGTTCGACGACCTCGTCAAGCAGGCCAAGCGCACGACCGACCAGGCCAAGCGCACCGAACTGTACAAACAGGCGCAACACGTCCTCAAGGACGCTGTGCCAATGACACCTATCGCTCACTCGACGGTGTATCAACCCATGCGCGCCAATGTGCAGGACTTCAAGATCAGCCCGTTTGGCTTGAACTCCTTCTACGGCGTCAGCGTCAGCAAATAAAGGTAGGCAACGGCGGCGTTTCTGACGGCGCCGTTGCTTTATCTGCCGAGACCAAGACTCAGGAAAACGCCTACATCCAAAAGCACTGCGTACCACAGCAGCTGGTTTAGGACGTATCGCCTTTTCCCACAAGTCTTTCAGGCGTTACGCATTTACTGCCTGGCCCGCGGCCCATACCGTCGGGAGCCAGGTCGATCTGCTGGCGCTGCGGCATCGCTGTTCGCAATGGATTGAACTCAGTGCCCGGACAGGCCCTGCAAGGGCGCCGGTCACTGTTAAACACCCCATAGAGAGAGGGAGCGTCATGCGCCATACCTTGGTTTTATCCGCATTGCTGGGCACCGGCCTGCTGGCCGCCACTTCCATGGCCCAGGCCGCCGGCGGCAGTCTGGTGTTCTGCTCCGAAGGCAGCCCCGCCGGTTTCGACACCGCGCAATACACCACCGCCACTGACAACGATGCCGCCGAACCGCTGTACAACCGCCTGGCCGAGTTTGAAAAGGGCGCGACCAACGTCGTACCTGGCCTGGCGACTAGCTGGGACATTTCCGAAGACGGCCTGAAATACACCTTTCACCTGCGCGAAGGGGTGAAGTTTCATACCACCGATTACTTCACGCCGACCCGGGATTTCAACGCCGACGACGTGCTGTTCACCTTCAACCGCATGCTTGACCCGCAGCACCCCTTCCGTAAGGCCTACCCGACCGAGTTTCCATACTTCAACGGCATGAGCCTGAACAAGAACATCGCCAAGGTCGAGGCCACCGGGCCGCTGACCGTGGTCATGACGCTCAACAGCGTGGACGCCGCGTTCATCCAGAACATCGCCATGAGTTTCGCCGCGATCCTGTCGGCCGAATACGCCGATCAGTTGCTCAAGACCGGCAAGCCCAGCGACATCAACCAGAAGCCGATCGGCACCGGGCCGTTCGAGTTCAAGAGCTACCAGAAAGACTCCAACATCCGCTATGTCGCCAACAAACAGTACTGGGCGCCGGAGCGGGTCAAGCTGAACAACCTGATCTTCTCCATCAACACCGATGCCTCGGTACGGGTGCAAAAACTCAAGGCCAACGAATGCCAGGTCACCCTGCATCCACGTCCAGCCGATGTGCCGGCCTTGAAGAACGACCCGAAACTGCAACTGATCGAGAAACCCGGTTTCAACCTCGGCTACATCGCCTATAACACCCGTCACAAACCGTTCGACCAGGTCGAAGTGCGCCGGGCGCTGGACATGGCGGTGAACAAGCAGAGCATCCTCAACGCCGTGTACCAGGGCGCAGGGCAACTGGCGGTCAACGCCATGCCGCCGACCCAGTGGTCTTACGACGATACGATCAAGGACACCGCCTACAACCCGGAAAAAGCCAAGGAGTTGCTCAAGGCTGCCGGGGTCAAGGAAGGCACCGAAATCACCCTCTGGGCCATGCCGGTACAACGCCCGTACAACCCCAACGCCAAGCTGATGGCCGAAATGCTTCAGGCCGACTGGGCGAAAATCGGCCTGAAGGTGAAGATCGTCAGCTATGAATGGGGCGAATACATCAAGCGCACCAAGAACGGCGAGCACGATGTCAGCCTGATCGGCTGGACCGGTGACAACGGGGACCCGGACAACTGGCTGGGCACGCTGTACAGCTGCGATGCCATTGGCGGCAACAACTACTCCATGTGGTGCGATCAGGACTACGACAAGCTGATCAAGCAGGCCAAGGTCGTCACCGATCGCGACCAGCGCACCGTGCTCTACAAACAGGCCCAGCAATTGCTCAAGCAGCAAGTGCCGATCACCCCTGTCGCTCACTCGACGGTCAACCAGCCGCTGAGCGCCAAAGTCGAAGGGTTCAAGGTCAGCCCCTTCGGTCGCAACGTGTTCTCGGGCGTCAGCCTGAACCCATAACTGATTAGCCATACAGCAGGGCCCCATTTGGTGCCCTCACGCAGACGTCTTGCCGAAATTCACCGTTCAGGCGTAGTGCAAACGTTTGCGAAGCCAAGATGAGTTGCAAAAACCGATAGCCGTATCACTAAAAAAGACCGGCATTAAAAAGAAAGAAAAGGAGCGTTACCGATGAAACTGAGCAACACCGCGTTACTGGCCTTGGCCATCAGCAGCGTTACGGCCACAGCCTATGCTGAGTCTGCAAGTCAGGAATTCGTCCCGACCACCCTGGCTGGCAGCAGCGCTCAAAGCGAGGCTAAAGGTTTTATCGATGGACAGAGCTTGGGCGGCACGACCCGTAACTGGTACGCCAACGAACTGAAACGTCGTGATGACCGATTCAGCTATAAGCCTAACAGCGTAAAAAATGATCCTTCCGTGCCGGCTACGCCCATCGCACGTCGTATCAACTGGGTTCAGGGCACCATCGTTAACTACACCTCGGGCTTTACCCAAGGCACAGTCGGCGTCAGCACGGAAGTAGCCGCCTACAACGCCATCGTGCTGGATCAAGACCGCAAGCACATCGCCGGCGGTTCCAACCGCACCCTGGCCGACTCCAACGGTGATGCCGTCGACCAGTGGAGCAAGCTGGGTCTGGCCAACGTCAAGTTCCGCGTATCGAACACAACGCTCACCGCCGGTCGTCAGAATTTCAGTACGCCTATCGTCGACGTTATCGGCAACCGCGCACTGCCTTCGAGTTTCGAAGGTGTGAGTCTGCATAGCGAGGAATTCAACAACCTGTCGTTCGACGTGGCCGGTTTCGATCGCGTTTCGCCGCGTACCGAGCAGAGCTTGTCGAAGTTCCGCAGCGAGTACTCCGCCACTGGCGTGGAAACCGACAAAGTCCTCACCGCCGGCGTGAACTACCAGCCGTTCAAGAGCCTGAAAACCAGCCTGTATGGCGCCAATGTTGAAGACTTCTGGAACCAGTACTACTTTGGCGCGACCCACGAGTTGGGTGACAGCCAGGTGCTGAGTCTGACCACCAGCCTGAACTACTACAAAACCGTTGATGAGGGCAAAAAGCTGATGGGGAATATCGATAACGATACCTACTCCCTGTCGCTCGGCCTTGCTCACCAGGCCCATAGCCTGACGTTCTCCTATCAGGAAGTGAACGGCGACGAGTACTTCGACTACCTGCACGAAACCAATGGCATCTACCTGGCCAACTCCTTGCTGTCGGACTTCAACAGCCCGAACGAGAAATCGTTCCAGATCGCCTACGGCCTCAACATGGCCGAGTACGGCGTACCGGGCCTGAAGCTCAACATCTATCAGGCACGCGGCTGGGGCATCGACGGCACGCATTACCGTGGCACGGCCTACACCGCACCAGGTACCCAGCGCGGCGACCTGAGCCTGATGGACGGCGAAACTCACTACGAATACGGTGTTGGCGCCTCCTACGCCGTGCAAAGTGGCCCGCTCAAGGCCACCGCGATTCGTGCGACATACACCACGCACCGCGCCAGCGAAAACCAGGCTGATGGCAACATCAACGAATTCCGCCTGGTCACCACCATCCCGTTCAACATTCTCTAAACCATCCACCGAACGGTCGACTCACAAGGTCGGTCGTTCGGTTTTTGCCATTGAACCGATTGCAGAGGATAGCCGATGAACATGAATCCCCTACGCGCAGCCATCGCCGCTGCGTTGCTGAGTGTCGCCGTAGGCGCCACGGCCAAACCCCTGGTGGTTTGCACAGAAGCCAGCCCGGAAGGCTTCGACATGGTCCAGTACACGACTGCAGTCACTGCCGATGCCGTGGCAGAAACCATCTTCAATCGCCTGGCCGACTTCAAGCCCGGCACCACCGAAGTGATTCCGGCCCTGGCCGAATCCTGGGACATCAGTGACGACGGCCTGACGTACACTTTTCATCTGCGCAAAGGCGTCAAGTTTCACACCACCGATTATTTCAAGCCGACCCGCGACATGAATGCCGACGACGTGGTCTGGAGTTTTCAGCGCCAGCTGGACCCGAATCATCCCTGGCACAAGCTGTCGAGCGTAGGCTTCCCCTACTTTGAAAGCATGGGCTTCAAAGAGCTGCTCAAGAGCGTCGAGAAAGTCGACGAGCACACAGTCAGGTTCAGCCTGACCCGCCGCGAGGCGCCATTTCTGGCGGACATCGCCATGGCCTTCTCCTCGATCTACCCGGCCGAATACGCCGACCAGTTGCTCAAGGCAAACAAGACCGGCGACCTCAACAGCAAGCCGATCGGCACCGGCCCGTTCATTTTCCAGCGCTACAACAAGGATGCCCAGGTTCGTTTCAAGGCCAACCCGGACTACTTCCGTGGCAAGCCACCGGCCGATGCGCTAATCCTGGCCATCGCCACCGACAACAACGTGCGCATGCAAAAGCTCAAGACCAACGAGTGCCAGATCGCGCTGTATCCAAAACCCGATGACATCCCCAGCATCAAGAAAGACCCGAACCTGAAGGTGACGGAACTGGACGCGATGACCGTTTCCTACACCGCCCTGAATACCAGCCACAAATACATGAGCGATGTGCGGGTGCGCAAAGCCATCGACCTGGCCTTCGATAAGGAAGCCTACGTCAACGCCCTGTTCGGCAAGGGCAATGCCACCGTGGCGGTCAACCCGTACCCACCGACGCTGCTGGGCTTCAATCATGATCTGAAAAATCCGCCCCGGGACCTGGACAAAGCCCGTCAACTGCTCAAGGAAGCCGGCGTACCTGAAGGCACCGTGTTCACTCTGTTCACCCGTAACGGCGGCGGCCCGACCAACCCCAACCCGATGCTCGGCGCGCAGATGATGCAGGCCGACCTGGCCAAAGTCGGGATCAAGGTCGACATCCGCGTGATGGAATGGGGCGAAATGCTCAAGCGCGCCAAGAACGGCGAGCACGACATGGTTTCCGCCGGATGGGCGGGCGATAACGGCGACCCGGATAACTTCCTGACGCCTATGCTCAGTTGCGAAGCGGCCAAGAACGGCGAAAACTACGCGCGCTGGTGCAACGAGCAATTCCAGGCGCTGATCGACCAGGCCCGCGCCACAGTGAACCCCGAGGAGCGCACCAAGCTCTATGAACAGGCCCAGGTGCTTTTCAACCAGGACCAGCCGTGGATCAGCATGGCCCACACCCGAATGTTTACCGCAATGCGCAAGAACGTAGAGGGCTATGTGATTAGCCCGCTTACGACCAATAACTTCGCCACCACCCAGGTGAGGTAGATAAGAAAACGCCCGGCAACTCTTATCCAGGAGCTGTCGGGCACGCCTAACCGGCTGATGAGGTACACCTTAAGATGTTTAGTTTTATTGCCCGCCGACTGGGATTATTGATCCCCACGTTCTTCGGCATCACCTTGCTGACTTTCGCGTTGATTCGCATGATCCCCGGCGACCCCGTGGAAGTGATGATGGGCGAACGTCGGGTCGATCCCGAAATGCACGCTCAGGCAATGGAACGCCTTGGCCTGAACAAACCGCTGTATGCCCAGTACCTGGACTACATCGGCAAACTGGCCCAGGGCGATCTCGGCGAATCGCTGCGCACCCGCGAAAGCGTCTGGACCGAGTTCAGTTCCCTGTTTCCCGCGACCCTGGAGCTGTCCATGGCCGCCCTGTTGTTCGCCGGTATCCTGGGCCTTTTGGCCGGGGTGATCGCGGCACTCAAGCGAGGATCCCTGTTCGACCATGGGGTGATGGGCATCTCCCTGGCGGGGTATTCGATGCCGATCTTCTGGTGGGGCCTGATCCTGATCATGTTCTTCTCGGTGTCCCTGGGCTGGACGCCGGTGTCGGGACGGATCGACCTGCTCTACGACATCGAGCCGAAAACCGGCTTCATGCTGATCGACACGCTGCTGGCCGATGAGCCGGGCGCGTTCCTCGACGCCCTGCACCACCTGATCCTGCCGGCCATCGTGCTGGGTACTATTCCGCTGGCGGTGATCGCCCGCATGACCCGTTCCTCGATGCTCGAAGTGCTGCGCGAAGACTATATCCGCACCGCGCGCGCCAAGGGCCTGTCGCCTTCGCGAGTGGTATTCGTGCATGGCCTGCGCAACGCGCTGATCCCGGTGCTGACCGTGGTCGGCCTGCAAGTCGGCACATTGCTGGCCGGTGCGGTGCTGACCGAAACGATCTTCTCCTGGCCAGGTATCGGCAAGTGGCTGATCGAAGCCATCGGCGCCCGGGACTATCCCGTGGTGCAGAACGGCATCCTGTTAATCGCCTGCCTGGTGATTCTGGTCAACTTCGTCGTGGACATCCTCTACGGCTTTGCCAACCCACGTATTCGTCACCAGCGCTGAGATCAAAACCATGAGTACTCCAACTACCTCGGTAGCAGTCGATCAAAGCCTGCTGTACCCGTCCCCCTACAAAGAATTCTGGCAGGCGTTTTCCCGCAACAAGGGCGCCGTGGCCGGGCTGATGTTCATGACCCTGATCGTGTTCTGCGCGATCTTCGCCCCGTGGGTCGCCCCCCATGACCCGAGCGAACAATACCGCGACTTTTTGCTGACACCGCCGGTCTGGCTCGAAGGCGGTCAGATGCAATTTTTGCTGGGCACCGACGAACTGGGGCGCGATTTGCTGTCGCGGCTGATCCAGGGTTCGCGTCTGTCGCTGCTGATCGGCTTGTCGTCGGTGGTGATGTCGCTGATCCCGGGCATCCTGCTGGGACTGTTCGCCGGGTTCTTCCCGCGCCTGCTCGGCCCGACCATCATGCGTTTGATGGACATCATGCTCGCCCTGCCCTCGCTGCTGTTGGCCGTGGCGATTGTCGCCATCCTCGGCCCTGGCCTGATCAACACCGTGATCGCCATCGCCATCGTGTCGCTGCCGTCCTACGTGCGCCTGACCCGCGCCGCGGTGATGGGCGAACTCAACCGTGACTACGTGACCGCCGCCCGCCTGGCCGGTGCCGGCCTGCCGCGCCTGATGTTCATCACTGTGCTGCCCAACTGCATGGCGCCGCTGATCGTGCAGGCAACCTTGAGCTTTTCCTCGGCGATCCTCGACGCCGCCGCCCTGGGCTTCCTCGGCCTGGGCGTCCAGCCGCCAACCCCGGAGTGGGGCACCATGCTGGCCTCGGCCCGAGACTACATCGAACGCGCCTGGTGGGTGGTGAGCCTGCCTGGCTTGACCATTTTGCTCAGCGTGCTGGCAATCAACCTGATGGGCGACGGTTTGCGCGATGCGCTGGACCCGAAACTCAAGAATGCCGCCTGAGGAGATTCCCATGTCACTGCTAGAAATCAAGAATCTCAACGTACGCTTCGGCGACGCCACCGCCGTGCCGGTGGTCGACGGCCTGGACCTGAGCGTGGAAAAGGGTGAAGTACTGGCCATCGTCGGTGAATCAGGCTCGGGTAAATCCGTGACCATGATGGCGCTGATGGGGCTGATCGAGCACCCCGGCATCGTCACCGCCGACGCGCTGAACTTCGATGGCAAGAACATGCTCAAGCTGAGCAACCGCCAGCGTCGGCAGATCGTCGGCAAGGACCTGGCGATGGTGTTCCAGGACCCGATGACTGCACTCAACCCCAGCTACACCGTGGGTTTCCAGATCGAAGAAGTGCTGCGCCTGCACCTGAAGATGTCCGGCAAGGCCGCCCGCCAGCGCGCCATCGAACTGCTGGAGAAAGTCGAAATCCCGGGCGCCGCCAGCCGCATGAACGCCTACCCGCACCAACTGTCCGGCGGCATGAGCCAGCGTGTGGCGATTGCCATGGCGATTGCCGGCGAGCCGAAACTGTTGATCGCCGACGAACCGACCACCGCCCTCGACGTGACCATTCAGGCGCAGATCATGGACCTGCTGCTGGCCCTGCAGAAAGAGCAGAACATGGGCTTGGTGCTGATCACCCACGACTTGGCCGTGGTGGCTGAAACCGCCCAGCGCGTGTGCGTGATGTACGCAGGCCAGGCCGTGGAAGTAGGCAAGGTCCCCGAGCTGTTCGACATCCCGGCCCACCCGTACAGCGAAGCGCTGCTGGCGGCGATTCCGGAACACAGCATGGGCGCCGAGCGCCTGGCGACGCTGCCAGGTATCGTCCCCGGTCGCTACGACCGTCCGCAAGGCTGCCTGCTGTCGCCGCGCTGCCCGTATGTGCAGGACAACTGTCGTCAACAACGCCCGGCCCTCGATCCGAAATCCAACAGCCTCGCCCGCTGCTTCTACCCGTTGAACCAGGAGGTGGCGTGATGGCCGTCGTACTTACCGCCCGTGACCTGACCCGTCATTACGAAGTGTCCCGTGGCATGTTCAAGGGCCATGCGACCGTGCGCGCCCTCAACGGCGTGTCGTTCGAACTGGAAGCCGGCAAGACCCTCGCCGTGGTGGGTGAATCCGGTTGCGGCAAATCCACCCTTGCCCGGGCCCTGACGCTGATCGAGGAACCGTCCACCGGCTCCCTGAAGATCGCCGGCCAGGAAGTGGCCGGCGCGAACAAGGCCGAGCGCAAGCAGTTGCGCAAAGACGTGCAGATGGTGTTCCAGAGCCCGTACGCGTCCCTCAACCCACGGCAGAAAGTCGGTGATCAACTGGCCGAGCCCTTGCTCATCAACACCAACCTGTCGGCCACCGAGCGGCGGGAGAAAGTCCAGGCGATGATGAAGCAGGTGGGCCTGCGCCCCGAGCATTACCAGCGCTACCCGCACATGTTCTCCGGCGGCCAACGCCAGCGCATCGCCCTGGCCCGCGCCATGATGCTGCAACCCAAGGTGCTGGTGGCGGACGAACCGACGTCGGCGCTGGACGTGTCGATCCAGGCCCAGGTGCTGAACCTGTTCATGGATCTGCAGCAGGAGTTCAACACCGCTTACGTGTTTATCTCCCACAACCTGGCGGTGGTGCAGCACGTGGCCGACGACGTGATGGTGATGTACCTCGGCCGTCCGGTGGAAATGGGCCCTAACGAGTCCATCTACAGCCGTCCGCTGCACCCGTACACCCAGGCGCTGCTCTCGGCCACCCCGACCATCCACCCGGACCCGAACAAGCCGAAGATCAAAATCGTCGGCGAACTGCCCAACCCGCTCGACCCACCGTCCGGCTGCGCCTTCCACAAGCGCTGCCCATACGCCACCGAGCGCTGCCAGACCGAAGAACCGGCCTTGCGGTTGCTGGATAACCGGCAGGTGGCGTGTCACTACGCCGAGCAATTCCTCGACGGCGCGGCGTAAACCAAAAGGCAATACAGCACTTGTGGCGAGGGAGCTTGCTCCCGATGGACTGCGCAGCAGTCCTGAAAAACCGGGCCGCTTCGCGCCCCAGCGGGAGCAAGCTCCCTCGCCACGCGTAATGCACTTGCGAACATGAAAAACCCCTGTTGCCCGGTCAAATATAGGATCGGGCAGCAGGGGTTTTCTTTGTCTGAACTCTACGTCTGGCTATCACCCTCACCACCATCATCGGCATCCGGGTCATCATCAATCGTCGAATCGTCATCATCCTGATCGCCGGGTTGCTGTTCTTCATTGGCGGCAAGCATCCATTCGCCCTGCGCCACGTGTCCGTTCGCCGCTTGTTTTTCATGCTCATCGCATTCGGCCCAAGCCGCTGACGAACCGAGCGACAGCATCAGCAAAACCTTCAGCAAAATCATCGCGCGTAGAAATGCGTTCATAGCCGATTCCTTTTTTTCTCTGGTTAAAGCCCTAAGCCTGACGGCGTTCAAGAAACGCTGATCCTGAACGGTCGGTTCCTCAGATAAGACGCCTATGTACGGACAGAAATGCCATGCGGGCACAGAATGGTTTCGAATAAGGATTATCCCGAACGGTTATGAACTGAGCCTACTTACCAACCCACCCCAGAAACCTTGTGGGAGCAAGGCTTGCCCGCGATGGCGAAGGCACATTCAACATCCCGCAAGCTGACCCACCGCTATCGCGAGCAAGCTTTGCTCCCACAGAGGAATCTGGGCCGAACACAATTTTTTTGCCCGCTGAAGTTCCAGTGTGGGAGCGAGCCTGCTCGCGATGGCGGTGGGTCAGCAGCTTTGAGATTGACTGACACTCCGCTATCGCGAGCAAGCTTTGCTCCCACGGAGGAATCTGGGCCGAACACAATTTTTTTGCCCGCTGAAGTTCCAGTGTGGGAGCGAGCCTGCTCGCGATGGCGGTGGGTCAGCAGCTTTGAGATTGACTGGCACTGCGCCATCGCGAGCAGGCTCGCTCCCACCGGGGGTTGGTGGTGCCCAGTCGTTAAGTGGAAATAAAAAACCCCGCAGCTTTCGGTGCGGGGTTCTGGGTGTAAAGCTCAGCGCTTAGTGATGCTCACGCGTCGCACGGAAGTTCACATCCGGCCAGCGCTCTTCCATCAGCGCCAGGTTGACACGGGTCGGGGCCAGGTAGGTCAGGTGACCGCCGCCATCCAAGGCGAGGTTTTCCACGGCCTTGTTGGAAAACTCTTCGAATTTCTTCTTGTCGCCACATTCGACCCAACGAGCGGAGTACACGGTGATCGGCTCGTAGGAGCACTCGACCTTGTATTCCTCCTTCAAACGGCTGGCGACGACGTCGAACTGCAGCACACCGACAGCGCCGAGGATGATGTCGTTGCTGCGGGTCGGGAAGAACACCTGGGTGGCGCCTTCCTCGGCCAGTTGCTGGAGGCCCTGGCGCAGTTGCTTGGACTTGAGCGGGTCTTTCAGGCGCACGCGGCGGAACAGTTCCGGGGCGAAGTGCGGGATGCCGGTGAAACCCAGGGCTTCGCCCTCAGTGAAGGTGTCGCCGATCTGGATGGTGCCGTGGTTGTGCAGGCCGATGATGTCACCGGCGAAGGCTTCTTCCAGTTGCTCGCGTTCCGAGGAGAAGAACGTCAGGGCGTCACCGATGCGTACGTCCTTGCCGGTGCGCACATGGCGCATCTTCATGCCTTTTTCGTATTTGCCCGAGCAGATGCGCATGAAGGCGATGCGGTCGCGGTGCTTGGGGTCCATGTTCGCCTGGATCTTGAACACGAAGCCGGTGAACTTCTCTTCCACCGGCTCCACGGTGCGCTCGTTGGCGACGCGGGCCAGCGGGCGCGGTGCCCAATCGACCACGGCGTCGAGCACATGGTCGACACCGAAGTTGCCCAACGCCGTACCGAAGAACACCGGGGTCAGTTGGCCGTCGAGGAATTCCTGCTGGTCGAACTCATGGCAGGCGCCTTGCACCAGCTCCAGTTGCTCGACAAAACGGTCGTACTCGTCGCCCAGGTGGGCGCGGGCTTCGTCGGAGTCGAGCTTCTCGATGATTTTGGTTTCGGTGCGTTCATGACCATGCCCGGCGGTGTAGACGATGATGTAGTCGTCGGCCAGGTGGTACACGCCCTTGAAGTCGCGATAGCAGCCGATCGGCCAGGTGATCGGCGCGGCCTTGATCTTCAGGACCGCTTCGATCTCGTCGAGCAGTTCGATCGGGTCGCGGATGTCACGGTCGAGTTTGTTGATGAAGCTGACGATCGGCGTGTCCCGCAGACGGCAGACGTCCATCAGGGCGATGGTCCGTGGCTCGACGCCTTTACCGCCGTCGAGGACCATCAGCGCCGAGTCCACCGCCGTGAGGGTGCGGTAGGTGTCTTCGGAGAAGTCTTCGTGGCCCGGGGTGTCGAGCAGGTTGATCATGTGATCGCGATACGGGAACTGCATGACCGACGTGGTAATGGAAATACCCCGCTGTTTTTCCATTTCCATCCAGTCGGAGGTGGCATGGCGGTCGGACTTGCGAGATTTCACCGTGCCGGCCACCGCAATCGCCTTGCCCATCAGCAAGAGCTTTTCGGTGATGGTGGTCTTACCGGCATCGGGGTGGGAAATAATGGCGAAAGTGCGGCGTTTCGCGACTTCGGCGGCCTGTTTGGTCATGGGAAATCGCCTGGCAGGTGATTCAAAAAAGGGCGGCGATTATAGCCCAGAACCCCCTCTATGGACCACCTGCGCAAGAGCAGCCTAACGACTCGCCCCCCCTCGACGGCACACGTCCAACGCAAGAATCAGACATCTTCATCACCGCTGCCCAGCCCCAGAGGTTCAGGATGAGATAGCCTGATCAGCGGGAATAAACTCAAATCTCGCGTCATTTGCGGCCGTTTGGGGAAGCGTAATCTTGATCATGGGGATCCAAATGCCGGTCTGCGTTTTAAAGTCCCGTTGATCATATTGAGCGCCAACCTTACCCGTATCATTGATGTAAAAAACGGCCTCAATCGGAAGGGTCTGACCAATATTCTGAGCCCACTTTCTCACGCGAAATTCATTCTGCGTACCAAATGCGGAGGCTGGAAGTTGCCCCTGGGCCTTCACGCCCTCGGTGAACGCAACGGCGCCTCGTTCATCCAGCTCGTCACGAACATCGAAGCCACACAATGCACCGTACATACCTGCGTTAGCGTTGAAATGGGCAATATAGTGCGCGGCTGTGGTAATACCTTGGGATTGGCAAGGTCGGCTGTTGGGGCGATTGGGATATTGACCACAACCTTCGTCAGGTCGATGGTCAGTGGCGCCGTCGACTGGAAAGAAGCACAGCACCGCCAATGCGATCTTTCCTGTCGGTTTAAAAAAATCGGGATAAAGAATAAAGCCGTTATTGTAGCCAAATACTAATTTGCTGAACTTCGCGTCTTTACGCAGCCAGGAAAAAGAGACGCCCGTCGATGCTGGGTTGGGATTCCAAAAATGAAACTGCGTGGAGTGTTGGGTTGCCCGTAGCGTCACCCCTGTGCATAAAAACGACGGCGCCGAGGGGTTGTTGCGACACATGGTCAAGACGTTGTTATAGGCTTCCGTGAGATAGGCCGCTATTTCTGGACCGGTACCTGCGCCTTGGACGCCAACAGCCTGTCCTGACGGCTCATCAATAGTGCTCCTATCCAATTCATGTGTTGCACAGCCAGCCGTCAACAATAAAAACAGCACAATGCAAAATTGTCTTTTCATTTCAGACTCCCATACATGAACAGACAAGGCTCTAAGTAAGCTATGTCTTTTTCAGGCTTTTTCCGTTAACAGTTTTATCTACGCTACAAGAGCGCTCCCCTTCGAACACCTGTCAACTTTCACAGTGCTCAATACTTATTTGAAATAAAAAACCGAGTGTTCCTCCTTAATCCACCAGAGAAGAAGTGATCAGCGAGAGCAATCAGAACAAGGCCCAGGGTTTTGTACGACGCCGCGACTTGCACCGTCAGAACGGCGCCTGCTCGCAGTACCTGAGCGAATGAATCGATGCCGAGTACCTAAGCTCCGGCAAGTCCCGTGGGGTAAGACCAGTATTGTTTCGCCAGCCGAGACAGCGTTGGCCTGACGTTTATAGCTGGACCCGGAGCACTTGGGAAAACAACCACTGCGGGCTGAGTTTGGTAAACACCGAATAATTGATCAGCACCGTTTTTCCCTTGTGTTTCGAGACCCAGGTCGGGTCAAGAACGAAAGAGTTGGGCTTACCGGCCGTAACCAGCTGATGGGCCGTATCAAGGAAGGTTTCCCCTATGACACGTACGCGCAGGGTCGAGCCCGACGGAGCTGGAGAGTTGACTGTGACTGTCCCCGAGGCATAACTGGGTGCCGGAAGCACCAGCGCCTGGGGATCGATGGTCAGAAACCGCACCCCAGACTCCAGGGTTTCACCGGCACCGCTTTTCTTGATGGTGTAGCTCACCGGTACGGTGAGCCCGATGCTATCGACGACCTCAGTGCGGGGAATCAGCACCTGTTTGTTCGCGGGAAGCTCGCCGTATGCGACCGGCGGACTGCTGTATGGCACTCGGCCTCCCCACCGAACGCTCAAGATATCGGAGGCGGCAATTGCTTCGGTGGGCAATTGCACGATGAGGTATTCATCCCTATAGATATCCTGAGTGTTCAGACGGTCGCCAGAGACTGTGCTGTAAGCCTTGGGAATGGTGGGTGCAGCAAAAGCGGGCATCGGGATAACCGGGGAGATCGCTTGGTCCGCACTCACATATTGGAAACTGAAATGACCTTGTGGGCTGGGAGGCAATGTGACGCGAACGATGGGGATAAAAAGACCGTTGGTGCGCTCATGATATTTTTTTTGGTCGATTCGGGAGGCTTCCAGATCGTTTGAGCCGGTGATCCAGAAAAACGCCTGGATGGGCAGCGCAGCCGGATTTTTTTCCGGCCAGGCTTCGATGCGAAGCTCGTTGTGATTCTTGAAATTGAAATCGGCACCCCCTGCCTCAAGCTCAACAAGTTTTCTGACTTGCAATCCCGCATTGAAGTTAGCCACGGCTTGCTCATTCAACGCATCGTTGAGCATCCACGCGCAACTGGCAGGATTTCCGTAACTGACCCTTCGAAAATGGGTCAGCCAGGCCCTGGCAGTGAAAATATTCTGTTCATTACAGGGTTTACTCAGGGGATAGACGAACTGAGTAATGCTGTCACGGCAACCGCGGGCGCCCGGTTTGCTGCGATAGATCGTCGCGCCATCGTAGGGAAAATAACAGATGATCGAGGGCCTTATTTTTCCCTGCGGAGCCCGGAGGGTGGGATAAAAAATATAGCCATGCCGCGCTTCGTTGTTGCCCCATGGCGCACCACCGAACTTGGCGTCGGCCCTCAGGTAGGAAAATGAAACCGCGCCGCTGGTCCTGGAAAATTCGCTATGGTCCCAAGGATCGAAGTTTCCTGCGTTGGTTGTGCGTGCCACGACACCCGTGCATAAAAAAGCCGGTGCCGTGGCAGCGCCACAGTTGACCGCGGTGTCGTAGTAGTTGCGGGTCAAGGCGGCTGCGGTTGCTTCTCCTGATTGCACGCTCGTGGCCACGAGCGCTTCGCTAAAGGACAGCGGCGAAACACAAAGACTGCCCAGTAGAATCAGCAGCTTTGTTGATTTTTTAAGCGTGAGAGTTGCCATGTTCGTCGTCTTGAGTATCCCGGTCGGGTCAGCAGGCTGATCTGACCCTTTCAATGAGGATTACACCGGTTATCACCCGGCAATTTAATAATCACATCGTGGGCCACATAGGGACGAGCGGGCTCAAGGCTCCACGTAGGTTTATTCTCGGCGATATCGGGGGAATCAAGATGGCAGGCCAACTGACGGCGCATGCTGCTGCCCATGTTATCGAAATTCCAGTCCTTGCGATTCGGATCAAGGGCAGCAGCCTTGATCGCCAGCTCGGCCAGCACGACATTGGTTTTCCCTACGCCGGCTTTTCTTCCGCAGGCCGTGGGCGTGACCTTAAGCGATGAAATTTTTCCCAATACGGGTTCTACATAATTGTTATCCCACTCGATCTTTTCTATGTAGTTATCGCAGGAACGACTATCCACCGGGGCTTGAACATGCTGATCGGCGGGGTAGTAAGCAAATTTCGCGTCCTCAGCGATCGAGTTCGGAAATTGTATTTTTATGATCGGCTTCCACGTATTGCCTTGCTCTACCCATCGGCGCTGATCATCTCGAGCAAACTCACGAGACGTAAAAGTCTTTGTAGTTCTGTCAATGTAATCAATACCACTCTCATAAATAAAAGCAGCGATAGGGAGCTCCAGGTACGTGGCTTTTGCTGAGTCGCTGTCACTGGCGACAGGCGCATCAAACTTCACCCGTTCCTGACTGCCCCAGTCCCTTTTCCAGTATTTATTATCCGGCCAGGTTTCAATTCGCAGCTCCGACTGGGTATGGATCGCATCGTCCTTTTCCTCAGGATCATTGGCCAAAATTTTTCGTGCTTCGACAAACGTATTGAATGCATCAGCCTTGTTATAGGTACCGAAGTAGTCTCTCGTGGTATCAAAGCCGCATTGAAACTTGTGCGCTTTCGTGGCTTCAGGGTCTCGGGTTTGACGGTCATAGTGCTCCATCCACGCCTTGGCATTGCTGATGCCCAGCTTCTGGCAATAGTCCTCGACAACGCCGAGGGAGTTCCCATTCTCCTGATAATCGCCGCAGCCGCTGTTGTTTCGATAATTCGTCCAGGAATCAATAGGAAAGGCACACAACACTTTGATTTTGAATTGCGTCTTTTCATTCACAAAATCATTGGGCACCAAGGCAAAACCATTGAACCTGAGCATGCCAAGACCATTGAACTCCACATCTTTTCTTAAATATGAAACCGATGTACCTCCGGCCGCTATACCGGTGCCTCCCGCTTCCAGGCTATGCGATAACGGGCTGGGATCCCACGGCAAATAACTTTGTTTACTGGCGATCCCTCGAAGTATCAACCCAGAGCAATCAGACGCCAACCTGCCACTTCCACAATCCCGTGCGGTCAATCGATACCAGTACTCCATCAATTTGGCCGTATCGGTGCCAGGGCTTGCCTGCAACAGGCTGGAGCCCGATACAAAACCGAGAAACAAAGAAATGTTTAATATCCGTATGACCCGACGCTTGCGCATGACTCTCTCCTAGAGCTTTTCATCGCTCAGCTCAATCAGTTATGCAATCTCGCCTAATAACCTGCGTTCCCGGCATAAACCCAACACCGGTTTTATTCAGCGGCGAGTACAACTGGAGTCTTGAGTATTCGATGATCGCTTCGTCGCGCCCACTGTCGACACTTACAGTTTTTTAGATCTGTTTAAACGATTTCCTCATAACCGGCCGCCAATCAGTCAACAAATGATCTGCCATGAAACACCCTTCCAAGCTGCCATGTGCAAATGGCCAGCCTGGAGGCCTGTGTCGCATTGCCGAGGAACATCTGACTGTCACACAGGTCGGTTACATCAGGAGCTGTCGCGGGCCGCACGACGAATGAGTGCAAAAACGCGACATTTTTTGTTGATCTCAGGCCCCTCACGCCCTAAAGTTCGCGCCGAACGTCCATGCTGGAAACGATCCATCCGGCTCAAGTACTGACGACGAGACAGCAAGGCCAAGGGAATCAAGCATCCCGTGGCCTTTTTGCTTTCGGCGACATGCCTTGGGAAGTAGGCGAACCAAAGTGGGGATACGGAGGACGTTCACGAGGGCTGCTTGCCCTTACACCCATTGATCCTGATGTTTGCCAGTAGGAGTCCCAAGTATGTCGATCCAGGTCGAAGATTATTTCGCGCGCGAGACCTTTCAGAAAATGAAGGCGTTCGCCGACAAGCAGGAAACCCCGTTCGTGGTGATCGACACCGCGATGATCTCCCAGGCCTACGATGACCTGCGCGCAGGTTTCGAATTCGCCAAGGTCTATTACGCCGTCAAGGCCAACCCGGCAGTGGAAATCATCGACCTGCTCAAGGATAAAGGCTCGAACTTCGACATCGCTTCGATCTATGAGCTGGATAAAGTCATGAGCCGTGGCGTAGGCCCGGATCAGATCAGCTACGGCAACACCATCAAGAAATCCCGGGACATCCGCTACTTCTACGAGAAGGGCGTGCGCCTGTATGCCACCGACTCCGAAGCCGACCTGCGCAACATCGCCAAGGCCGCGCCAGGCTCGAAAGTCTACGTGCGCATTCTTACCGAAGGCTCGACCACCGCTGACTGGCCGCTGTCGCGCAAGTTCGGCTGCCAGACCGACATGGCCATGGACCTGCTGATCCTGGCCCGCGACCTGGGCCTGGTGCCGTACGGCATTTCCTTCCACGTCGGTTCGCAACAGCGTGACATCAGCGTCTGGGACGCGGCCATCGCCAAGGTCAAAGTGATCTTCGAGCGCTTGAAAGAAGAAGACGGCATCGTGTTGAAGCTGATCAACATGGGCGGTGGCTTCCCGGCCAACTACATCACCCGCACCAACAGCCTGGAAACCTACGCAGAGGAAATCATCCGTTTCCTCAAGGAAGACTTCGGCGACGAACTGCCGGAGATCATCCTGGAGCCGGGCCGTTCGCTGATCGCCAACGCCGGCATCCTGGTCAGCGAAGTGGTGCTGGTGGCCCGTAAATCCCGTACCGCCGTCGAGCGCTGGGTGTACACGGACGTGGGCAAGTTCTCCGGCCTGATCGAAACCATGGACGAAGCCATCAAGTTCCCGATCTGGACCGAGAAGAAAGGCGAGATGGAAGAAGTGGTCATCGCCGGCCCTACTTGCGACAGCGCCGACATCATGTACGAAAACTACAAGTACGGTTTGCCGCTGAACCTGGCCATCGGTGACCGTCTGTACTGGCTGTCGACCGGTGCCTACACCACCAGCTACAGCGCGGTGGAATTCAATGGCTTCCCGCCGCTGAAGTCGTTCTACGTGTAATTCGCTGGTCGCTGGACCCGAAAGCCCGTGACTGTGTCACGGGCTTTTTTGCAATAGCGCAAAACGCGCCCATCAGCGCAATGCTATTGACTTCAGGCTTGTCTGAATCATGTGGCTTTTATGTGTGTTTATGAATGGTTCTCGATAACATGCGCGCCATGATGAACAGCAATGACTGAAAGGCGAGTGACGTGTTTAAGAAAACCCTGTTCCAGTTGCACTGGTTTTTCGGCATCAGCGCCGGGCTGGTCCTGGCGTTTATGGGCATTACCGGTGCCGCGGTGTCGTTTCAGGACGAAATCCTGCGGGCGTTGAACCCCCAGGTGTTGATGGTCCCGAAACAACCGGAAGGCGTCCTGCCGCCTGCCGAGCTGGTGCAACAGATCGAGGCCGCTTCCGGTAAAACCGTCGCCATGCTTTGGGTCGAGACCGAGAGCGGCCACGCCGCACGGGCAATTTTCGCCGCCCCGCCTGGGGAAAAGCGCGGGCCCATGCGCTATTTCAACCCGTACAACGCACAATTCATGGGCGATGTGGTGGGCCAGGATCTCTTCGCTCTGATACTCAGGCTGCATCGCGTCCTGGCCTTGGAGGATGTAGGTCGACAGATTACCGGTGCCTGCACGCTGATCCTGGTGTTTTTCTGCCTGTCCGGGCTGTACCTGCGCTGGCCACGCCAATGGAAAAGCTGGCGTGCCTGGCTAACCCTCGACTGGGCGAAAAAAGGCCGCAGCTTCAACTGGGACCTGCACTCGGTGGCGGGCACCTGGTGCCTGGCGTTCTATCTGCTGGCGGCCCTGACCGGCCTGACCTGGTCCTACGATTGGTACAACAAAGGCGTGACTCACCTGCTCTCCGATTCCCCCGAAGAAGAACGGGTGCGCAACCGCGGCCCAGCGCCGAGCGGCCCGCCGCCGGTGGCCGACTATCGGGCCATGTGGAGCAGCATCTACAGCGCCGCGGGCCCTGGCCTGATCGCCTACAACGTGCGCATGCCGCCGGTGGCCGGGCAACCGGCAACGGTGTTCTACCTGCTGAAAAACTCGCCTCATGACCGGGCGCTGAACCAGCTCATCCTCGACCCGGCCACCGGTGTCATCAGTGGTCACAGCCGCTACAGCGATAAGAGCCTCAAGGCGCAGTTGCTGACCAGCGTCTACGCCTTGCATATCGGCAGCTATTTCGGCCTGATCGGGCGGATCCTGGTGACGGTCGCCGCGCTGACCATGCCGCTGTTCTTCATCACCGGCTGGTTGCTGTACCTGGACCGTCGCCGCAAGAAGCGCCAAATCAAGAATGCCCGCCAGGAGCTGGGTGCCAACCGCAGCGATGCGCCCGCCTGGCTGATCGGGTTCGCCAGCCAGAGCGGTTTCGCCGAGCAACTGGCCTGGCAGACCGCCGGCCAGCTCCAGGCGGCCGGTTTGCCGGTGAAGGTCCAGCCGCTGGCCGGTGTCAGCGAGCAGGAGCTGAGCAATTGCAGCCACGCCTTGTTCGTCGTCAGCACCTTTGGCGACGGCGAAGGACCGGACAGCGCCCGGGGTTTCGAGCGTAACGTGTTGGGTCGGGCCATGAGCCTGGAGCGCCTGCAGTATTCGGTGCTGGGCCTGGGCGATCGGCAATACGAAAACTTCTGCGGCTTCGCCCGACGCCTGCACACCTGGCTGTCGGAGCACGGCGGCAAGACTCTGTTCGCTCCGGTGGAAGTCGACAGTGGCGACCCTTACGCCTTGCGTCACTGGCAACAGCAATTGGCCGAACTGACCGGCCAGGCTCCGCTGGACACTTGGCAGGCGCCCAGTTTCGAGAACTGGACACTGCACCAGCGCACCTTGCTCAACCCCGAGAGCAGCGGCTCTGGCGTGTATCTGTTGGGCCTCACCGCGCCCGGCCCGAGCAGTTGGCTGGCCGGTGACCTGGTGGAAATCCTGCCGCGCAATGACCTGTCGGCCATCGACCATTTCCTGGAGGGCCTGGGCATCGCCGGCGTTGCTCGCGTGCAGGTCGATGGCTTGCCCCAGCGCCTCGATCAGGCCCTGGCCAACCGCCAACTGCCGGAAAATCGCGCCCATCTGGTGGGCATGCATGCCCAGGCCCTGGTGGATGCCCTGGCGCCACTGGCACTGCGCGAATATTCCATCGCTTCGATTGCCGCCGATGGCCTGCTGGAGCTGATTGTGCGCCAGGAACGTCACGCCGATGGCAACCTGGGTATCGGTTCCGGTTGGCTCACCGAGCATGCGCCGCTGGGCAGTGCCATCAGCCTGCGGGTACGCCGCAATAGCGGCTTCCATCTGCCGCCTCAGGGCGTGCCCATGATATTGCTGGGCAACGGCACCGGTCTGGCCGGCCTGCGCAGCCTGCTCAAGGCGCGGGTGGCCGAGGGCATGCAGCGCAACTGGCTGCTGTTCGGCGAGCGCCAGCGCGAGCATGATTTCCACTGCCGTGATGAGTTACAGGAATGGGTGACCTCCGGCGATCTGGAACGCCTGGACCTGGCGTTTTCTCGGGATCAGGAACAGAAAATCTACGTCCAGGACCGCCTGCGCGAATCCTCGGCCCTGCTCAAGCAATGGCTGGCCGACGGTGCGGCGATCTATGTCTGCGGCAGCTTGCAGGGCATGGCGTCGGGCGTGGATCAGGTGCTCAACGACGTGCTCGGCGCCGCGGCAGTGGAGCGCTTGATCGAACAGGGCCGGTACAGGCGGGATGTCTACTGACAAGCCACCCGCTAAAACACTGCCCTCTGTGGGAGCGAGCCTGCTCGCGATAGCGGAGTATCAGACGGCACTTTTGTCGACTGACACAGCGCATCGCGAGCAGGCTCGCTCCCACATTGATTGGTGGCGTACTTGAAACTCAGACCGGCTGCAACTTCTTCTCGAACACTGCCACGCCCTCCAGATCCCGCAACACCACGCTCATCTCCCCGCTCTGGCCGTCGATGTTCACCTCGCCAAAGAACTGGTATCCGGCAAACGGCGACGTGTTCTGCGCCGGGGGGGCTTTCTGGAACACCACTTCGGGACCGAACGTCTTGTCCAGAGGATTGGGCCCGAAGCTGCCGGCGTTCAACGGCCCGGCGACAAACTCCCAGAAGGGTTCGAAATCCTGGAACGCGGCCTGTTCCGGGTGGTAATGGTGGGCGGCGCAATAGTGCACGTCAGCGGTGAGCCAGACGTAGTTGCGCACCTGATGCTTGCGCAGGTAGCCGAGCAACTCGGCGATCTCCAGCTCACGGCCCTGGGCCGGCCCCGGATCACCGTTGGCGACCGCTTCCCAACGCGACACGCCGGGGCTGACTTCGCCGTCGGGCACACCCAGGCCGATGGGCATGTCGGCAGCAATGACTTTCCACTGGGCACGGGACTGCTTCAATTCGCCCTTGAGCCAGTCCAACTGCTCGCGACCGAGAAAGGGTTTGGCCCCGCCGAGGTTGGCGTCGTTGGCTTCGCGGTAGCTGCGCATGTCCAGCACGAACACATCCAGCATCGGCCCGTAAGCGAGCTTGCGGTAGATCCGCCCGCCGCCGTCGGCCTTCTGCAAGCGCATGGGGGCGTATTCCAGCCAGGCCTGCCGCGCACGGCCAACAAGACTGTGGATATCCTTGGTCTGGTAACGTTCATCCAGTTGCTTGCCCGGCGACCAGTTGTTGACCACCTCATGATCGTCCCATTGCCAGATCTGCGGCACTTCGGCGTTGAAGCGGCGCACGTTCTCGTCCATCAGGTTGTAGCGGTAGTTGCCACGATACTCGTCCAGAGTCTCGGCGACCTTGCTCTTGGCTTCAGTGGTGAGGTTGCGCCAGATGCGCCCGCCTTCGGTGGTGATCTGCGCCGGCACCGGACCGTCCGCGTAGATGGTGTCGCCGCTGTGGATAAAAAAATCCGGCAGGCGCAAACGCATGGCTTCGTAGATGCGCATGCCGCCAATATCCAGGTTGATCCCGAAGCCCTGGCCGACGGTGTCGCCGCTCCAGACAAACCGGATGTTGCGCTTGAACTGCGGCACGCTGCGCAGGTGACCGAGCCAGGGCTCACTGGCGACACCGGTCTGGGCGTCTTCAAAATGCACGCGGTAGAAAATTGCCTGGTCAGGCGGCAGCCCGGTGAGCTCGACCCGAGCGGTAAAATCGCTGCGGCTGTCAACCAGTGGCGAGACAAAACGCCGCGGGTTGGGCAACTGGCTGCGGGTGTCCCATTCCACCACCATCCGGGCCGGGCGGTCGCAGCGGCTCCAGATCATCGCCCGGTCGCCCTGCAAATCGCCAGACTGCACGCCATCGGTGAGCACCGGGCGATCCTTGACTGAGGCAATCACCGCCGGCGCCAGCCCCGGCAACAACAACCCCGCCCCCACGGCTTGCATCACACGGCGACGGCCTAGGTCAAATTCGCTCATGGTGTTTCCCCCAAATGGGGAAACTTAAGCATGGCAGTGTTAATCAGGCGTGACAGGGATCTTGTGAACACCCCAAAACCACTGTGGGAGCGAGCCTGCTCGCGATTGCAGAGTATCAGGCAACCCATTGTCGACTGATACACCGCTATCGCGAGCAGGCTCGCTCCCACAGGGAATTTTCATTGTTCAAACTAAAGTGATCAGGCCTTGGCCGGCTCCAACGCCATCTCCACCACTTCCGGCCGCTTGAGCAGCGCATAGGACACCGCCGTCAGCAGGCTCCCCGCCACGATCGCCAGCAAATACAACAACGCATGGTTGATGGCATTGGGGATCAGCATCACGAACAGCCCACCGTGAGGCGCCATCAGTTTGCAGCCGAAGTACATCGACAGCGCACCGGTCAGTGCGCCGCCGGCGATGCTGGCCGGGATCACCCGCAACGGGTCCTTGGCGGCGAACGGAATCGCCCCTTCGGAGATGAAGCACAGCCCCAGCACCAGCGCCGCTTTACCGGCCTCGCGTTCGGTCTGGGCAAACTTGCGACGGGCGATAAAGGTTGCGATGCCCAGGCCAATCGGCGGCACCATGCCAGCGGCCATGGCCGCCGCCATCGGTGCATAACTTTGCGACGCCAGCAGTCCCACGGAAAACGCATAGGCGGCCTTGTTGATCGGCCCGCCAAGGTCGACACACATCATCGCCCCCAGCAAAACACCCAACAG
Source organism: Pseudomonas rhizophila (assembly GCF_003033885.1). NCBI lineage: Bacteria > Pseudomonadati > Pseudomonadota > Gammaproteobacteria > Pseudomonadales > Pseudomonadaceae > Pseudomonas > Pseudomonas rhizophila. Next base: position 1,791,931 of record NZ_CP024081.1, on the reverse strand, counting down.
AATCGCGTTGGTGGTGCCCATGCTGTCGAGGAAATGGGTCAGGCCATCCAGCATGCCCGCCACCGGTTTGCCGACGATGTAGATCATCACCAGACCGGTAAACAGGCTCGCCAGCAGCGGGATGATCAGGATCGGCTTGAGCGCTTCCAGGCTCTGGGGCAGGCGCGCGTAGCGGTTGATCGCCTTGGCCGCGTAACCGGCCAGGAAACCGGCGATGATCCCGCCGATGAACCCCGCGCCCAAGGTGCTTGCGAGCATCCCGCCGATCATGCCGGGCGCCAGGCCGGGACGGTCGGCGATGGAATAGGCGATGTAGCCGGCCAGCAACGGCACCATCAGTTTGAACGCGGTGTCACCGCCGATCTGCATCAGCGCCGCCGCCAGCGTGCCGGGCTCCTTGAACGCGGTAATGCCAAACACGAACGACAAGGCGATCAACAGACCACCGGCCACCACCATCGGCAACATGAACGACACGCCGGTCAGCAGGTGCTTATAGACACCGGTCTTCTCCGTTTTTGCCGCAGCACTGGCACCGCCCGACGCGCTTTCCTGGCGGCCTTCGGCAAGCGCCTTGTTCAGGGTGGCTTCGGCCTGCTTCAAGGCAATGCCGGTGCCGCAGCGATAGATTTTCTTGCCGGCAAAACGCTCGGTGGCGACTTCGATGTCGGTGGCCAGCAACACCACGTCGGCCTCGGCGATGGCCTCGGGGCTCAACGGATTGCGGGCGCCCACCGAGCCCTGGGTTTCCACTTGCAAGTCGTAACCGAGCTTCTTCGCTGCCTGCTGCAACGCCTCGGCGGCCATGAAGGTATGGGCCACGCCGGTTGGGCAAGCAGTGATGGCGACCAGACGAGGAGCCCGCTCAGCCGAAACCGCAGGTGCCTCTTCCAGCACATCCGACTCGACAAAAACCTTGGCCTCTTCGGCGCCGCGACGCAGCACCGAATCGACATCCTGCAGGGCCTGGGCCGGGGTGCTGCGGAACAGACGTTTGCCGACGAACCGCGACATATCCACCGGGCCGCTGGCTACCAGCAACACCCACTCGGCCGCTTCCAGGGTCGCCGCCGATAATTGGCGCTCCGGATGGGCCGCGTCATGGACTTCCACGCTGGTGCTCCAACCCTGGCGCTGGGCTGCCGCGTCCAGCAGGCGGGCGCACAACACACTGGTGACCATGCCGTTCGGGCAGGCCGTCACAATGGCTAATTTCATTCTTGCGAACCCTCTTATTGTTCGGTCAGGGGGCGCACGCGCACGCCCTGTTCAAGCGACGCCAGCAACGCGGTGTCATGGATGCCAAAACCGATCTGCGTCACGGCCATGGCGGCGATGGCCGTGGCGGTGCGCAGGGTCTGTTGCGGCGTATCGGCGCTGAGCAGGCCATGCAGCATGCCGGCCAGCAGCGAATCGCCGGCCCCCACGGTGCTGGCGACAGTGACGCTGGGCGGCGAGGCATGCAGCGCCGAACCGACACTGAACCAGTTCACGCCGTCGGCGCCGTGGGAAATCACCACATGCTCGATGCCTTGGGCGTGCAATCGTTGCGCCGCTTCCGCCTGGGCAAATTCGCTCACCACGTCGCAACCCAGCGCATCGGCCAGTTCCTCGGTGTTTGGCTTGATCAGCCACGGCCCCGCCGCGAGGGCGACGCGCAAGGCTTCGCCGCTGGTGTCGAGGGCCACGTTCAAGCCCAGTGCCTTCAAGCGAATGATCAGCGCCTGCAACCATTGCGGGCTGACGCCCCGGGGCAGGCTGCCCGCCACTACCACGGCATCGTGGCCCGGGGCGATGTGTTCCAGTCGCTCAAGCAACGCTTGCTGCGCGGCGTCATCAACCACCGGGCCTGGACCGTTGAGGTCGGTGATGCGTCCGTCCTGCTCGGCCAGCTTGATGTTGCTGCGGGTCTCCCCTGGGACGCGAATAAAGGCGTCGACAAAACCGCGCTGGGCGAACAGCGTTTCGAATGCCTGGGCGTTGTCTTCACCGAGAAAGCCACTGACGGTCACAGTGTGGCCGAGGTCAGCCAGCACCTGGGCCACGTTCACGCCCTTGCCGGCGGCGTGGCTGTGCATGGCATCGCTGCGGTTGACCTGACCGGGTTCCAGGCGCGCCAGTTCCACCGTGAGGTCGAGCGCCGGGTTGAGGGTCAGGGTAAGGATCTTGGCCATTACAGCGCCTCCACTAATGCGCGCACGTCATTGGCGCTGCCCACGGCCAAGGCCTCTTGGGCGAGGATTTTTACCTGCGCCAGGCTCACTTCGCGTACCCGCGCCTTGACCTCGGCAATGCTGCGTGCCGAAACACTCAGCTCGTCTACGCCCAGGCCCACCAGCACCGGCACCGCCAAAGGGTCGGCCGCCAGCTCACCGCACACGCCGACCCACTTGCCATGCGCATGGGCGGCACGCACGGTGATGTCGATCAGTTGCAGCACCGCCGGGTGCAGGCCGTCAGCCTGAGCCGAAAGGGTTGGGTGACCGCGGTCAATGGCCAGGGTGTATTGCGTCAGGTCGTTGGTGCCGACACTGAAGAAGTCGACTTCCTTGGCCAGCACCGGCGCCAGCAATGCCGCGGACGGCACCTCGATCATGATCCCCAGTTGCAGGTCCGCCACCGGGATCTCCAGGCGCAGGCGCTCGGTCATGTCCCGGGCCTGACGCCACTCATCGACGCTGCCCACCATCGGGAACATGATCCGCAACGGACGGTTGTCGGCAGAACGCAACAAGGCGCGCAATTGCGCTTCCATGACCTGCGGACGTTGCAAGGTCAGGCGAATGCCTCGCACGCCGAGAAACGGGTTTTCCTCTTTCGCGATCGGCCAGTACGGCAGCGGTTTGTCGCCGCCCACATCGAGGGTACGCACCACCAGCGGTCGCCCGGCCAGGCCATCGAGCACCTTGCGGTATTCGGCTTCCTGAGTCGCTTCATCGGGAGCCTGGGTATGAGCCATGAAAATCAGTTCGGTGCGCAACAGGCCAATGCCTTCGGCGCCCTGCTCCACCGCACTGGTGACCCCGGCGCTCTCGCCGATGTTGGCGAACACTTCCACGGCATGACCGTCACGGGTCAGCGCCGGTTGATGACGTTGTTCGGCAGCGACCTTGAGACGTTGCTCGCGGGTGTCGCGCTCTTCGGTGGCCCGTTGCAGCGTGGGCGCGTCGGGGTCCACGTGCAGGCGACCGCGCTGGCCGTCCAACAACAGTGAAGTGCCCGGCGCCAGCAGCAACACCGCCGCACCGGCCCCCACCAGCGCCGGGATCCCCAGGGCTCGGGCGACAATGGCACTGTGGGCGGTGGCGCCGCCGCGCGCGGTGAGAATCCCCGCTACGCGGGCGGGGTCCAGACGGGCGACGTCGGATGGGCCAACCTCGTCCATCACCAGAATGTAAGGTTGCTCGGGTTCGCTCGGGGTTTCGACGCCGCACAACTGCGCCAGCACACGCCGACCGACGTCCCGCAGGTCGGCGGCACGTTCGGCGAGCAGTGCGTCCTGCAGCGCTTCCTGTTCTTTGGCAGCCGCTTCGATCACGCCCATCCACGCCGCTTGCGCGCTCTCGCCCAGCTTCAATCGAGTGTCGACCTCATCGGTCAGCGCCGGGTCGTCGAGCATCTCCTGATGGGTGATAAAGATTTCGCGGATGGCCTTGGCCTTGGCGCGTTCGACCAGACCTTCGATGTCGCGGCGCACTTGGTTCAAGGCGTTTTGCAGGCGCTCACGCTCGATGGCCGCTGATTCGCCGCGCAATGGATACTCGAAGGCCTGCAACACCTGGATGTGGGCCGGGCCGATGGCAATGCCCGGAGCGGCGGCAACGGCCTGGATCAAGCTGCCGGATTCGGGCGCCAGCACGACGGCAGCAACCTCGGCCATGGTGGTTTGCTGTGGCGCACTCGGTGGCGGCAGCGGCTCGACTTCTTCGCCAAGGCCCTCTTCGATGGCGGCCAGCAGCGCCGGCAAGGCGTCAGCGGCGATGCTCGGTTCGGCGATGAACTCCAGGACCTGGCCGCGACGAGCGCCCAGGCTCAGCAATTTGCTCAGGCTCTTGACCGACACGGCGCTGTCCTGGCCGTCGACGATGCGCACGCGGATCTCGCCTTCGAAGCTTTTCGCCAGTTGCGCGAGGATCTTCGCCGGACGCGCGTGCAAACCATGGGCATTGGCCAGACCGATGCGGGCGCTGGGCCAATCGGCGGGCAGTTCGCCGCCCAACACTTCCAGCACCTTGCGGCTGCTGGTGGCGCGACCCAGTTCATGGCCGCGGCCTTCGATCAACAACGCGCAGAGCCTTTCGAGCAAAGCCTGGTGAGCCTCGCCGAGGCTGGCGAGACAGAACAGACCGCTCAAGGGCTGACCGAGGTAACGGATGGGCTTGTCCGGCGTGACGAAGGCCAGGCCCGGACGCTTGACCGTCTGTTCGCTGTGCAGCCACCACAGGCCATCGCCCAATGGCAGCGCCTCGACCTGCTGCAACACTCCAGCAAAGCCGTTGCTCACACAGTCGGCCTGGCGCAGCAGACGGGCACCGCGCCAGACCAGCTCTTCGAAATCGTCGGCCGACACGCCGAGGCCGATCATCTGCGCATCCAAGGCCAGTTCCTGTGGCGCGCCTTGCAGCAGCTTCAACAGCGCTTCGGCCGAACCTGCGCGGCGCAGGGCCTGGCCCAGGTCGGTCTCGCCGAGGGCGCGGGTCAGCAGTTGCAAAAGACGCAAGTGTTCGTCGGACTTGGCCGCGATACCGATCGCCAGGTAAACGATCTGACCGTCACCCCAGTCCACACCGTCGGGGAACTGCAACAGACGCACACCGGTGGAGTACACAAGATCGCGGGTTTGCGGGGTGCCGTGGGGGATGGCAATACCTTGGCCAAGAAAGGTCGAGCCCTGGGCCTCGCGAGCCTGCAAGCCGGCCAGGTAACCCTCGGCTACAAGGCCATCGGCCACCAGTTTGTCAGCGAGCAATTGCAGCGCGGCGTCTTTATCCACAGCCGTCTGGGCCATGGATATCTGCTCTAGAGTGAGCTCGAGCATGCTTTCTCCTTTTTGGCGTCGGGTTGGCGCCAGGTATTGTTTTGAATGAATCAGCTTAGCGTTACAGGACGGCATTTGGCGCTATCGCGGCAGACGGGCCAAAAAATCCTGCTAACCTTGAAAATACGCCTGCTGAAACGTTTAATCTAGAAAGATTGGCACGTTACTCGATAATCTCTCATCCTTGAAGTGCAACTTGTCGCCGCTGTCGCGACAGTAACCGTCGTCCTGAATCGGGTAGGATGCCCCTCATTGTCGGGGCAAACTCGAAAAAACAAGGAAAACCGGGTTGAAACTCAGTGATATCGCCCAGTTGGCCGGTGTGTCCGTGACCACCGCCAGCTATGTCATCAATGGCAAGGCCGAACAGCAACGCATCAGCAGCGCCACCGTCGAACGTGTACGCGCCGTGGTCGAGGAGCATGGCTTCACGCCCAACCCCCAGGCTGCCGGGTTGCGCAGCCGGCATACGCGCACGCTGGGTTTCATCCTGCCGGACCTGGAAAACCCCAGTTACGCCCGCATCGCCAAACTGCTGGAACAGGGTGCCCGAGCGCGGGGCTATCAATTGCTGATCGCCAGCTCCGACGATGCGCCCGAGAGCGAACGGCAACTGTTGCAACTGTTCCGCGCCCGACGTTGCGATGCGCTGATTGTCGCCAGTTGCCTGCCTGCCGGGGACGACAGTTATCGCCAGTTACAGGCCAAGGGTATCCCGATCATCGCCATCGACCGGGTGATGGAGCCTGCGCACTTCTGCTCGGTGATCAGCGATGACCGCCAGGCCAGCCTGCAACTGACCCGTAGCCTGCTGGAAACCAATCCCCGCCAGATCGCGCTGATCAGCGCCCGGCCCGAATTGAGCATCAGCCAGGAACGCACCGCCGGGTTCAACGAAGCCCTGGCCGGGTTCGAAGGCCAGGTGCTGATCGAGCACGGCGAGTCGTTCAGCCGTGAATGCGGTCGCCAGTTGATGGACGAATTGCTCGCGCGACTGGGGCACCTGCCTGATGCGTTGATCACCACCTCCTATGTGCTGCTGCAAGGGGTGTTCGACGCCCTGCACGACTTCCCGCTCAAGTCGCGCCCACTACGGTTGGGCACCTTTGGTGATACGCAACTGCTGGACTTCCTGCCGCTGCCGGTCAACGCCATGTCCCAGCAGCACCAACTGATCGCCGACAAAGCCCTGGCGCTGGCCCTGGCCGCCATCGAAAACGATGATTACCAACCCGGTGTGCAGGCCATCCCACGCACGTTCAAGCAGCGCATTCATCAGGGCTGAGCATTCTTCAGGATTGAAGCATGGAACTGATCGATACCCACACCCATCTGGATTTCCCCGACTTCGATGCGGATCGCCCGGCGCTGCTGGCCGAAAGCCGCGCCTTGGGCGTGCGGCAGATGGTGGTGCTGGGGGTGTATCGGGATAACTGGCAACGGGTGTGGGATCTGGTGCAAAGCGACCCGGACCTGCACGCCGCGCTGGGCCTGCATCCAGTGTATCTCGACCAGCATCGCCCCGATGATCTGGGGCAATTGCGCCAATGGCTGATCCGCCTGGCTGGGCATCGGCAGTTGTGTGCGGTGGGGGAAATCGGTCTGGACTACTTCATCCAAACCCTGGATCGGGAGCGCCAGCAGGCATTGTTCGAGGCGCAACTGCAACTGGCGGCGGAATTCCAATTGCCGGCGCTGATCCACGTGCGCCGCAGCCACGCCGCCGTGATCGCCACCCTCAAGCGCATTGACCTCAAGCGCGGGGGGATTATCCACGCCTTCGCCGGCAGTTTTGAGGAGGCTCGCGAGTACATCAAGCTCGGCTTCAAGCTCGGCCTTGGTGGCGCCGCCACTTGGCCTCAGGCCCTGCGCATGCATCGGGTACTGGCAAAACTGCCGCTGGACGCGGTGGTGCTGGAAACCGATTCGCCGGACATGGCCCCGGCGATGTTCCCCGGCCAACGCAACAGCCCGGCGCATTTACCGGCCATTTGTGAAGCACTGGCTGGGATCATGGCGATCAGCCCTGAGCAGCTGGCAGAGGCCAGCACGGCCAACGCCCGCCAATTGTTCAATTGGTGACCCCCTGTGGGAGCGGGCTTGCTCCCACATTGGATCGGTGGTGAGCACCATCCTTTAACTACACCCGAAACGCATTGATCAACTGCTTGAGCTGCACCACCTGGGCGGACAACTCACGGCTGGCGTCTTCGGTCTGGTGCGCGCCTTCGGCGGTGCGTTCACCGGCGCGATTGATCTCGACGATGTTCTGGTCGATGTCATGGGCCACGGCCGTCTGCTGCTCCACCGCTGCAGCGATCTGCTGGTTCTGGTCGACGATCATGCCGACGGCGCCGAGGATATTTTCCAGCGCCTGCTGGACCTTTTCCGACTGCCCCACCGTGCCACTGGCCATCTCATGACTGATGCCCATGGCTTTGACGGCAGCGCCCACGCCGCCGTGCAAGCGGGTGATCATTTCTTCGATTTCTTCGGTCGATTGCTGGGTGCGCTTGGCCAGGGTCCGCACTTCGTCAGCCACCACCGCGAAACCGCGCCCCTGCTCTCCGGCTCGTGCGGCTTCGATCGCGGCGTTGAGCGCCAGCAGGTTGGTCTGTTCGGCAATGCTCTTGATCACGTCCAGCACACGACTGATGGCCTGGCTGTCAGTCGCCAGTTGATTGATCACCTGCACCGACTGATCGATCTCGCTGGCCAAGCGCACGATGCTGCTCTGTTGCGACTCCACCAGCCCGCGCCCGCTGAGGGTTTCGTCGTTCACGCTGTGGGCGCTACTGACCGCCGCGGCGGCGCTACGAGCCACTTCCTGGGCGGTGGCCGACATCTGGTTCATCGCCGTGGCGACCAGTTCGATCTGGCTGCGCTGCCCGGACACGGCCTGGTTGCTCTGGGCCGACACCGCCTCCACCTGCCCGGCCTGGCGCTCGACCTCGGCAACGGTCCGGCCGACCTGTTCGATCAGGTCATGGATCTTCGCCACCGTGCCATTGAACACTTCACCCAACTCCCCCAACTCATCCTTGCTGCGCGCCACGAAGTTGACCGTCATGTCGCCCGCTGCGACCTTGTCCATCATCTCGCCGAGATGTTTGAGTGTGGTACGGGTCGAGGCGTAGAAGCCGGCGTACAGGTAAAAGATCAGCAGAAATACGGCGACCAGCGCAACGGCTTGCAGCACCATGTGGCTGCGGTTCTGCTCCAGGCGATGCTGCAACTGAACATCCAGAAAACCCAGGGTTACGTCGTTCAGTCGGTAGGTTTGCTCCATCAGACTGCTGACCTGCTCGTAAAACGGCAGCCATGGAGCATCCAGCGTGTCAGCCATCACCACCTGATCTTCGATCAGCTCACCGGCTTTCTTCAAGGTTGCCTTGCTGCCTTCGGCCTGACTGGCAAGCGCCTGCTCGGCCGCCTGGCTGGAACCCAGGGCGTCCTGAAGCTTGAGGTCATATTCACCCTGCAGCTTTTCGATTTGCCCCAGCAACTCGTCGAACCGGGTGCTCGACGCCGAATTGAGAAAGCCCAGGCCCAGGGACGCAGCGCCCAGCGCACGGCCTTCACCGAGGGTTTGGGTCACGTTGGGGGTCACGCTGATGATCAATTCGCTCAGTTGGCGGATGTCGCCCTGGTTGTCGCGGCTCAGGCCAGCCTGGCTGGCGATGATTTGACTGAACATCTGCGCGCTGTTGAGCAGCTTGCCAATCAGTGCGCTTTTGCTTTGCAGGGAGCGCTCGGCCTGCTGGGCCTTGAAAGCGGCAATCATTTCGTCGCGCTTGGCATCGAAGGCGCTGACCTGTTCAGGATCGACGGCCATGGCTTTCAAGCTCTGCAACCGCGCCAGCACCTGCTTTTCAAGGGTGCCGATCTTCGCTTCCACGTCCCCGGCCTTGCCGGACTGACCGAGGCTGGCATTGATCTGCACCAGATTGTTCAGGGTTTCCAGGTCGCGCCGCAGGGTCAGGCTGTTGCCCAGCAGATCGAGGCTTTGCAGCTCCACTTGCGTGCCCTGGAATTCGCGATAGGAATCGCGCACCAAAAAGAAATTGGTCACCAGCATCGGCAGCAGGAACAACACGCTGATCAGGCTGAACTTCATGCCGAAGCTCAGGCGGTTCATCAGCGCGACGGCGGGCCAGAGCAAACTCTTCACAAGGAAGTCTCCCGGTTGTATTTCTTGTTTTTATGGGCAGGCGCACAGAGACAGCAGATAGCCACTATTTGGGCGCTGTCCCTGTATAGCCTAAATCGGCGGGAAGATTTGTAACTTAAGGTTAACGACGAGCCGTGGCACGGTTCTTGTGGCGAGGGGATTTATCCCCGCTGGGGCGCGAAGCGGCCCCTAGCTATCTTAAAGCCCGCAATCAATGGGGCTGCTGCGCATCCCAGCGGGGATAAATCCCCTCGCCACAGAGCGTGCGTTTGCCTAAGCCAGCACTGTCCACAGTGCAAACCCGGCATACCAGAGCACCGCCGCACGCAACAACAGCTCCCACAGCCGATCCAGGCTGTTGATGCCGTCCGGGCCCGCGACAGGGTCGGGAATCTCGCCGGCCACCAGCCCGACCTTGCCGATCAGGTCTGCTGCGCTGATGTTCCAGTTCAGCAACTCATGCAGCATGACCCGGCTGACTGCCACGAAGTTGCCCACCAGGGCGAAGCTCGCGGTCAGCAACCGCACCGGCACCCAATCGAAGGCATGGCGCAACTGCGTCGCCCGCTCGGCCACGCCGGGGTTCTGACTGTGCTCGGCGGCCAGCGCCAGCAGGCGATAGCTCAGCGCCGCGACCGGCCCCAGCAGGAAATACCAGAAAATCACCGCGAAAAAACTCTGATAGGCCTGCCACAGCAGGTGCCCCTGGACCCGCTCCAGCAACTGCTCGCCGCTATCGGCCTCGATATTCAGGTCGCGCTTGGCCACATGGTCGGCCGCTTGCAGGTCTTCCCGTCGCCAGGCGTCACGAAACGGCCCCAGGTCAGCGAGCAGATCCCCTCGACCGAGGCTGTAAATCACCACCAGCAGATGCACCGGTAGTGCCAGCAGACCATAGGCCACCGGCTCCAATACCCACAGTAACAAGGCCAGTAGCGCCACGGGCAGCAGGACCAGCACAACCAGCACCAGCCAGGGCCGGTTGACCCAGCGTGGGTTCGTCTCGAGTTTGTTCAGTTCGCGCAGCCAACCGCCGTCACGCTGGATCCGATGGCGCAACGCCGAGAATTTCTCGATCCAGATCGCCAGCAGCAGCACCAGAAAACTCATTGCCCTTCCCCTTCTATCAAGGCAGCGCGATAGCGCGCCCAGTCGAATGCCGGTCCCGGATCGGTCTTGCGACCCGGGGCGATGTCGCTGTGCCCGCAGATGCGCTGCAGCGTGATCGCCTTGAACGCCGCCTGCAACTGCCGGGTCAGGCAGACCAATGCGGCATATTGCGCGTCAGTGAAGGGCAGATCGTCGGTGCCTTCCAGCTCGATGCCCAGGGAAAAATCGTTACACGTCTCCCGCCCTTCGAAACACGAAACGCCCGCGTGCCAGGCACGATCCAGACAGGAGACAAACTGGGTAATCGCGCCGTCACGCTCGATCAGAAAATGCGCAGACACGCGCAGATCGGCGATACCGGCAAAATAGGGGTGTTGCGTGACATCCAGACGATTCTGGAAAAACTCCTGCACCTTGCCCGTGGAAAACTGTGCCGGCGGCAGGCTGATGTTGTGGATCACCAGCAGTGAAATTTCGCCTTCGGGGCGCGCATTGAAGTTGGGTGATGGGCAATGCCGCACGCCATCGCACCAACCACTGGCGGGGTCCAACTGCATACAGGTTCCTTCGATGACGTCAGTGAATGCCGCCAGTATGCCGCGATCGGCCCTGGCTGTGCGATCACTTGCCGCGATTGAGCTGACGCAGATTGCCCAGCACCGATTCCAGCGCCCGGTCGAACAGCAAGGTGTCGTCCAACAGACGCGCCGTCCCTCGGCGAAATTCCAGGGCCAGGCTGGTGCGGCTGTGCTCCAGCACTTTGAGGCCCGTGCGGTTGACGAAGACATATTTGCCGGTGGCCTCGATGATCGCCGCCAGTTTGCAACGCAGGCTGTTGTCATCGTCCTCCTGGAACTCAACCCAGCTTCCCAATCGCAACTGATCGACCTGAAGCAGGCCCACATCATCGGCCGGCAAGTGCACCGCCGCACTGTCTTCCGGGGCCTTTTGAGCGGTGCGCAGGACAATTTTCTCCGAGACCTGGACCATGACCGGCGAATTGAACGACTGGGTTTGTTCCGTTGCCTGTCCCATGCGTTCGAGGGCCAGCACGTGGAGGGTTTCCAGCTCGCTGAAAAACTCGCTGGTGGCAAACGGGTCGAACGCCGAACGGCTCAGGCCTTCACGCAAGGCTTTGAGCAGCTGCGGCACTATCGTCAGCAAGCGCAGGCCGGCATCCGGTTCTTCGTGATGCTGGACGCTCCAGATCAGTTCTTCCAGCGTCAAAACGTCGGCCTGCCACTCGGCTGAATATTTGCCGTGCTTGAAGCAGGTCAGCAATAACACCTGGCTCCAGGCGTGCTGCACGAACTCCACCACCGCTTGCGGCAACACTTTGCCCAGCATGACCTGGTTCAGCACGCCTTCGACGCGCAGGCGCGCCAGTTCGGCCTTGGCCCGACCTTCTTCGGCGTCACGAATACGCTGTTCGAGCAATTCGCTGCGACGTCTTTCATCGCTGGTGAAGGCCAGGAAATCGGCCAGCAATTCAGAGAAGATCGCCGGGTCATCGACAAAGTCATTCAACAACCGCTGCACCACCTGTTCGATGCGCAGATAGAGGCTGTCGCGCTGATGGTCGTCGCAATCGCCCCAGCCGGTGGCAGCAGCGGCGATTTCATTGAGCAGCCGTCGGGCCGGATGATTGCCCCGACTGAAAAAGCTCTTGTCCTGCACCGCAACCTTGAGCATCGGAATCTGCAGACGGCCGATCAACGCCTTGAAGGAGTCCGGCAGGTTATCGTCGTCGAGGATGAATTCAAACATCATCGAGATCAGGTTGATCACGTCTTCATCGGCGTCGTCGACCACCCGCGACTTGCCGCTTCTGACGCTGACCCGGGTCAGCAGCTGTTCGAGTTGGCTGCGCAGGTCGAACTCATCCTCTATGGCAGGCGCCGGCACGTACTGCTGCAAATGGGAGAGCAGGCGCAGCAAATCACGGGTCGAGATCGGTTGAGCCGGTGCGCTGGCCTCCAGAGTCGGGGCCACGCTGCCACGCACCTGCATCAATAGTTTCTGCAACGCAGCAAATACTTCCTGCACGCTGTCATCGACTTCGGCGGCCTTGGGGCCGGCACTTTCAGTCTTGGTACGCGGGGCCTCATCGGCGCGATCCGACGCTCGTCGCGAGGGTGAAATCTTGAGATCCGGCAGGATGCCCGTAGCGGCCAGCAACTGGTTGGCCTCGGTATACAGTTGATCGCACTCGCTGAGCACATAGCGCTCGAACAATTTGAGCAAGATCAGCTTGACCTTGATCTCCACCCCCAGGTTGCGACCGGCCTGTAGAAAGTTTTCACACAGCAGCGCTGGGCTCAAAGGGTTCTGCTGGTTTGCCAGCGGCCTGGTGAGCAAGACGCTGAGCCGTGCAGTCAGTTGCTCAAGAGCCACGCTATCGCGACTGAGCACACGGGTGACCATGGCCTCCACCGCCAGATGGCGCTCCAGGTCATCATGCGTGCGCTGAACCTGAGGGCCGGAGGCGTGCGCCGGCGCCAAGGTGGCTTGGGTCGGATCGTATTGGGCGAGGCTGACAAAGGCTTCGAAAAACTGCTCGATAAATTCGCGCTCAATGCTTTTGCGCTTGAGGCGCAAGTCCCGCATGGCTTCGAAGAACAGGTTCTGATCGACATCGTTGCGCGCCCGATCGGCCATTTCAAACAGCGTGTCGTCGGCATTGTCGAACAGCCCCTGCAAACCAAGGCGCAACTGCTGGGCGGCCTTGTCGCGCACCTGAAGCAGAATCACAGGCAGGCGGGCGAGCGGCGAACGGTTCGCCTGATCGGTAGAAACCTTGTGCAAGGGCACTACATTCCCGTCGTTGTGCATCCTGGTCTCCTGAAAGGGTGCTCTTGCGCTCGAAACGTCAAAGCCATGACGTCAATCGAAAGGCGGATTATCTGGTAAAAGAACCCGGTCATGCCAGCAGACTCTGTGACCCAGGTCGAAATACTCCGCAATAAGTGACCGGACAATCGGGGAAATGTTGCGAGGATGCGACCAAATGCAGGTTTCGATGCCTGGCGCAGACGTCCGGCGCCGTCCCCCATAAGGAACATTGTTTGTGAGACAAGCCACTGGCCCTATAATCGGGCCACTTTGTTTGTGGAGCCCGTTATGCCGAATCTACGTCTCGCCGATCTGACCGCCGAAATCGAGGCCAACGTGCGCCGCGCGTTGCTCGAAGACATCGGCAGCGGCGACATCACCGCGCAACTGATCCCCGCCGAACGCCTGGCCAAAGCCACCATCATTACCCGGGAAGCCGCAGTCATCAGCGGCACGGCCTGGGTCGATGCCGTGTTCCGGCAACTGGATCCGCGCGTCGCCGTGCATTGGCAAGTACGCGATGGCGACCGGGCAAGCCCCGACCAGGCGCTGTTCCACCTCGAAGGCCCGGCCCGCTCGCTGCTGACCGGCGAACGCAGCGCGCTGAACTTTCTGCAGATGCTTTCTGGCGTGGCCACCCGAGCCCGCTACTTGGCCGACTTTGTGGCCGACACCCAGGTCAAGCTGCTGGACACTCGCAAAACCCTCCCAGGGCTGCGCTTGGCCCAGAAGTACGCCGTCACCTGTGGCGGTTGCCATAACCACCGCATCGGCCTCTACGATGCCTTCCTGATCAAGGAAAACCACATCGCAGCCTGCGGCGGCATCGCCCAGGCCATTGCCGCCGCCCACAAGATCGCACCGGGCAAACCGGTGGAAATCGAAGTGGAAAGCCTGACAGAATTGAAAGAAGCGCTGGCGGCCAATGCCGACATCATCATGCTCGACGAACTGAGCCTGGATGACATGCGCGAAGCCGTACGCCTGAACGGCGGCAAGGCGAAGCTGGAGGCCAGCGGCGGGATCAACGAAAGCACGTTGCGCCCGATTGCCGAGACCGGGGTGGACTACATCTCGATCGGGGCAATGACCAAGGATGTGAAAGCGGTGGACCTGTCGATGCGGCTCAGTCTCTGACAACAAAAAACGCCAGCCTCAAAAGGCTGGCGTTTTTATCAGACCACCAGATTATTCATCTCGCAGTATTCATCCCATTCCACACCCAGTACCTCGGCCGCTTCCTTGTGCAAGGCAAGGCGCTGTTCCTCGAACTCTTCAGGTGTGCTGGTGTACTTGAGCGTCAACTCCCAAGGCTGTAATCCCTGGGCTTCGGCCTCATCCTCGAACGCCCACTGGATCTGGTCTTTTTGATCGTCGGCGCTCAGGTCCTTGATCTCTTCGAGCAACTGGGGCGCATCCAGCACGTACTTCTTCAGTGCTTCTTCGTGTCTGGCTTCCTGGGTCAATGCTTTAGCAGTCATGGCGTTCTCGTTGATCTGGGGAATGGAAGATGGATCTGGATCATCAAGGATCTCTCTGACGCAAAAAACCGTGTGAAGCCCGGTTTATCTGGCCTTCAGAACCATTCGGGGATCATCTGAAAACAAATGTGTGTGCTTTTTGGGACAGGGGAATCCTAACAGAGACACAAGCCTGTGCAACAACCGCAAGTGAGAAGAACCTGGTGCCCGAGACAGGAATCGAACCTGCGACCTTCGCGTTACGAGTGCGCTGCTCTACCGGCTGAGCTACACGGGCGGTGGGCTAAACCTAGCACTGAGCTTATGGCCAGGCAACCTGCGACACGGTGATTTCCCGCACACAGCAAAACGCCCCGAACCAGTCGGGGCGTTTGCTTGTTCAGCGGCTAAGCGAGGGGGTGATTAAACGCCCGACGCCTTGGCTGCCGCTACGTCCTTGATGGACAGCTTGATACGACCGCGGTTGTCCACGTCCAGTACCAGCACTTCCACTTCCTGACCTTCTTTGAGGATGTCGGTCACTTTCTCGACGCGAGCATCGCTCAGCATGGAGATGTGAACCAGACCGTCCTTGCCCGGCAGGATGTTGACGAACGCGCCGAAGTCGACGATACGCTCAACCTTGCCCACGTAGATCTTGCCGATCTCGGCTTCTGCGGTGATGCCCAGGACGCGCTGACGTGCTGCTTCTGCCGCTTCCTTGGTTTCGCCGAAGATCTTGATCGAGCCGTCGTCTTCGATGTCGATCGAAGCCTTGGTTTCTTCACAGATCGCACGGATGGTCGCGCCGCCTTTACCGATGACATCACGGATTTTGTCGGTGTCGATTTTCATCGCGATCATTGTCGGAGCGTTTTCCGACAACTCGGTACGCGACTGACCAATGATCTGGTTCATCTGGCCCAGGATGTTCAGGCGCGCTTCCAGGGCTTGGCCCAGGGCGATTTCCATGATCTCTTCGGTGATGCCCTTGATCTTGATGTCCATCTGCAGTGCGGTCACGCCTTTGGCGGTACCGGCCACTTTGAAGTCCATGTCGCCCAGGTGGTCTTCGTCACCCAGGATGTCGGTCAGGACGGCGAACTTCTCGCCTTCTTTCACCAGACCCATGGCGATACCGGCAACCGGAGCCTTCATCGGCACACCGGCGTCCATCAGGGCCAGGGAAGCGCCGCAGACCGAAGCCATGGAGCTCGAACCGTTGGACTCGGTGATTTCCGATACCACGCGAATGGTGTACGGGAACACGTCAGCGGCTGGCAGCATGGCCTGGACCGAACGACGGGCCAGACGGCCGTGACCGATTTCGCGACGACCGGCGCCACCCATGCGACCAC
Organism: Pseudomonas rhizophila; assembly: GCF_003033885.1. Lineage (NCBI taxonomy): Bacteria > Pseudomonadati > Pseudomonadota > Gammaproteobacteria > Pseudomonadales > Pseudomonadaceae > Pseudomonas > Pseudomonas rhizophila. The sequence continues at coordinate 1,775,962 of NZ_CP024081.1, read as the reverse complement.
ACTCGCCCACCGAGAACGGAGGGAAGTTGTAGTGCAGCATGAACGGGTCTTTTTTCTCGCCTTCCAGGGTGTCCAGCAGTTGCGCGTCACGGGCGGTGCCCAGTGTTGCAACGACCAGGGCCTGGGTTTCGCCACGGGTGAACAGCGCCGAACCGTGGGTCTTTGGCAGAACGCCGACTTCAATGTTCAGCGGACGTACGGTGCGAGTGTCGCGACCGTCGATACGTGGCTTGCCGTTGACGATGTTTTCGCGAACGGTGCGGTATTCGATTTCACCGAAAGCGGCTTTGACTTCAGCGGCAGTCGGCTGGCCTTCTTCACCGGACAGCTTGGCAACCACCTGGTCTTTCAGCTCGCCCAGGCGCGCATAACGGTCGGCCTTGACGGTGATGGTGTAAGCCTGGGAGATCGCTTCGCCGAACTCGGCACGGATCGCGCCCAGCAGCTCGGTGGCTTCGGCTTGCGGAGCCCAGGTCCAGGTTGGCTTGGCGGCTTCGGCGGCCAGTTCCTTGACGGCGTTGATCACCACCTGGAACTCGTCGTGGGCGAACAGTACAGCGCCCAGCATCTGGTCTTCGGTCAGCTCTTTGGCTTCGGATTCAACCATCAGCACGGCTTCGGAAGTACCGGCCACGACCATGTCCAGGCTCGAAGCTTTCAGTTGCTCGTAGGTCGGGTTCAGCAGGTAGCCGGTGCTTTCGTGGAACGCAACGCGGGCAGCGCCGATCGGACCATCGAAAGGAATGCCGGAGATCGCCAGCGCGGCCGAAGTACCGATCATCGCAGCGATGTCCGGATCAGTCTTCTTGCTGGTGGAAACGACGGTGCAGACAACCTGCACTTCGTTCATGAAGCCTTCTGGGAACAGCGGACGGATCGGACGGTCGATCAGTCGGGAAGTCAGGGTTTCCTTCTCGGAAGGACGGCCTTCGCGCTTGAAGAAACCGCCAGGGATCTTACCGGCAGCGTAAGTCTTTTCCTGGTAGTGGACAGACAGAGGGAAGAAGCCCTTGCCTGGATCGGCTTGCTTGGCACCGACAACGGTCACCAATACGCTGACGTCGTCGTCAACGGTGACCAGCACTGCGCCGGAGGCCTGACGGGCGATACGGCCAGTCTCGAGGGTAACGGTCGACTGACCGAACTGGAATTTTTTGATTACCGGGTTCACGGTGTCCTACCTTCTTTGTGGCTCTTGGGGAACTTGTCTTCTTGCGAAATTCTTGGGCAGTGCGGGGAATCGGCCCAACGACTGTCCAGATAAAACTTGAGGCTGGGAGCCTGCCGGCTGCCGGCGCAAAACGCAGGCAACAGGCAGACAACCAACCTCATAGCGCAATCGCTGATTAGCGACGCAGACCCAGGCGACCGATCAAGGTGCTGTAACGACTTACGTCCTTACCCTTGAGGTAATCCAGCAGCTTACGACGCTGGTTTACCATGCGGATCAGACCACGACGGGAGTGGTGATCTTTACCGTTGGCCTTGAAGTGACCCTGCAGTTTGTTGATGTTGGCGGTCAGCAGTGCAACTTGCACTTCTGGCGAACCAGTATCACCAACAGCTTGCTGGTAGTCGGTCACGATCTGAGCTTTTTCTTCAACGCTGAGTGCCATGTGGCTTTCCTCTTGTAAGGTACCGTTCCCAAGGAAACCGTACCAACAGGCCAGGGACAAATCCCTGTATCTATAAATGAGTAGTGACCGTGCCTGTTAACAGCCACACTCGCCAACCTGCTGTTACACAGGCTGGTTCCGGTCATTCCGACCGAATCAGTCGACGCGGCGCAATGCGCCCGTCTTCGCTCACTTCACCGATACCGATGAAGCGGCCATTGTGATCCTGTACCCGTACCATGCCGAACTTCGGTGCATCCGGAGCACGTACCGGTTGGCCGTTGAGCCAGTAGAACGCGCTGTGCTCGGAGAACTGCAACAGCGGCCAGTCCAGCAGGCCGCTGTCCGATGGCATCAGGAAACGGTCAACCGCTTCGTTGCCGCCTTCGGCATGTACCGCTTCGAGCTCTTCCAGCGTGACCGTCTGGGCCAGCGTGAAAGGTCCGGCCTGGGTCCGTCGCAGTTCGGCCACGTACGCACCACAGCCGAGCTTTTCACCGATATCCTCCACTAGGGTGCGGATATAGGTGCCCTTGCTGCAATCGACTGCCAGCCGCGCAGTATTACCGTCAAAGGCCAGCAATTCCAAGCGCGCAATAGTAACAGAACGCGGTTCACGCTCCACTACTTCGCCTGCACGGGCCAGTTTGTATAACGGCTGGCCATCACGCTTGAGAGCAGAGTACATCGGCGGTATCTGGCTGATTTGTCCGCGAAAACCCGGCAACACAGCCTCGATATCAGCCTGACCAACGGTCACCGGCCGCTCCAGCAACACCTCACCTTCGGCGTCCGCCGTGGTGGTGGTCTTGCCCAGTTGCGCCAGGGTTTCGTAACCCTTGTCCGAATCGAGCAAATACTGAGAGAACTTGGTCGCCTCGCCAAAACACAGTGGCAACACGCCGGTAGCCAGCGGATCAAGGCTGCCGGTGTGCCCGGCTTTCTCGGCATTGAGCAGCCAGCGAACCTTCTGCAACGCCGCGTTGGAGGTGAACCCCAGCGGTTTGTCGAGCAGGATGATGCCGCTGACGTTACGGCGGATACGTTTGACCTGAGCCACCATTTACTCCTTGGTGTCTTCGGGTTCAGCCGCAACCGGGTGCTGACTGTCTTCAGCCACGGCGCGCTCGATCAGGGCCGACAGGTGCGCGCCCCGCACGACGCTTTCGTCGTAGTGGAAGTGCAACTGTGGAACGCTGCGCAGCTTCATCTCCCGGGCCAACTGCATCCGCAGGAAACCGGCAGCCGAGTTGAGCACCTTGATGCTTTGGGCGATTTCTTCGGCGCTGTCCTGCCCCATCACGGTGATGAAAATCTTTGCATGACCGACGTCACGGCTGACTTCCACTGCGGTAATGGTGACCAGGCCGACGCGCGGGTCTTTGACTTCGCGACGGATCAGTTGGGCCAGCTCGCGCTGCATCTGATCGCCGATTCGTTGGGTACGGCTATATTCTTTTGCCATGTCTTGTTACCTGTTACTGCCCCACGGTCAAACCCGTGAGGTCTGAAAGCGGCAAACGCCCGGCCTGACAAAAGCCAGACCGGGCGTTGCGTTTAGAGTCCGCCTGAGAGGCAGCGCATGTTCATGCGACTGCCCGGTGCGGCTCTTGAAGTACGCGAGTCAGAGGCTGCGAGCAACCTGGACCTTCTCGAAGACTTCGATCTTGTCGCCGACCTTGACGTCGTTGTAGCTCTTGACGCCAATACCGCATTCCATGCCAGCGCGGACTTCCGAAGCGTCATCCTTGAAGCGGCGCAGGGATTCCAGCTCGCCTTCGAAGATAACGATGTCTTCACGCAGTACACGGATTGGACGGTTACGGTGAACGACACCTTCGATCACCATGCAACCGGCGATCGCGCCAAACTTCGGCGAACGGAACACGTCACGCACTTCAGCGGTACCCAGGATGTTCTCGCGAACATCGCTGCCCAACATACCGGTCAGGGCTTTCTTGACGTCTTCGATGATGTCGTAGATCACGTTGTAGTAACGCATATCCAGACCTTCCTGCTCGACGATCTTGCGAGCGCCGGCATCGGCACGCACGTTGAAGCCAAACAGTACAGCGTTGGAGGCCAGTGCCAGGTTGGCGTCGGATTCGGTGATACCACCGACACCGCCACCGACCACGCGCACTTGCACTTCGTCGTTACCCAGGCCATTCAAGGCACCGTTCAACGCTTCCAGCGATCCACGGACGTCGGATTTGAGGACGATGTTGAGCGTCTTCTTCTCTTCCTGGCCCATGTTCTCGAAGATGTTTTCCAGCTTGCCGGCGTGAGCACGAGCCAGTTTGACTTCGCGGAACTTGCCTTGACGGAACAGAGCCACTTCACGGGCTTTCTTCTCGTCAGCCACAACGCTCATCTCGTCGCCAGCGTCCGGAGTGCCGTCCAGGCCGAGGATCTCGACCGGGATAGCAGGACCTGCTTCCTTGATGGGCTTGCCGTTCTCGTCGAGCATGGCGCGCACGCGGCCATAGTTCGAACCGACCAGCACCATGTCGCCCTGGCGCAGGGTACCGTCTTGAACCAGAACGGTCGCAACCGGGCCACGGCCCTTGTCGAGACGCGATTCGACGACCACGCCACGGCCAGGAGCCGAAGGTGTAGCGGTCAGTTCCAGAACCTCGGCTTGCAACAGAACGGCTTCGAGCAGCTCGTCAACGCCGGTACCCATCTTCGCGGAGACCGGTACGAATGGAGTGTCGCCACCCCACTCTTCGGAAGTCACGCCGTGAACCGACAGTTCGCTACGGATGCGATCGAGATCGGCGCCCGGCTTGTCGATCTTGTTCACCGCAACCACCAGAGGGACGCCAGCTGCCTTGGCATGCTGAACGGCTTCGATGGTTTGTGGCATCACGCCGTCGTCCGCTGCGACCACCAGGATCACGATGTCGGTCGCTTTGGCACCACGGGCACGCATTGCGGTAAACGCAGCGTGACCCGGGGTGTCGAGGAACGTCACCATGCCGCGGTCGGTTTCAACGTGGTAGGCGCCGATGTGCTGGGTGATACCACCCGCCTCGCCTGCCGCAACCTTCGCACGACGGATATAGTCGAGCAGGGAGGTTTTACCGTGGTCAACGTGGCCCATTACGGTCACGACCGGAGCACGGGAAACCGCCTCGCCTTCAAACTTCAGGGACTCGGCCAGGGAATCTTCCAGGGCAGTGTCGCTGACCAGGGTCACTTTGTGGCCCAGCTCTTCAGCAACCAGTTGGGCAGTTTCCTGATCCAGTACCTGGTTGATGGTGGCCGGCGTACCCAGCTTGAACATGAACTTGATGATTTCAGCAGCCTTGACCGACATCTGCTGGGCCAGATCGCCCACAGTGATGGTCTCGCCGATTTTCACTTCACGCACGACAGGGCCGGTAGGGCTCTGGAAACCGTGGGCGTTGCGTTTCTTCAGCTTGGCCTTGCCGCGACCGCCACGACGGAAGCCATCGCTTTCTTCGTCGGTGGTACGTGGCGCAACGCGTGGCGCTGGCGCCTTTTCCTTGACCGAAGCACGATGAGGAGCGTTTTTGCGCTCGCCATCGCCACTGCCCCGACGGTTGTCGTCGGCACGTGGTTTGTCCGGACGACGCTGTTCGTCGCGCTTGCGGGTATCGGCCGCAGGTGCTGGAGCGGGTGCCGGGACCGGCGCGCTTTCACGCACAGGCTCGGCTGCCGGGGCTGGAGCCGCAACGGCTTCGGCCGGAGCGGATTGCGCAGCAGCAGGCTGGCGACGCGCTTCTTCTTCGGCGCGACGCTTGGCTTCTTCTTCAGCCTTCTGACGTGCAGCATTTTCTACTGCGCGACGTTCTTCCAGTTCGCGTTTGCGCTCGGCTTCGATTTCTTCCGGGCTGCGCTGTACGAAGACTTTCTTCTTGCGTACTTCAACGCTGATGCTTTTGCTACCGGCAACACGCAGGGTGCTGGTGGTTTTACGCTGCAGAGTGATCTTGCGCGGTTCTTCCACTTTCGCCTTGTGACTGCTCTTCAAGTGAGTCAGCAGGGACTGCTTCTCACTGTCGGTCACATGTTCCTCGGCGGCGGTGTGCGGCAGACCTGCCTCACGCATCTGCTGCAACAGGCGCTCTACCGGTGTTTTGACCTCATCGGCCAGTTGTTTCACCGTGACTTGCGTCATGCACTTCTCTCCTCAGGCCGCGCCTAATTACTCGAACCAGTGGGCTCGGGCGGCCATGATCAACTTGCCGGCACGATCATCGTCAATGCCGTCGATGTCGAGCAGATCGTCAATAGACTGCTCGGCCAGGTCTTCGCGGGTAATTACGCCGCGCACCGCCAGTTCCATCGCCAAATCCTTGTCCATGCCCTCAAGCGAGAGCAGGTCTTCGGCCGGATGGGCGTCTGCCAGCTTTTCCTCAGTAGCGATGGCTTTGGTCAACAAACGATCCTTGGCCCGAGCGCGAAGCTCGTTGACGATGTCCTCGTCAAAGCCGTCGATGTTGAGCATTTCCTCCACCGGTACGTAGGCAATCTCTTCCAGGCTGGTAAAGCCTTCATCCACCAGCACCTGCGCCAGTTCTTCATCGACTTCAAGCTCTTCGATGAAGTTGCGCAGGATATCGCCGGTTTCAGCTTGCTGCTTAGCCTGGATGTCCGATTCGGTCATCACGTTCAGTGTCCAGCCAGTCAATTGGCTAGCCAGACGCACGTTCTGACCACCGCGACCGATGGCCTGAGCGAGATTGTCTGCGCCAACGGCGATGTCCATTGCATGGGCATCTTCGTCGACGATAATTGCCGCCACTTCAGCAGGCGACATGGCGTTGATCACGAACTGAGCCGGGTTGTCGTCCCACAGGACGATATCCACACGCTCGCCGCCCAACTCGCCGGATACGGCCTGGACACGCGAACCACGCATGCCAATGCAGGCACCTTGCGGGTCGATGCGCTTGTCCTTGGAGCGGACCGCGATCTTGGCACGCGAACCCGGATCACGGGAGGCGGCCATTACTTCGATCAGGCCTTCAGCAATTTCCGGCACTTCGATGCGGAACAACTCGATCAGCATTTCCGGCGCGGTACGCGACAGGATCAGCTGCGGGCCCCGGTTCTCGGTGCGGATTTCCTTGAGCAGCGCACGCAGTCGCACGCCAACCCGGAAAGTTTCGCGAGAAATGATGTCTTCACGAGCCAGCAACGCTTCAGCGTTGTTGCCCAAGTCGACAATCACGTTGTCGCGGGTGACTTTCTTCACGGTGCCGGAGATGATTTCACCCAGGCGCTCGCGATAAGCATCGACGACTTGCGCACGCTCGGCTTCGCGAACTTTCTGCACAATGACCTGCTTGGCGGTCTGCGCAGCAATACGACCGAACTCGATGGATTCGATCTTCTCTTCGACTACATCACCTACCTTGGCGCCAGGATGCGTTTCTGCAACCTTGCTTGGCCAGGTTTCGATAGCCGGATCGTCTAGGTCGGCTTCTTCGACGACCGTCCAGCGACGGAAAGTCTCATAGGCACCGGTGTGGCGATTGATTTCCACACGCAAATCAACTTCGTCTTCAAACCGCTTCTTGGTAGCAGTGGCCAGAGCCAGCTCCAGCGCTTCAAAAATAACGTTAGCCGGTACGCCCTTTTCATTGGATACCGACTCAACAACCAGCAGTACTTCTTTGCTCATCGTACGCCTCGCCTTTCGCAAGCCATTGGATCCGCGGGATCCGCAGTATCTGGCACGTATCAGTCAAAACTGGGAATAATGTTGGCCTTGTCGATCATATCGATCGGCAACAGGAACTCATGGTCTTCTACCTGCACCACGACATCCTGCTCTTCTACACCGCGCAGAAGGCCTTGAAAGTTGCGTCGACCCTCGAAGGGCGAGCGCAGCTTGATCTTCACTTGTTCACCGGCAAACGAAGCGAACTGTTCAAGGGTGAACAGAGGGCGTTCCATGCCAGGCGAGGAAACTTCAAGGGTGTATTCGGAAGTGATTGGATCTTCGACATCCAATACACCGCTGATCTGACGGCTGACGATGGCGCAGTCATCCACCAATACGCCGCCTTCCTTATCGATATAAACGCGCAACAGTGAGTGGCGACCTTGAGCCGAAAACTCAATACCCCAGCATTCATAGCCAAGGGCCACGACCACCGGGGCCAACAAGGCCTGCAACTGTTCTAGCTTGCTCGACACCTGAACCCCCTCGTGCATGTTTGTGCATGCTGTGCAAATAAAAAAAAATGGGCGAATAGCCCATCCCTGAAACGCCGTTGAACAGCGGCGTTATAAAGTGTCCAGCTAACAAAAAGCCCCTTGGAAGGGGCCCCTGAAACTGGTTGCGGGAGCCGGATTTGAACCGACGACCTTCGGGTTATGAGCCCGACGAGCTACCAGACTGCTCCATCCCGCGACAAAGCTGGGGCGGAAGTATACGACCGATCCCTTACAGGGTCAATGTAACCCTTCCACCTACAAGAAAGCCCGCAATCGCGGGCTCTCCTGATAATTGGTACCGAGAAGGGGACTCGAACCCCTACACCCTATGGGCACAACCACCTCAAGGTTGCGTGTCTACCAATTCCACCACCTCGGCAATACAGCGTTTGAAACCTTCTTACTTCTGCTCTTGAGCTGGAGGCACGTCAGTCGCCGGATTGGCCGACTGTTGCTCTTGAAGCACCGGTACATCATCAGAAGCCGGTTGTTGCTTTGGTACTTCCAACACTGCTGGGTTTGGCAAACCTACTTGAGTCAGCTCTTGAGCCTTCTCTTTAGCAAAGTAACCTAACCCCAAGCTGGTTATGAAGAAACCGGCGGCAAGTATAGCAGTAAACTTACTAAGAAAGGTAGAGGAACCTTGGCTTCCGAACACAGTATTTGAAGCACCTGCACCGAAAGACGCACCAGCATCCGCACCTTTACCCTGCTGCAGCAATACCAGGGCAACTACACCCAATGCACCCAGCAGATGAAAAACGACTACGACTGTTTCCAGCATTTTTTCAGTTTCCCGCGGCGCGACAGATCGCACCGAACTCATCTGCATTCAGGGACGCTCCACCAATGAGCCCCCCATCGATATCCGGCATGCCGAACAGTTCGACCGCATTGGCCGCCTTCACGCTGCCGCCGTATAGAAGCCGCACACCTCGTGCCACTTCAGAATTCTCTGCCGCCAACTGCGCGCGGATGGCGGCGTGCACATCCTGCGCCTGTTGCGGCGAAGCAGTCAGTCCGGTGCCAATGGCCCAGACCGGCTCGTAAGCAATGACCGCCTTTGCAAAAGCACCGACACCCAGCTCCTCGATGATGCTGCCCAGCTGACGCTCGACAACTTCAAGGGTCTTGCCGGCTTCACGCTGCACAAGGGTTTCCCCTATGCACAACACCGGAGTCAGACCGCAGGCCTGGGCCGCAGCAAACTTGCGGATCAAGGTCTTGTCCTGCTCGCCCATGATCATGCGGCGCTCGGAATGCCCGACCAAAACCAGGGAACAACCTGCATCCACCAGCTGACTCGGCGCAATTTCACCGGTCAACGCGCCCTGCATGGATTCCACCGCGGAATTCTGCGCACCAACCGCAATCGACTTGCCTTTCAAACCATCAACCACTTGATTGATATACAGGCAAGGCGGGAATACCGCGACGTCAACACCGCTTGACAAGGCCAGATGACGAAGGCCTTTGATCAGCTCAGCGACGCTGGCGCGGGTACCGTGCATCTTCCAGTTACCAGCTACCATAGGGCGACGCATGCTGTACCTCGTCGGTCAAAGTGGGCGCAGATGTTACCCAACCGATTGATGACTGGCAAGCCGAATTCAGGCAGAAACTTCACTAACAAGCTTCGCCAGCTCTTCGGCATAACCGCGGACCTGTGCTTCATCCTCGCCTTCGACCATGACCCGCACCAACGGCTCGGTACCAGACTTGCGCAATAGCACGCGCCCACGCCCGGCCATAGCCTGCGTTACGCGCTCGCTGGCTTGCTTGACCGTCGCATGCTCAAGAGGGTTCGCACCACCGCCGAAACGCACATTAATCAGCACCTGCGGGCATTTGCGCAACGCCTGACGCGACTGCGCAAGCCCTTCATTGCGCGCCTTGAGTGCCATCAGTACTTGCAAGGCAGCAATAATCGCATCGCCAGTGGTGGTGTGGTCAAAACAAACGATATGCCCGGAGTTCTCGCCCCCGATCACCCAATTGCGCTCCAGCAGCTCCGAGATCACATAGCGATCACCGACATTGGCCCGCACGAAGGGAATATCCAGGTCCGCCAGGGCCAACTCGAGCCCGAGATTGCTCATCAACGTCCCCACCACGCCGCCCTGCAGCTTGCCGCGCCCGTGCAGATCGCGAGCAATGACGAACAGCAGCTCATCACCATCGACGACAGTGCCGGTGTGATCGACCATCAGAACCCGGTCACCGTCACCATCAAAGGCAATCCCGAGGTCAGCCTGCTCGGCCAGCACGGCCGCTTGCAGCGCCTCGGTATGAGTGGAGCCGCAGTTGTGGTTGATGTTCAGCCCGTTAGGCTGGGCGGAGAGCACGACAACCTCCGCTCCCAATTCGCGAAATACGCTTGGCGCGACTTTATAGGTCGCACCATGAGCACAATCGACGACGATTTTCAGACCCGAAAAGCTCGTACCGGTGGGCACGCTGCCTTTGCAGAACTCGATATAACGACCTGACGCATCGTTGATCCGCGACACTTTACCGATCTTGCTCGACTCAACCACAGTCATCGGCGCGTCCAGCAGCTCTTCGATCATCAGCTCGATATCATCCGGCAGCTTGGTACCCTGGCCGGAGAAGAACTTGATGCCGTTGTCATCATGCGGGTTGTGTGAAGCACTGATCACGATGCCTGCCTGGGCCTGGAACGTACGCGTCAGGTAGGCAATGGCCGGCGTCGGCATCGGGCCGAGCAGCATCACATCGGCGCCCGCCGAAGTCAGGCCAGCCTCGAGCGCCGATTCGAACATGTAGCCGGAAATTCGCGTGTCCTTGCCAACCAGCACTTTGCAGGCGCCCATCTTGCGGAATGCCATACCGGCAGCCCAGCCGAGCTTGAGCATGAAATCAGGGGTAATGGGGTATTCGCCGACCCGACCACGAATACCGTCGGTGCCAAAGTATTTCTTGCTCATAAGTGCTCCGTCATTCTTATTCGGCTGAATCCACTGCTGCGATCATCCGCACAACATCCATCGTTTCGGCCACATCATGCACCCGCAATATGCGTGCGCCTTTTGTAATAGCCAGGGCCGCCAGCGCAAGACCGCCGTACAGGCGCTCCCCCACGGGACGACCCAGGGCATTGCCTATCATGCTCTTTCGCGAAACCCCGACCAACAGGGGCCGCCCCAGGGTATGCAAGGCTTCCATATGTTTGAACAGGCTCAGATTGTGAGCCAGCGTCTTGGCAAAGCCGAACCCGGGATCAAGAATGATCCGCTGCGCAGGAATACCTGCGGCGGCACATTGATCCAGGCGCTCTACCAAAAACTCTCCGACTTCCCTGGTCACATCATGATAGTGCGGGTCGTCCTGCATCGTTCCGGGCTCGCCCAGCATATGCATCAGACACACCGGCAACCCCGTAGCCGCTGCGGCATCCAGGGCACCATCGCGCTGCAAGGAGCGAACGTCGTTGATCAACCCCGCTCCAAGCCGTGCAGTCTCACGCATGACCGCGGGCGTGGATGTATCCACCGAGATGATGACATCAAGTTCGCGATGAATGCGCTCGACAATCGGCGCCACCCGCTCCAGCTCTTCGGTGGGCGAGACTGCCCGCGCGCCTGGCCGGGTCGACTCACCGCCGACATCGATCAGCGTTGCGCCGGCGACGACCATCGCCTCGGCATGCCGCAACGCAGCATCAAGCTGACTGAATCGACCGCCATCGGAAAAGGAATCGGGAGTGACATTGAGAATGCCCATGACATGGACATGGGACAAATCAAGAACCCGGTTGCCGCAAGGCAACCGGGTTGAGGACTGAACAGAAGTCATTTCAAGCCTTAAACGTCAGCAGCCGGACCGCCAATCGGTGTCTCCGGACGCTCGCCCTGTACCGCCGGAGGCGTACCGGACGTACCGGTGCCGCCGCCCGACCAGTCACGAGGCTCGCGAGGCTCGCGACCTGCCATGATGTCGTCGATCTGCTCGGCATCAATGGTTTCATACTTCATCAGGGCATCAGCCATGGCGTCGAGCTTGTCACGGTTATCCGTGAGGATCTGCTTGGCGGTGCCATAGCACTGGTCGATGATGCTGCGTACTTCAGAGTCGATCAGCTTTGCCGTCTCGCCAGAGAAGCTTGCGTGCTGGCCACCGCCACCACGACCGAGGAACACTTCACCCTCTTCTTCGGCGTACATCAGTGGGCCCAGTTTTTCGGACAGGCCCCACTTGGTGACCATGTTCCGGGCGATCTGGCTGGCACGCATGATGTCGTTGGACGCGCCGGTGGTTACACCGTCAAAGCCCAGTGTCATTTCTTCGGCAATACGGCCGCCGTAGAGCGAACAGATCTGGCTGATCAGCGCACGCTTGGACAGGCTGTAACGATCTTCTTCTGGCAGGAACATGGTCACACCCAAGGCACGACCGCGCGGGATGATCGAGACCTTGTAGACCGGGTCATGCTCGGGCACCACACGACCAACGATCGCGTGACCCGCCTCGTGATACGCCGTGTTCTGCTTTTCTTTCTCGGACATGACCATGGATTTGCGCTCCGCGCCCATCATGATCTTGTCTTTGGCCAGTTCGAACTCTTTCATCTCAACGACACGCTTGCCGGTACGAGCAGCGAACAGCGACGCCTCGTTGACCAGGTTCGCAAGGTCGGCACCGGAAAAACCCGGTGTACCACGAGCGATCACTGCCGGAGCGACGTCGTCACCCATCGGCACCTTGCGCATATGAACCTTGAGGATCTGTTCGCGACCACGAATGTCCGGCAGCCCCACCACGACCTGACGGTCGAAACGGCCTGGACGCAACAGCGCAGGATCGAGCACGTCCGGACGGTTGGTGGCGGCAATCACGATGATGCCGTCATTCATTTCGAAACCGTCCATCTCGACCAGCAACTGGTTGAGGGTCTGCTCGCGCTCGTCGTGACCACCACCCATGCCGGCGCCACGATGGCGACCGACAGCGTCGATTTCGTCGATGAAGATGATGCAAGGCGCGTGTTTCTTGGCCTGTTCGAACATGTCACGCACACGACTGGCGCCCACACCGACGAACATTTCCACGAAGTCGGAACCGGAAATCGTGAAGAACGGCACTTTGGCTTCGCCGGCAATCGCCTTGGCCAGCAAGGTTTTACCGGTACCCGGAGGACCAACCATCAGCACGCCGCGTGGGATACGGCCGCCCAGGCGCTGGAACTTGCCCGGATCACGCAGGAATTCAACCAGCTCGCCGACCTCTTCCTTGGCCTCATCGCACCCGGCGACGTCGGCCAGGGTGGTTTTCACCTGGTCTTCGGAGAGCAGTCGGGCCTTGCTTTTGCCGAAACTCATCGGCCCACCCTTGCCACCGGCACCGCCCTGCATCTGGCGCATGAAGAACATGAACACCGCGATGATCACCAGGATCGGGAAGCTGGCCACCAGAAGCTGGGTCCAGATGCTCTGCTGCTCAGGCTGCTTGCCTTCGACCACGACATGATTGTCCACCAGGTCGCCGATCAGGCCGTTGTCCTGAATCGCCGGACGAATGGTCTTGAAGCTGTCGCCATCGGTGCGCTTGCCGGTAATCACATAACCATCGACGGCAACGCGCTCGACCTTGCCATCCTTGACTTGCTGGATGAAGTCGGAATAGTTGAGGGTCTGCGGCTCGTTAGGGCTGGAGAAGTTGTTCATCACGGTCACAAGGACAGCGGCGATGATCAACCACAGGATCAGATTCTTTGCCATATCGTTCAATTAACTACCCTCTGAAGCAAGCTCCGCTACTGGCGCGCGCTTCGCATGATATTCACCGGCCTAACTTACTACATTACCTACGACTCTGGCAGGCGCCGTCTGTAACCCTTTGTGAAACTCTGACCGCGTAATTTTCGTAACACGGCTCTTGCAAGGCGAGACAAAAAAACTATCGGCCTTTATCAAAGACGCTCATCACTGGCTGCGCCTTCAATTCCCCGGAAGCCCCGCGCCAGCAGATACTGCTCACGAGAGCGATCGCGCGACGACAATGGCTTGCGCATCTGCACTTTGTCGAACAGCTTGCGCATCCCCTTGTGGTATTCATCAAAACCTTCACCCTGGAAGACCTTGATCAAAAAATCACCACCTGGGCGCAACACCCGCCCGGCAAGATCCAGGGCCAGCTCGCTGAGGAACATTGCTCGAGGCATGTCGACAGCCGCCAATCCACTCATATTGGGGGCCATATCGGAAATCACAAGGTCAACCTGCGTATTTCCGACAGCCTCCAGAATCTGCGCCAGCACGGCGTCTTCGGTGAAATCGCCCTGGATGAAGGTCACGTCGGGGATGCTGTCCATTTCCAGGATGTCGGAAGCAATCAATCGCCCCTGACCGCCGATCAGACGACTGGTCACCTGAGACCATCCCCCCGGCGCGGCGCCAAGGTCGATCACGGTCATGCCAGGACGGATCAGACGATCCTTTTCCTGGATTTCGAGCAATTTATAGCTGGCACGAGAACGATAGCCGTCTTTTTGCGCCATTTTGACGTACGGATCGTTGAAATGCTCTCTGAGCCAGTTCTGGCTAGTCTTGGAACGGGCCACGGGCCACCTCTAAAAAATAAAACGGGTCGTGATTAACTGGGCGGTCCCGGACTCGCTCGGGTAAACTGGCCGCCGCTTTTTACAAGATCAGACGCAGGGGTCAGATTATGCCGCTCACTCAAGAGCAGAAGAAACAATACAAATCCATTGGCCACCATCTGAAACCGGTTTTGACTGTGGCTGACAACGGTTTGACTGAAGGTGTTCTAGCTGAACTGGAACGCGCCTTGGGCGATCATGAGCTTATCAAGATCAAGCTCAATATTCTCGATCGCGAAGCCCGCCTGGCTGCCGTTGCCGAACTGTGCAAGACCGGCAAGGCAGACCTGGTGCAGGTCATCGGCAAGATGGCACTGATTTATCGCAAGAATTTCAGCGTCAACAAGCAACTGTCGAACGTTCACCGCTTCAAGTAATGCCAAAGGGTCAAGGGTGTGCTTCGCGCACCCTGCTGCTCCATCCGGGTACCGGTTGCAACACCAGCACCAACCCGGAAAAACCCAGCACCAGGTAGCTGAATACCTGCCACAGGCTCGCATCCGGCCAGCCGAGACGTACAGCAAGAAACATCCCGCACGCATACAACGACATGAGCAGCAACTGCCCACGAATGTCGCGCCATAGACTGTCAAGCCCCTCGGCCTGAACCAGCACCAAAGCCTGAAACACTACGCATGCCGAGGAAAAACCCACCAGAAGCGACGTCAGCATAGCTGCGATTTCATCGATGAGCAGCGGTGCCAGGCCGATTCGACCCAGCACCGGCAGCAAACCGACGTGCAACAACCAGACGCCGCCCACCCACAACATCTGGGTGAGCTGCCAGATCATGGCGCCGGCTCGCAGCGGACGCCTTCGCTCAGATGTGACGGACTTCGACAATCTCATACTCGATGACACCACCCGGCGTCTTCACAACCACTACATCGCCCTCTTCCTTGGCAATCAAGGCACGAGCAATGGGGGAGCCGACGGAAATCTTGCCAAGCTTGATGTCCGCCTCGTCCTCACCAACGATCTGGTAAGTGACGCTTTCATCAGTCTCAACGTTGGCGATTTCCACTGTGGTGCCGAAAATGACCTTGCCAGTGTGCGGGATCGTCGTGACATCGATGATCACGGCATTCTGCATGCGACCTTCGATATCACGGACTCGCGCCTCGACCATACCCTGCTCCTCGCGGGCAGCGTGGTATTCGGCGTTTTCCTTGAGATCGCCCAGCTCACGCGCTTCGCCAATCGCCTGGCTCAAGCGCGGACGCTCGACCTTGGTCAGGAAAGCGTGTTCTTCTTCCAGGGCCTTCGCGCCCTGAACCGTCATCGGGTACTTGGTTATGCTCATGCCTTCAATCCTGCATGTAGATCCTGCAAGCGACGCACGGTCTTCTCGGGACCGAACTTGAGCGCTTCGCAGATAGCTTCGCCCGCAGCAATGGTCGTGGTGCAGTAGATCTTGTGCTGCAGCGCGTTGCGACGAATGGAATACGAATCGGCGATCGACTGGCGACCTTCGGTGGTGTTGATGATCAGCGTGACTTCGTCATTCTTGATCATGTCGACCACGTGCGGACGCCCCTCGGTCACCTTGTTCACGCGGCGCACCTTCAAGCCAGCCGCCTCGATCAGCTTGGCGGTACCGGCAGTGGCGACCACTTCGAAGCCCAAGTTGATCAGATCACGGGCCACGCCTGCAACCAGCGGCTTGTCGTCATCACGCACGCTGATGAACGCCGTGCCGCCAGTTGGCAGAACTTCGCTGGCGCCCATCTGGGCCTTGGCAAAAGCTTCGCCGAAGGTATCGCCCACGCCCATGACTTCGCCGGTGGACTTCATTTCAGGGCCGAGGATCGGGTCCACACCAGGGAACTTGGCGAACGGGAACACCGCTTCTTTGACGCTGTAGAAGTTCGGAATGATTTCCTTGGTGAAGTTCAGCTCTTTCAGGGTCTTACCGGCCATGACCCGTGCAGCGATCATCGCCAGGGACACACCGATGCACTTGGAGACGAACGGTACGGTACGGGACGCGCGCGGGTTGACTTCGATGACGTAGATGTCCTCGCCCTGCAGGGCCAGTTGCACGTTCATCAGGCCGACCACGCCCAGCTCCAGGGCCATTTTCTTGACCTGCTCGCGCATTTCGTCCTGGATGTGGGCCGGCAACGAATAAGGCGGCAGCGAACAAGCGGAGTCACCGGAGTGAACACCGGCCTGCTCGATGTGCTGCATGATCGCGCCGATCACCACGTCCTTGCCGTCACAGACCGCATCCACGTCCATTTCGATGGCGCAGTTGAGGAAGTGGTCCAGCAGCACCGGGCTGTCGTTGGACACCTGAACCGCTTCGCGCAGGTAGCGCTTGAGTTCGTCTTCCTGGTAAACGATTTCCATCGCCCGACCGCCCAGCACATAGGACGGCCGCACCACCAGCGGGTAACCGATCTTGGCGGCGGCGCGAATCGCTTCGTCTTCGCTGCGCACGGTAGCGTTAGGTGGCTGACGCAGGTTCAGACGCTCAACCATCTGTTGGAAGCGCTCACGGTCTTCGGCACGGTCGATGGCATCCGGACTGGTCCCGATGATCGGCACACCGGCCGCTTCAAGGGCACGTGCCAGTTTCAGAGGGGTCTGGCCACCGTACTGGACGATCACGCCTTTTGGCTTCTCGACACGGACGATTTCCAGCACGTCTTCCAGGGTCACTGGTTCGAAATACAGGCGATCAGAGGTGTCGTAGTCGGTGGACACGGTTTCCGGGTTGCAGTTGACCATGATGGTCTCGTACCCGTCGTCGCGCAGGGCCAGTGCCGCGTGCACGCAGCAGTAGTCGAACTCGATGCCCTGGCCGATCCGGTTAGGACCGCCACCCAGGATCATGATCTTGTCACGCGTCGACGGCGCGGCTTCACACTCTTCCTCGTACGTGGAGTACAGGTAAGCAGTGTCGGTGGCGAATTCGGCGGCGCAAGTGTCCACGCGCTTGTAGACCGGGAACACTTCAAGCTTGTGGCGATGACTGCGCAGGCTCTTCTCGGTCACACCCAGCAGTTTTGCCAGGCGCATGTCGGAGAAGCCCTTGCGCTTGAGGCGGAACATCGTGTCGTGGTCAATGCTGGACATGCCCAGGGTCTTGACCTTCTCTTCTTCCTTGATCAGATCTTCGATCTGCACCAGGAACCAAGGGTCGATCATGTTCATGCCGAAGATCTGCTCGACGGTCATGCCGGCACGGAAGGCGTCCGCCACGTACCAGATCCGCTCGGCGCCCGGCACGGTCAGCTCACGCTTGAGCTCGCTCATGGCGTCCGGGTGGCTCAGGTCCAGCTTCGGATCGAGGCCGCAAACACCTACTTCCAGACCGCGAAGGGCTTTCTGCAGGGATTCCTGGAAGGTCCGGCCGATGGCCATGACTTCACCGACCGACTTCATCTGAGTGGTCAGGCGGGCGTCGGCCTTGGCGAATTTCTCGAAGGCGAAACGTGGCAGCTTGGTGACGACGTAGTCGATGGACGGCTCGAAAGACGCCGGGGTCTTGCCACCGGTGATGTCGTTCGACAGTTCGTCCAGGGTGTAACCCACAGCCAGTTTGGCCGCGACCTTGGCGATCGGGAAGCCGGTGGCTTTCGAGGCCAGGGCCGAGGAACGGGATACCCGCGGGTTCATCTCGATGACCACCATGCGACCGGTGTTCGGGCAGATGCCGAACTGGACGTTGGAGCCGCCGGTTTCCACGCCGATCTCGCGCAGTACCGCCAGGGAGGCGTTCCGCAGGATCTGGTATTCCTTGTCAGTCAGCGTCTGGGCGGGTGCGACGGTGATGGAGTCACCGGTGTGCACGCCCATCGGGTCGAAGTTTTCGATGGAGCAGACGATGATGCAGTTGTCCTTTTTGTCGCGGACAACTTCCATTTCATATTCTTTCCAGCCGATCAGGGATTCGTCGATCAGCAGCTCTTTGGTCGGCGACAGATCCAGACCACGGGCACAGATTTCTTCGAACTCTTCACGGTTGTAAGCGATGCCGCCACCGGTGCCGCCCATGGTGAAGGACGGACGGATGATGCACGGGAAGCCGAGGCGCTCCAGGACGGCGTTGGCTTCTTCCATGCTGTGGGCGATGCCCGAGCGTGGGCAGTCCAGGCCGATGGATTTCATCGCCTTGTCGAAGCGCGAACGGTCTTCGGCCTTGTCGATGGTGTCGGCGTTGGCGCCGATCATTTCCACACCGAACTTCTCCAGGACGCCTTCACGTTCCAGGTCCAGGGCGCAGTTCAATGCAGTCTGGCCGCCCATGGTCGGCAGCAGTGCGTCCGGGCGCTCCTTTTCGATGATCTTGGCAACGGTCTGCCACTTGATCGGCTCGATGTAGGTGGCGTCGGCCATGGCCGGGTCGGTCATGATGGTGGCCGGGTTGGAGTTCACCAGGATGACGCGATAGCCCTCTTCGCGCAGGGCTTTACAGGCCTGGGCGCCGGAGTAGTCGAATTCGCAGGCCTGGCCGATCACGATCGGGCCAGCGCCGAGAATCAGGATGCTTTTTATGTCTGTACGTTTTGGCATGGGTTTGTCACTCAAATCCGCAGGTCAGTCGGCTAGGCCGTCGAACAATCTTTGCAGCGCCCAAGGGGACCACCGGTTTCGGGGCCGCCCTCAGGCTTCACGCGGTCAGCGTCGCTTGGCCATCTCGGTGATGAAGCGATCGAACAGCGGCGCTACATCGTTCGGGCCAGGGCTCGCTTCAGGGTGGCCCTGGAAGCTGAATGCGCTCTTGTCGGTACGCTCGATGCCTTGCAGCGTGCCGTCGAACAGCGACTTGTGGATCGCCCGCACGTTTGCCGGCAGGGTCGCCTCATCCACCGCAAAGCCGTGGTTCTGGCTGGTGATCATCACCACGCCAGTATCCAGGTCCTGGACCGGGTGGTTGGCGCCGTGGTGGCCGTGCCCCATTTTCAAGGTCTTGGCGCCCGAAGCGAGGGCCAGCAACTGATGACCGAGGCAGATGCCGAACACCGGGATCTCGGTTTCCAGCACGTCCTTGATCGCCTGGATCGCGTAGTCGCAAGGCTCGGGATCACCCGGGCCGTTGGACAGGAACACGCCGTCAGGATTGAGGGCCAGGACATCTGCCGCCGGAGTTTGCGCCGGCACCACGGTCACGCGGCAACCACGCTCCACGAGCATGCGCAGGATGTTCAGCTTGACGCCGTAGTCGTACGCAACCACGTGGTACGGCAGCTCGGAAGCCTCGATCGTCGCGTGGCTGTCGGTTTTCAAGTCCCAGACCGTGGAGCGCCACTCATACTGCTTCTTGGTGCTGACGACTTTCGCCAGATCCATGCCTTTAAGGCCAGGGAAGCCCTGGGCAGCGGCGATGGCGGCTTCTTCAGTGATGTTGTCACCAGCCATGATGCAGCCGTTCTGCGCGCCCTTCTCACGAAGGATGCGGGTCAGGCGACGGGTGTCGATACCGGCGATTGCCACAACGTTGTTGGCTTTCAGGTAGTCGGACAGGGACATGGTGTTACGCCAGTTGCTCGCTACCAGCGGCAGATCACGGATGACCAGGCCGGCGGACCAGACACGATCGGACTCGGCATCTTGCGGCGTGGTGCCGGTGTTGCCGATGTGCGGGTAAGTCAAAGTAACGATTTGCTGGGCGTAGGAAGGATCGGTAAGAATTTCCTGATAGCCGGTCATTGCGGTGTTAAACACCACCTCACCAACGGTCTGGCCGTCGGCTCCAATGGCTTCGCCGCGAAAAATGCTGCCATCAGCAAGGGCGAGTATGGCTGGCTTAGTCAAGAAGACCTCCCGTAAATAAAGCCTGAAAGGGCGATCGCAGGTTGTAAAAAAGCGGAGTGACGTATGGACACGTCACCCCGCTTGTTCACTGAATTATTCTGCGCGCTTTTAGTGGACACACTAAAGCTGTAGCTTACAGAAAAAGGCTTTTTGGGTCCACCGCTAATGAGCCTTAAAGGCAGGGGAATGCGACAGGTCGTCGCGAGGCGGTGTAAAACGGGGCTCAGTATAACCTGAACCCCGCTTTCTGGCGCTGCGTCTGGCAAAAGGTTTGCCAGACAGCACACCGCAACATCAACGCAGGTCGAGAACATCCTGCATGTCGTACAGACCAGCCGGGCGGCCATCCAGCCACAACGCGGCACGCACCGCACCCTTGGCGAAGGTCATGCGGCTTGACGCCTTGTGAGTGATCTCCAGACGCTCGCCCTCTGTGGCGAACAGCACGGTGTGATCCCCCACCACATCCCCACCACGAACCGTGGCGAAACCGATGGTGTCGCGCTCACGGGCACCGGTATGCCCTTCGCGTCCGTAGACGGCCACCTTCTGCAGATCGCGACCCAAGGTATCGGCAATCACTTCGCCCATGCGCAGGGCCGTGCCCGAAGGCGCGTCGATCTTGTGCCGGTGGTGAGCCTCGATGATTTCGATATCCGCATCGTCACCCAGAACCCGAGCCGTCATCTCCAGCAGCTTCAACGACAGATTCACACCCACGCTGAAGTTCGCCGCAAAAACGATCGGAATATCGTTGCCAGCCTCGGCCAGTAACTGCTTTTGCGCAGCATCCAGCCCGGTCGTGCCAATGACCATGGCCTTGCCATGCTTGCGGCAAATGGCCAGATTTTTCAGCATCACTTGCGGCAGGGTGAAATCGATCAGGACATCGAACTCATCCAAGACCTTTTCCAGGCCACCGGACATCGGCACCCCGATACGCCCCAGGGAGGCCAACTCGCCCGCATCAGCACCGACCAGCGTACTGTCGGGCCGGACGATAGCAGCTGTCAGGCCCGAGAGCGGCGAGCGCTGCTGCACCGCCTCGACCAACGCCTTGCCCATGCGCCCGGCAGCGCCCATCACAGCTATACGTCGCATGCGAGCTCCTTACAGATCGCCGAAGAAGCGCTTCACGCCTTCGAACCAACCGGTGGTTTTCGGGGAATGGCTGTTATCGTCCGCCAGCGAGCTGCGGAACTCTTCCAGCAATTCGCGCTGACGCCGACTCAGATTGACCGGAGTCTCCACCGCAACACGGCACATCAGGTCACCCGCACCGCCGCCACGCACCGGCGCAACACCCTTGCCGCGAATCCGGAACTGCTTGCCGGTTTGCGTGCCCTCGGGGATTTTCAGCTTCACGCGACCATCGAGGGTCGGGATCTCAAGCTCACCGCCCAAGGCCGCATCGACGAAACTGATCGGCACTTCGCAGAACAGATGCTTGCCGTCGCGCTGGAAGATCGCGTGCTCACGCACGTTGATGACCACGTACAGGTCGCCAGTCGGACCGCCCTGGGCACCCGCCTCGCCTTCGCCAGACAAACGGATGCGGTCACCGGTATCGACACCGGCCGGCACTTTCACCGACAGCGTCTTGTACTCTTCGACGCGCCCTTCGCCGTGGCAGGAATCGCACGGATCGGAAATGATCTTGCCCTGGCCATGGCAACGCGGACAGGTCTGCTGCACAGAGAAGAAACCCTGTTGCATGCGCACCTGACCGATGCCGCCGCAAGTCGGACAGGTGACGGGCGAGGAGCCCTTCTTGGCGCCCGAACCGTCACACGGCTTGCAATTGACCAGCGTGGGAACGCGGATGTTGACGGTGGTACCGCGCACCGCCTCTTCCAGGTTCAACTCCAGCGTGTAGCGCAAATCGCTGCCGCGCTGGGCGCCGCCACGAGCACCACCGCGACCGCCACCGAAGAAGTCGCTGAACACGTCGCCAAAAATATCGGAGAAGTTCTGCCCGCCAAAACCGGCACCGCCGCCGCCCATGCTCGGGTCGACACCGGCATGACCGTACTGGTCGTAAGCCGCACGCTTGCTGGAATCGGACAGTACTTCGTAAGCCTCATTGGCTTCCTTGAACAACTCTTCCGACGCTTTGTCGTCGGGATTACGGTCCGGGTGGTGCTTCATTGCCAGACGACGGTAGGCCTTTTTCAGGTCCGCGTCGCTTGAACCACGCTCGACACCCAATACTTCGTAATAGTCACGCTTTGCCATTAGTCTTTGCACTCTTATAGGACGTCCGGCAAACCTCTCCTGAACCTTGCCAAACTCGTTGAGCCCCAATACAGGCCCGGACCCAACTCACGTCAATTCAACGATCCTGGTCTTGGGCCCTGTACGAAAAGTGGCTGAGCGACGATTCGTACAAACCCACATCTTTCAGCCAGGGAACCGGCCAAAACGCGGCGTCTCTCGCTCGGAAAGCAGGAGCATTCCCGATCACACCGCCAGCATCCGAACGCTGTCGCATGCTGTAAAAATTCACTGACTCCAGACACGCCAACGCGGGAGCAAGCTCCCGCGCGGCGACATCCTACCAGTCACCGCACAAATGCAGTCAACCGGCCGACCAACAAGCGATTACTTGTGGTCTTTCACTTCTTCGAACTCGGCATCAACGACATCATCGGCTTTTTCGGCCGACTCGCCTTGCTGCGCTGCGCCTTCAGCCGGCTGAGCCTGCTCGGCGTACATCTTCTGAGCCACTGGAGCGGAGACCTTGGACAGTTCTTCGATCTTCGCCTCGATGGCCGCCTTGTCGTCACCTTTGACAGCCGCTTCAAGAGCAACCACAGCTGCCTCGATGGCAGTTTTCTCTTCAGCGGTCACTTTATCGCCAGCATCAGCGACCATCTTGCGAGTCGAGTGCACCAGGGCATCACCCTGGTTGCGGGCACTGGCCAGCTCTTCGAACTTGCGGTCTTCTTCGGCGTTGACTTCAGCATCGCGAACCATCTGCTGAATTTCTTCCTCGGACAGACCGGAGTTGGCCTTGATCACGATCGACTGGGTCTTGCCGGTGGCCTTGTCTTTCGCACCAACGTGCAGGATGCCGTTGGCGTCGATGTCGAAGGTCACTTCGATTTGTGGCACGCCACGTGGAGCTGGCGGAATCTCGGCCAGGTCGAACTTGCCCAGGGACTTGTTCTGCGCGGCTTGCTTGCGCTCACCCTGCAGCACGTGAATGGTCACGGCGTTCTGGTTGTCATCGGCGGTCGAGAACACTTGGGATTTCTTGGTAGGAATCGTAGTGTTTTTCTCGATCAGCGCAGTCATCACGCCACCCATGGTTTCGATACCCAGGGTCAGCGGGCTGACGTCGAGCAGCAGAACGTCTTTCACGTCACCGGCCAGAACAGCACCCTGGATGGCGGCACCCATGGCAACGGCTTCGTCCGGGTTCACGTCTTTACGCGCTTCTTTACCGAAGAAATCGGTTACCAGCTTCTGAACCAGCGGCATACGGGTCTGGCCGCCGACCAGGATCACGTCGTTGATCGAGCCAACGTCGATACCGGCGTCTTTCATTGCAATGCGGCAAGGTTCGATGGTGCGCTGAACCAGGTCTTCCACCAGCGCTTCGAGCTTGGCGCGGGAGATTTTCACGTTCAGGTGCTTCGGCCCCGTGGCATCTGCAGTGATGTACGGCAGGTTCACGTCGGTCGACTGGCTCGAGGACAGCTCGATCTTGGCTTTTTCGGCAGCTTCTTTCAGACGCTGCATGGCCAGCGGGTCACCCTTGAGGTTCATGCCGCTTTCTTTCTTGAATTCGTCGACGAGGTAGTCGATCAGACGAATGTCGAAGTCCTCACCACCGAGGAAGGTGTCACCGTTGGTGGCCAGTACTTCGAACTGGTGCTCACCATCGACTTCAGCGATCTCGATCACGGAGACGTCGAAGGTACCACCACCCAGGTCATAAACGATCACGGTGTGATCGCCCTTGGCCTTGTCCATACCGTAAGCCAGAGCGGCCGCGGTTGGTTCGTTGATGATGCGCTTGACGTCCAGGCCCGCGATGCGGCCGGCGTCTTTGGTCGCCTGACGCTGGCTGTCGTTGAAGTAGGCCGGAACAGTGATGACCGCTTCGGTCACCGCTTCGCCGAGATAGTCTTCGGCGGTTTTCTTCATTTTCTTCAGGATTTCCGCCGAGATCTGTGGCGGCGCCATTTTCTGGCCGTTCACTTCAACCCAGGCGTCGCCGTTGTCAGCCTTGGCGATTTTGTAAGGCACCATCTTGATGTCTTTCTGAACGACTTCTTCGTCGAACTTGCGACCGATCAGACGCTTCACCGCGTAGAGGGTGTTATGCGGATTGGTCACTGCCTGACGCTTGGCCGACTGGCCAACCAGAATTTCGCCATCGTTGGCGTACGCGATGATCGACGGCGTAGTACGCGCGCCCTCAGCGTTTTCAATTACTTTGGCCTTGCCGTTTTCCAGCACGGAGACGCACGAGTTGGTGGTCCCCAGGTCGATACCGATAATCTTGCCCATGTTAACTCTCCCGGAACTTGGATTTTGTTGCCGCAGCAGTGGTGGCTAACTGCGGTAGCACTTAAACGCTTGACTTCTAAATGGGGCCGCTGCGCTAAATTTCAAGCCTGCTCATCAATAGAAGGCGAAACCGGCGCCGGCGTCTTGCTGACCACAACCATGGCCGGGCGCAGCAAGCGACCGTTGAGCAGATAGCCCTTCTGGAAAACCTTCAATACGCTGTTGGGCTCGACGTCCGCACTTTCCTGCATCGCCATGGCCTGATGGTGCTCGGCATTGAAGGGCTCGCCATGCGGATCAATGGCTTCAAGCTGATAGCGCTTGAGCGTGTCCTGGAACATCTTCAGGGTCAGCTCGATACCTTCACGCATCGGACGAATGTTTTCGTCGTCCGGATTGGACAGCTCCAGGCCGCGCTCCAGACTGTCGATGATCGGCAACAGGTCGCCTGCGAACCGCTCCAGGGCGAATTTATGAGCTTTTTCAACATCTTGCTCGGCGCGACGGCGGACATTCTGCAGGTCGGCGGCTACACGCAGCGCCTGATCCTGCGCACCGGCCAGTTGCTCTTCGAGCACTTGTACACGTGCCGCCAGGTCGTCACCCGAATCCTGGGGAGCCTGATTGGCGTCTAGATTTTGCGTGTCCTGCGTCTGTTCGTCAGCCATAGATTTCTCCTTTCAACTTCGTCCGCGAGCTCAACTCGCGCTTCTGCCCCGGTATATGGGGCCGTGTTTTCCAGCTTCAAGGGCGGTCCGACGAATTAACCTTACAAAAAACCCCTGCATATTCATTCCTCCCGGCGCTAAGAAAGTCTTCCACCCAAGCAAATCGAGCTAAGCGAAGGCATTGTCAGGCCGAAACAAAACACTGTATAAATAACCAGACCTAAGCCTGGGAGCGGCCTTTATGCTGGTGCACCTGTCCGTACACAACTACGCCATCGTCGAACACCTCGACCTCGAACTCGATCGGGGCATGAGCGTGATCACCGGTGAAACCGGTGCCGGCAAATCGATCATGCTCGACGCCCTGGGCCTGACGCTGGGCGATCGCGCCGACAGCGGCGTGGTACGCCCCGGTGCGGACAAGGCCGACATCCTGGCCACCTTCGACCTGATCGACATCCCCGAGGCCAGCGCCTGGCTGGCGGAACGTGACCTAGATACCGACGGCCTGTGCATATTGCGCCGGGTCATCACCGCCGAAGGTCGCTCCCGGGGTTACATCAACGGTACGCCCTGCCCCCTCGGCGACCTCAAGGCCCTGGGCGAGCTGCTGATCGACATTCACAGCCAGCATGAACACCAGTCCCTGCTCAAGACCGAGACCCATCGCCGCCTGCTCGACGAATACGCCGGCGCCACCGACCTGGCCCGCCAGGTTCAACTGGCCGCCCAGCGGTGGCGCCAGACCCGCCAGGAACTGGATCGCCTCTCCAACTCCGGTGACGAACAACGTGCCCGCCACCAGTTGTTGAGTTATCAGCTCGAAGAGCTGGAGAACCTGGCCCTGGGTGAAAACGAGCTGGCGGAACTGGAACAGGAACACAAGAACCTCACCAATGCCGAAACCCTGCTGGGCATTTGCCGGCAAGTGGTCGAGCAATGCAGTGAAAGCGACTCGGGTAACGTGCTCAATGCACTGACCGCCAGCCTGAACCGGCTGTCCAGCGTCAACAATTCGGTAGGCGCCCTGAGCGAAGCGACCAATCTGCTCACGAGCGCACAGATCCAGGTCGAGGAGGCCGTCGGGGAACTGAACCGGTTTCTGGATCATTTCGACGCCGACCCGGCGCGCCTGCAATATCTGGAAGAACGCCTGGACACTATTTATACGCTGGCGCGCAAGCATCGCGTCCAGCCAACCGATGTCGCCGAACTGCAGCAGCGCCTGCTTGAAGAGCTGGAAACCCTGAACGCCAACGACGAATCCATTGAGCGCCTGGGAGACGAACTGGCGTCCTATGCCCGTCATTATCAGGAAAAAGCCAGGGAGCTCAGTGAGCTGCGTCAGCAGGCCGCGACCGGGCTGGCCAGTGCCGTTGAGCAGGAAATCCAGCGCCTGGGCATGCCCGGCGGGCGCTTCACCATCGAGCTGCACCCCAACGCGGGGGACGAGCTTCAGCCCAACGGGCTGGAGCAGGTGGAGTTGCTGGTCAGCGCCAACCCTGGCCAACCGCTCAAGGCCCTGGCCAAAGTCGCCTCCGGCGGCGAGTTGTCACGCATCAGCCTGGCCATCCAGGTCATCACCGCACAGACCTCGCGTGTGCCGACGCTGGTATTCGACGAAGTGGACGTGGGTATTGGCGGCCCTACGGCGGAAATTGTCGGCCAGTTGCTGCGTCGACTCGGGGAGCGCGGCCAGGTGCTGACAGTGACTCACCTGCCCCAGGTCGCAGCCCAAGGACACCAGCATTTATTTGTGCACAAGGTGCGTGACGAGGACGCCACTCGCACCGCCGTGTCCAAGCTGAATAAGAACGAGCGCGTGGAAGAAGTGGCACGGATGCTGGGCGGCATCGACCTCACCAAGGAGTCCCTGGCTCACGCGAAAAAAATGGTCGTCGCGGCAAAAATCTGAACAGCCCAAACGCAAAAAGGCGACCCTGGGGTCGCCTTTTTGCGTTTCAACAGCTTTAAACCGGCTTTCTCTTGCGCACATGCAAGACGAGATGGTGATCGATCAACTCGAAGCCATGCTCTTCAGCAATTTCCTTTTGGCGCTTTTCGATTGCCGGACAAGTGAATTCGACGACCTCACGGGTTTCCACGTCCACCATGTGGTCGTGATGTTCCCCATCGGCCAATTCAAAGACCGCATGACCGCCATCGAAATTGTGACGAGCCACCAGCCCCGCCGCCTCGAACTGAGTCAGGACACGGTAAACCGTGGCCAGACCGACGTCCTCGCCAGCTTCCATAAGCGCCTTGTAGACATCCTCGGCACTCATGTGGCGTTGCTCGGCGGAATCGAGCATCTGCAGAATTTTGACCCGTGGCAGGGTCACTTTGAGGCCGGCTTTGCGTAGTTCGCTATTTTCAACCATGGTCAGCTTTCTCGCGATGCTGCTTCGCAGCTTCTCTTAATGCGGGTATGATCGGCGTTTACGTTGTCCCAGCCAAGATAGTGGAAGTCGCCCACCGATGCAAAACACCAAGCTCTTGCTAACCAGTTTCACCTTTGTGGGACTGCTCGCACTCGCCGGTTGTTCATTCCCCGGGGTTTACAAAATCGACATCCAGCAGGGCAATGTCGTCACGCAGGACATGATAGACCAGTTACGCCCGGGAATGACCCGTCGGCAAGTACGGTTTATCATGGGTAACCCTCTGCTGACCGACACGTTCCATGCCGATCGCTGGGATTATTTGTACAGCCTGCAACCAGGTGGTGGTGAACGCCAACAGGAACGCATCAGCGTTATCTTCAACGCCAATGACCAACTTGTCAGCCTGTCTGGCGATTTCATGCCCGGCGTGAGCCGCGACGAGGCCATTATGGGCCAGGACAGCGGCACTACGGTGACCGACCCAACCCAGAATGCCGAGCAGCCGAAACCGGAAAAACCGGTCAAGCCAGGCTCGTTGCTCGATCAGATCCAGAAGGACGTGGACAACGTCGAGACCGTACCGGTCCCGACGCCAGAACCACTGGATACTTCGCCGCAATAAATTGCTCAATAAAAAACCCGGCTTACCGGGTTTTTTATTGCCTGCAATTCAGAGCTGACTATTGATCAGCTTGGCGCGCCTGGGCGGCCTTGGCGGCACGCAGCCGCCGAATCTCTTTTGGATCTGCCAATAACGGTCGATAAATTTCAAGTCGATCAGCCGCCCGCACCACCTGGCGATCCGGATCGGCAACCACCTTGCCAAAAATCCCCACCGGGCAAGTGGCCAGATCCAGTTGCGGAAACTCAGCAGCAATGCCGGACGCCTCTAACGCCGCCCGAACACTGGTGCCTTCCGGCACGGAAAATACGCGCAAGACCTGACGATCGACGCCGGCATACACCACTTCCAGCTCAATCAACGGGCAAGCTCGGCGTTTTGCTTGGCGCGCTGGCAGAACGCGTCGACCAGGGTATTGGCCGCCTGATTGAACAACGGCCCCAGCGTGGCTCGCACCAACGGACCTGCATAGTCGAACGACAGATCCAGGCTGATCTTGCAGGCCTTCTCTCCCAGCGCCTTGAACACCCAGACGCCGTGGAGCTGATTGAAAGGCCCCTCTTCCAGGTTCATTTCAATGGACTGTCCAGGCACCAGGGTGTTGCGCGTGACAAAGTGCTGGCTCAATCCGCCCTTGGCGACATTGAGCCTGGCGCGCATATGGGCTTCAGAGCTTTCGAGCACTTCGGCGGACGAGCACCAAGGCAAAAATTGCGGGTAACTTGCCACATCGTTGACCAGGTCGTACAACGCCTGCGCCGGATAGGGCAGCAAGGCCGAGCGTTGAATATGTGTCGTCATGTAAGCGTCACTTCCACAGCTGGGCGGCAAACACTACAAGAATGCCGATGGGCGCTACATAGCGCATCAAGAACAGGCTCAAGGTAAACAGTACAGGGCTGCGCAACGACAATTCGTCACGCACCGCCTCACGCCCCATGACCCATCCTGCAAACACCACGAAACACAAACCACCCAGCGGCAGCATGATCCGTGATGTGAAGAAATCAATCACGCCGAAGAAATCCAGCCCTCCGGTTGCTCCCCACTGGTAGAGATGGAACATCCCGCCTTCGTTCACGAAAAACTTCGCTTGCTTCCATATATTGAAGGAAAACACCGTCCCCAGGCCAACGAACCAACAGGTAAAGGCCAGCCAGAACGTCACCCAGGCGCGACTGAGCCGGGTTCGCTCCACCAGATAAGCGACCATGGGTTCCAGCAGGGAAATGGCCGAACTCCAGGCAGCAATGGCCACCAGGAGAAAAAATACCACCCCCATGAATTGACCAAATGCCATGTTGCCGAAAGCGAATGGCAGGCTGACGAACATCAGCCCCGGCCCTTCGCTGGGGTTCAGGCCGGCGGCGAAGACAATCGGAAACAACGCCAGCCCGGCCAGCAACGATACAAAGGTATCCAGCAGCGCGACACCTACAACGGTCTTGGTCAGCGAGGCGCTCTTGGGCATGTAGGCGCCATAGATCATGATCGAGCCCACCCCCACGCTCAGGGAGAAAAACGCATGCCCCATGGCCGGCAGCAGGCCATCCATGACTTTCTCCGGCTGGAAATCGAACATGAAGTGAACGCCTTCCATGAAGTGCCCGGTGGTCATGCTGTAGCCCAGCAATACCAGGATCATCACGAACAGCAGCGGCATCATGATTCGCAGGCTGCGCTCAAGCCCCGCAACCACCCCGCGGGCAATCACCACCGCAGAAAGCAGCATGAAAATCGTATGCCAAAGTGTCAGCCGCCAGGGATCGGAGATCACATCACCGAAGTAAGCGCCGACCTGATCGGGTGTCACCCCCTGAAAGTCCCCGCGCCCCATATCGATGATGTAGTCCAGCGACCAGCCGCCGACCACACTGTAGAAAGACAGGATCAGCAGCGCCGTGATCATTCCGGCAAACGCGCCCCACGACCACTTGGCCGAGTGCCCGGCCTCCACTGCCAGCACCTTCAGGGCATTGGCCGGGCTTTGTCGGGCGCGACGACCGATGAGGGTTTCGGCCAGCATCACCGGCGCGCCGATGAGCGCGATGCACGCCAGAAACATCAATACAAAGGCACCGCCACCATAGACGCCGACCATGTAGGGAAACTTCCAGATACTGCCCAGCCCCACGGCCGAACCGGTTGCGGCGAATATGAAGACCCAGCGGCTAGCCCAACTGCCGTGGACAGAAACCTTGTCTGTCGACATCGTGATCACGCCCAAGCGTTCGAAAAAGAGGCCGCATTGTCCGGGATTCATTCAACCTGCTCAAGCACGTAGCTTCACCGTAGCCGACACGCCCGCAACTGCCTATAATGCCGCCCCTATGGCTAAACAGAAGAAACACCCCACAGGGACCATCGCGCAAAATAAAAAAGCGCGACACGACTACTTCATCGAACAACGTTTCGAGGCTGGCATGGTCCTGGCCGGCTGGGAAGTAAAGAGCTTACGTGCAGGCAAGGCGCAACTGGTCGACAGTTATGTGCTGCTCAAGGACGGCGAGGCCTGGCTGCTGGGCAGCCATATCACGCCCCTGACCACCGCCAGCACCCACGTGATCGCCGATCCGACACGTTCGCGCAAGCTGCTGCTCAACAAGCGCGAGCTGGAAAAGCTCTTCGCGTCCGTGCAGCAAAAAGGCTACGCCTGCGTCTGCACGTCGTTGTACTGGAGCAAGCATTTGATCAAATGCGAAATTGCGCTGGGCAAAGGCAAGAAGGAATACGACAAGCGTGATACCGAGCGCGAACGCGACGCCGGTCGCGAGCTGCAACGCGCGGTACGCAACAAGGGCAAGGAAGACTGATTCTTTCGCCTGGGTTATGCGTTCGCTGAAGATCCAATGTGGGAGCGAGCCTGCTCGCGATGACGGAGGCACATGCAACCTTGATGTGTCAGACAGACCGCTTTCGCGAGCAGGCTCGCTCCCACAGGGGTCCAATCACTATAGAACCCACTGACTACATCCCCTTGCGCCGCTCTGCCCGCGCCACCCGCTGCACCTCCTGACGCACCTCCTCCAACACTTCCTGCACATACAGAATATGCCGGCTGGAGACTTCCCGCGCCTGCTCGGCGTGCCCGCCCATAATGGCCTGGTACAACTCCCGATGCTGACTGATCAGCATGTCTCGGGTTTCGCTGCGCTGTTTGTACATGCCGCCAATGTTGGTGACGACGTTGCGCCTGAGCAGATCGAACAGACCCCGAATCGTATGCAGCAACACTGCATTGTGACTGGCTTCGGCGATGGCCAGGTGAAACCGCGCATCCGCCGCGCCCTCCTCAGCCCGACTCACATTTTCATGGCGTGAATAGCAATCCTGAAGCTCCTCGAACGCCGCCGTCAGCCGCTCGCGGTCCACGTCCGTGGCCCGCTGTGCCGCGTAGTAAGCGCAGGAAGCTTCCAGCGTATGGCGAAACTCCAGCAAATCACGTTGCGCTTCAGGATTGCTTTCCAACAACTGCAACAGGGGATCACTGAAGGTTGAGCCCAGCGACTCCACCACATAGTTGCCACCGCCCTGGCGGCTGACCAGCAAGCCCTTGGCCGCCAGTTTCTGAATCGCTTCGCGCAACGAAGGGCGTGACACGCCGAACTGCTCGGCCAAGGCACGCTCGGCGGGCAGGCGTTCGCCGGACTTCAGCGTGCCTTCAAGGATCATTCCTTCAAGCCGCTCGACAATATCGTCAGACAAACGGCGCTGACGAATCTGATCAAACCCCATAACTCGACTCTCCACGATCCCGACGGCTCGCCGGGCTCTCTATTCTCGCCTATCCGCGCCCCGCCGACACCCTCCACAAGCCACTTCGACCCACAGATCAGATGCCATCGGCCGCACTCATTCGACGAAAGTTTCAGAGCGGCAAATTGACATGCGACAACCAAGGCTTTTACCCTAGCCGACAGCGCTTGTAAATTGGTCTTACCAATTATCCAAAATCGCTGACCAGTGCCTGACCAACAACAATTAGGGGCCCACCCACTATGCAAACCTGGCAACAGCTCTACAGCCCGCTCGGCAGCCTCGGCTTGTCCGCACTTGCGGCCGTCATCCCCATCGTATTTTTCTTCCTGGCCCTGGCGGTGTTTCGCCTCAAGGGACATGTGGCCGGCAGCATCACCCTGGCCTTGGCGATTGCCGTGGCGATCTTCGCGTTTCAAATGCCGGCGGACATGGCGTTCGCTGCTGCCGGTTATGGTTTTGCCTATGGCCTGTGGCCTATCGCCTGGATCATCGTCGCGGCGGTGTTTCTGTACAAACTGACCGTCAAGAGCGGCCAGTTCGAAGTGATCCGCAGCTCGGTGCTGTCGATCACCGATGACCAGCGCCTTCAGGTGCTGTTGATCGGCTTTTGCTTCGGGGCATTTCTGGAAGGTGCCGCCGGCTTCGGCGCGCCGGTAGCGATTACCGCGGCGCTGCTGGTCGGCCTGGGCTTCAATCCCCTGTACGCCGCCGGCCTTTGCTTGATCGCCAACACCGCCCCCGTGGCCTTCGGCGCCCTAGGCATTCCGATTATCGTGGCCGGCCAGGTCACCGGGATCGACGCGTTCAAGATCGGCGCCATGACGGGCCGTCAATTGCCATTGCTGTCGCTGTTTGTACCGTTCTGGCTGGTGTTCATGATGGATGGCCTGCGCGGCGTTCGGGAAACCTGGCCGGCGGCGCTAGTGGCAGGCTTGAGCTTCGCCATCACCCAATACTTCACCTCCAACTTCATCGGCCCGGAACTGCCGGACATCACATCTGCCCTGGCCAGCCTGGTTTCCCTGACTCTGTTCCTGAAAATCTGGCAGCCAAAACGCACCGCAGGTGCCCAGATTGCCGGCGCCACCTCCAGCGCAACCATTACCGCCAGCGTCGGCGGTTTCGGCCAGCCACGCAGCACCGTGGCGTCCCCTTACAGCCTGGGAGAAATCCTCAAGGCCTGGTCACCGTTCCTGATCCTCACCGTGCTGGTGACGATCTGGACGCTCAAACCGTTCAAGGCGATGTTCGCCCCGGGCGGATCGATGTACGGCTGGGTGTTCAATTTCGCCATCCCACACCTGGATCAGATGGTGATCAAGGTCGCGCCGATCGTGACCAATCCAACAGCCATCCCGGCGATCTTCAAACTTGATCCGATTTCCGCCACCGGTACGGCGATTTTCTTTTCCGCATTGATCTCGATGCTGGTGCTGAAGATCAACCTCAGAACTGGTCTTACCACTTTAAAAGAAACCTTCTACGAGCTGCGTTGGCCTATCCTGTCCATTGGCATGGTGTTGGCGTTCGCCTTCGTCACCAACTTCTCGGGCATGTCGTCCACCATGGCCCTGGTATTGGCCGGCACGGGCGCGGCGTTTCCGTTCTTCTCGCCCTTCCTGGGGTGGCTGGGAGTATTCCTGACCGGTTCCGACACCTCGTCCAACGCGCTGTTCGGCTCACTGCAAGCCACCACCGCGCACCAGATCGGCGTCAACGACACATTACTGGTTGCAGCCAATACCAGTGGCGGCGTGACCGGCAAAATGATTTCGCCACAGTCCATTGCCGTGGCCTGCGCTGCGACCGGCCTGGTGGGCAAGGAATCGGATCTGTTCCGTTTCACCCTGAAACACAGCCTATTCTTTGCAACGATCGTAGGCTTGATCACCTTGGCCCAGGCCTACTGGTTCACCGGCATGCTGGTGCACTAAGCACAACAGCTAACACCGAAAAAGAACGACGCCGAACCACGATTCGGCGTCTGCTATTGATAACCGGGTCTGCAAGGCTGCTGAAAGATTCCTTATCTATATTCAGCAGCCTCAGCGGACGGATAACCGGGACCACCCGGAGACACGCCTGATGAGCGAGCTTTTTTACAACGCCGTGCCGAATGCGACCCGTGTCGCCCCGCCATTGCCCGAGCCTCGGCAGTACCCCAGCAACAAGCCCGAACGGGTTTACCTGTTCGGAACCTGCGTGGTGGACCTGTTCTATCCCGAAGCCGGGATGGATGCGATTCATCTTCTGGAGCGCGAAGGGATACGGGTGGACTACCCGCAAGGGCAGACCTGTTGCGGGCAACCGGCGTACACCTCCGGTTACACCGAGCAGGCCCGGACGGTAGCGCGGGCGCAATTGGCGTTGTTTGCCGGGGATTATCCGGTGGTGGTGCCGTCGGGCTCCTGTGCCGGCATGCTGCGCGAGCATTACGCCGACCTGTTCAAGGACGAACCCGATACGCTCAAACAGGTCCAGGCCCTGGCGGCCAGGACCTATGAATTGGCCGAGTTCCTGCTGTTTGTCTGCAAGGTGCAGTTGAACGACAGTGGCGAACCGGTGAAGGTCGCGCTGCATACCTCCTGCTCGGCACGACGGGAAATGAACACCCACTTGCATGGCCGCGCCTTGCTGGCGCAGCTGGACAACGTGGAGCGCGTCGAACACAGCCATGAAAGTGAATGCTGTGGGTTTGGTGGGACGTTCAGCGTGCGCATGCCGGATATTTCCGGCGCGATGGTGGCCGACAAGACCCGCGCGCTGAAGGAGTCCGGCGCGCACCAGGTCGTCAGTGCCGACTGCGGTTGCCTGATGAATATCAATGGCGCCCTGGAGAAACAGCAGCAAGCATTACGGGGGCAGCACCTGGCGAGCTTCCTCTGGCAGCGCACCGGGGGTGTCGTATGAGCACACCGACGCTGATTCCGACCGTTGAGGTGCAGGAAGATTTTCGCGCCAGGGCCCACAAGGCACTGGACGACACGCAACTGCGAAACAACTTTCGCACAGCGATGGATTCACTGATGACCAAGCGGGCAGCGTCCTTCAGCGATGCCCACGAAAGAGAACATCTGCGAGTGCTGGGCAATGCCGTCCGCGCTCGTGCGTTATCGAAGTTGCCCGACCTGCTCGAGCAGCTTGAAACCAACCTGACCCGCAACGGTGTGAAAGTACACTGGGCGGAAACGGTGGACGAAGCCAATGGCATCGTCCTCTCGATCATCCGCGCTCACGAGGCGCGGCAAGTGATCAAGGGCAAATCGATGGTCAGCGAAGAGATGGAGATGAACCATTTCCTCGAGGGTCGGGACATCGAATGTCTCGAGTCCGACATGGGGGAATACATCGTCCAGCTCGACCACGAGAAGCCTTCACACATCATTATGCCGGCGATCCACAAGAACGCCGGTCAGGTCGCGTCCTTGTTCCACGACAAACTTGGCGTGGAGTACACCAAGGACGTTGACCAACTCATTCAGATCGGTCGCAAGGTCTTGCGGCAGAAATTCTTCGAGGCTGACATCGGCGTATCCGGCGTCAACTTCGCCGTGGCCGAAACCGGCACGTTGCTGCTGGTGGAAAACGAAGGCAACGGGCGGATGTCCACCACCGTGCCACCGGTTCACATTGCCGTGACCGGCATCGAAAAAGTCGTGGAGAACCTGCGGGACGTGGTGCCGCTGCTCTCGCTGCTGACCCGCTCGGCCCTCGGCCAGCCGATCACCACCTACGTCAACATGATCTCCGGCCCACGCAAGGCCGACGAACTGGACGGCCCCCAGCAAGTGCACCTGGTCCTGCTGGACAACGGGCGCAGCCAGGCATTTGCCGACAGCGAACTGCGCCAGACCCTGAACTGCATTCGTTGCGGCGCCTGCATGAATCATTGCCCGGTCTACACCCGCATCGGTGGTCATGCCTATGGCGAGGTTTACCCGGGGCCTATCGGAAAAATCATCACGCCGCACATGGTGGGCCTGGCCAAAGTGCCGGACCACCCAAGCGCCTCTTCACTGTGCGGTGCCTGCGGCGAAGTGTGCCCGGTGAAGATTCCAATTCCGGCGCTGTTGCGGCGCCTGCGCGAAGAAAACGTCAAGGCACCGGACAGTCCAAACCCGGTGATGCGTGGCCAGGGCAGTAAGTATTCGCCCAAGGAGCGCTTCATCTGGAATGCCTGGGCCCGACTCAACAGTTCGCCGCGCCTGTATCGGCTGTTCGCTTTCCTCGCCACGCGCCTGCGCGCCCTGACGCCCGACAACGTCGGCCCATGGACGCAGAACCACAGCGCCCCCAAACCCGCCGCCCGCTCATTGCATGACCTGGCCCGCGAACACCTGAACCAGCAGGGAGACCGTCGATGAGCGCCAAGGACAATATCCTCGCCAAGCTGCGTAAAAGTCTGACCGGCACCACACCAGTGGCCGACAACTTCGATGTCGACCTGGTGACGAAAACCTATCGCTACGCCCCCGAGGAGCGCATCGCTCAACTGCGCAAACTGATGGAAGCGGTGCACACCGAGATCCATCTGACGTCTGGCGAAGGTTGGCCGGCGCTGCTGGCGCAGTTGCTGCGCGACCGTCAATTACCCAGCCTGCTCATCGCCCCGACGACGCCTCACGGGCAAAAAATCACACAGTTCTGGGCGAACAATCCCGAGCTGCCAACGCTCAAGGCCTACGACCGGCCTGTCGAGCAATGGAAAGCCGAACTGTTCAACGACACCCCCGCCAGCCTGACCGGGACCCTGGGTGCCATCGCGGCAACCGGCAGCCTGATTCTCTGGCCGACGCGGGAAGAACCGCGGTTGATGAGCCTCGTTCCGCCGGTGCATTTCGCTTTGCTCAAGGCCAGCGAAATCCGCGACAACTTCTATGAAGTGCAACAGGAATTCGCCTGGGCCCAGGGCATGCCCACCAACGCGCTGCTGGTCTCGGGTCCCTCCAAGACGGCCGACATCGAACAGGTGCTGGCCTATGGCGCCCATGGTCCGAAGGATCTGGTGGTTCTGATTCTGGAGGACCAATGACGCTTCCGGCCCCTTTCCTGCGCGACGTACAGCAGCTGATCCCGCCAAAGCGCCGTTTCGACGACCCGCTGTCGACCTTGGCCTTCGGCACCGACGCCAGTTTCTATCGGCTGATTCCGAAACTGGTGGTACGCGTCGAATCCGAAGATGAAGTGGTAGCACTGCTGCAACTGGCCCAACGCGACCAGGTGCCGGTCACCTTCCGCGCCGCCGGCACCAGCCTGTCCGGGCAAGCCATCAGCGACTCGGTACTGATCGTGCTGGGGGATAACTGGAACGCTCGCGAAATTCGCGGCGAGGGCATGCAGATCCGCTTGCAGCCCGGCGTGATCGGCGCCCAGGCCAATGCCTGGCTGGCACCGTTCGGCCGCAAGATCGGTCCCGATCCGGCATCGATCAACGCCTGCAAGATCGGCGGCATCGTCGCCAACAATGCCAGCGGCATGTGCTGCGGCACCGCGCAAAACACCTATCACACCCTCGCCGGCATCCGCCTGGTACTGGCCGATGGCACCCGTCTGGACACTGAAGA
This sequence comes from Pseudomonas rhizophila, assembly GCF_003033885.1. Lineage (NCBI taxonomy): Bacteria > Pseudomonadati > Pseudomonadota > Gammaproteobacteria > Pseudomonadales > Pseudomonadaceae > Pseudomonas > Pseudomonas rhizophila. The sequence continues at coordinate 1,738,254 of NZ_CP024081.1, read as the reverse complement.
TGAAACCAGCGTGGCGGCCTTTCGTACAAGCCATGGCGAACTGCTGGAACGTCTGGCAACCCTTGGCCGCGAGACCCGCGCCAACACCGAACTGGCGGCTCGAATTCGCCACAAATACCGTCTGAAAAATACCACTGGCCTGTCGCTCAATGCCTTGGTGGATTACGACGAGCCTGTGGATATCTTGAGCCACCTGCTGGTGGGTTCCGAAGGCACGCTCGGCTTCATCAGCGCGGTGACCTACAACACCGTCATCGATCACCCGAACAAAGCCTCGGCGCTGATCGTCTTCACGGACGTGGAAACCTGCTGCAACGCGGTCACGGTGTTGAAAAGCCAGCCGGTATCGGCGGTGGAGCTGCTGGACCGGCGCAGCTTGCGTTCGGTGCAGGACAAACCGGGCATGCCGGATTTCGTACAGCATCTGTCGACAAATGCCTGCGCACTGCTGATTGAATCCCGCGCGGCTTCGTCATCTTTGCTGCAAGAGCAACTGGCCCGGATCATGGCATCGCTGGCCGGTTTCCCTGTGGAAAAACAGGTCGACTTCACCGAAGACCCGCGAGAAAACGCGCGACTCTGGGCCATCCGCAAAGACACTTTCCCTGCGGTGGGCGCGGTACGCAAAACTGGGACCACGGTGATCATCGAAGACGTGACCTTCCCGGTCGAGCAGCTGGCCCTTGGCGTGAACCGCCTGATCGAGCTGTTCGACAAACATCACTACGACGAGGCGATTCTTTTCGGACACGCGCTGGAAGGCAATCTGCATTTTGTCTTCACCCAAGGTTTCAATAACGCCGAAGAAGTTGCGCGCTATCAAGCGTTCATGGATGACGTGGCGCAGTTGGTGGCGGTGGAGTTCGGCGGTTCGCTGAAGGCCGAACACGGCACCGGCCGCAACATGGCGCCATTCGTCGAGCTGGAGTGGGGCAGCGACGCCTACCAGTTGATGTGGCAACTCAAACGCCTGCTCGACCCTAACGGCATCCTCAACCCGGACGTGGTGCTCAGCGAAGATCCACAAATCCACCTCAAGCACCTCAAGCCGCTGCCGGCGGCCGACGAGATAGTGGACAAGTGCATCGAGTGCGGCTTCTGCGAGCCGGTCTGTCCGTCCAAAGACCTGACCTTAAGCCCGCGCCAACGCATCGTGATCTGGCGGGACATCCAGGCGAAAAAGCGCGCAGGCATCGACACTTCAGCGCTGGAAACGGCCTACCAATACCACGGCATCGACACCTGCGCCGCCACCGGGTTATGCGCACAACGTTGCCCAGTCGGCATCAACACCGGCGAGCTGGTGAAAAAACTCCGTAGCCGCAGCGCAACGCGTACGAAAACCGCCGATTGGCTGGCAAGCAATTTCGCCATCGCCCTGCAAGGCGCACGCTTTACCCTGCACGTCGCCAACGGTGCCCGAATGCTGCTGGGCGCGCCGCGACTGGCCCGCCTGTCAGCCGGCCTGACCCGGCTGTCGAAGGGTCAGGTTCCCCAGTGGGACAACGCCATACCGCAGCCGGAAAAAGCCATCCGCTTCAGCCCTGCCGTCTGCGACGAACGCCCGCGCGTGGTCTATCTGGCCGCGTGTGTGTCGCGCGCCATGGCGCCGGCGGCGGGTGACAAAGAACAGATGTCGCTGTATGAAAAAACCCAACGACTGCTGGAAAAAGCCGGTTATCAGGTGGTCTTTCCAGACAACGTGGACAGCCTGTGCTGCGGCCAGCCTTTCGCATCCAAAGGCTACGCGGAACAGGCCGAGCACAAGCGCCAGGAGTTGATCGGCGCCCTGCTCCACGCCAGCCGCGGCGGGATCGACCCGATCTACTGCGACACCAGCCCTTGCACGCTGCGCCTGGTCCAGGACTTGGGAAATGTTCGATTGGACCTGTACGACCCGGTACGTTTCATTCGTACGCACTTGATGGACCGTCTCGAATTCACCCCGCAGGATGCACCGATTGCCGTACACGTCACTTGCAGTACCCAGCACTTGGGCGAGAGCCAGGCGCTGATCGACCTGGCGCGCAAATGCAGCAAGCAAGTCGTGATCCCCGAAGGCATCCACTGCTGTGGTTTTGCCGGAGACAAAGGCTTCACTACACCCGAGCTCAACGCCCACTCACTGCGAACCCTCAAGGACGCGGTGCAGTTTTGCAGCGAAGGCGTCTCCACCAGCCGCACCTGCGAGATCGGTCTGACGCGCCATGGCGAAATCGACTACCACGGCCTGGTGTATCTGGTGGATCGCGTCACCCGGCCCAAATTCGCCGACGCTGAGGGGCTCCCCATCGCACCCGAAGAAAAATCGAATTCCTGCGTTTCGCTGTAGTCACTTGAATAGGCCCGACGCCGTCGGGCCCTTTATTGACTCGGGCCTGGCGGCGATGTCCGGCAGCACCGAGACCAAACGTTCAAGGAGATACACATGAAGCACACTGCATTTGCTGGCTTGTTCATTTCCGCTGCGCTGTTGGCCTCTCCGGTGTTCGCAGATAACCAGGCAGACCTTTGCCAGATCAATCTGCAGAAAATCAAAGACGCCCAGGTCAGCACCGAGCAGATGAGCGAAGGCATGAAAACCGAAATTGACGCCACCGTCGGACAAGCCACGGCGGAACAGGCCAAAGGCACCGAGGAAGGCACCAAGAACTGCATCTCGCTGACCACTCAGGCCATTCAGAAATTGCAGAACAACACCAAAGGCGATCAGTAGTAACCTCGCGTCAGGCCAACCTTCGGGTTGGCCTCAGCCGCGTATTGGCGTACACTGCACAGGCTTGTCGCTCCAGCTGATTCACGGAGCTACAGGCTCGGGGCCGTTTAGGATTCGACGCCGGTTGCGAAACTTTAGGTGCATGCCGAGTTGGTAACAGAACTCGTAAATCCACTGTTGCAACTTCCTATAGTTGCCAATGACGAAACCTACGGGGAATACGCTCTCGCTGCGTAAGCAGCCTTAGCCCTTCCCTTCTGGTACCTTCGGGTCCAGCAATCACCAGGGGATGTCCGTAAACCCAAAGTGATTGTCATATAGAACGGAATCGCCGTGCAGTACGTTGTGGACGAATCGGCTAAAACTTACACAACTCGCCCAAAGCACCCTGCCCGTCGGGTCGCTGAGGGTTAACTTAATAGACACGGCTAAGCATGTAGTACCGACAGCGGAGTACTGGCGGACGGGGGTTCAAATCCCCCCGGCTCCACCACTTCATCATCTAAAGACGTCCACGGACGTCTTTTTTTGTGCCTGAAATCCAGTAAATACAAGGATTTAGCGGCTATTGAGGTCTTTGTAGATTCTTGGAGTTCCAGAAGTTTTGGTATTCCATACGGTATTCCATCCCCTCCGGTGCTAACCTTTGGAATACCAAATCAGTGCCTGAGGGAAATCTCATGACTGCTCAAACCCTCCGCCTTTCCGATCGACAGCTCAAGGGAGTCAAACCCGCGTCCAAGGATTACGTCCTCACCGACGGGGACGGCTTGCAACTCCGTGTACGCAGCAACGGCTCTCTGCTGTGGAATTTCAACTACCGTGAACCGGTGACTAAAAACCGAATTAACATGGGCTTGGGTACCTACCCAGAGCTTTCATTGGCGAACGCCCGAAAGATGGCAGTGCAAGCACGGGAGCTGCTCGCCCTGGGCATCGATCCGAAAGTGCAGCGCGATACGCTAAATGAGGCCAAGCGCGCAGAAACGGAACACACTTTCGAGAACGTAGCCACTGCCTGGTTCGAGCTTAAGAAAGACTCGGTCACGCCGGCCTACGCCGAGGATATTTGGCGATCGCTCACGCTGCATGTGTTCCCCGAATTGAAGACGACTCCACTCGCGAAAATCACCGCGCCGATGGTGATCGAGCTGCTTCGTCCAATCGAAGCGAAAGGCAGCCTGGAGACGGTTAAGCGCCTTAGTCAGCGGCTTAACGAGATCATGACCTACGGCGTGAACTCCGGCCTGATCTTCGCCAACCCGCTGAGTGGCATCCGGGCGGTATTCAAGAAACCCAAGAAAGAAAACATGGCCGCGCTCCCGCCCGAAGAGCTACCCGAGCTCATGCTGGAACTCGCAAACGCCAGTATCAAGCGCACGACACGCTGCCTTATCGAATGGCAGTTGCATACCATGACTCGCCCTGCTGAAGCGGCGACTACTCGCTGGGCAGACCTCGATTTCGAAAGGCGTGTCTGGACCATTCCTCCGGAGCGGATGAAAAAGCGACGCCCACACAGCATCCCGTTAAGCGATCAAGCCATGGCATTGCTGGAAATACTCAAATCCCATAGCGGTCATCGAGAGTATGTCTTCCCGGCAGACCGAAACCCACGTACTCACGCCAATAGCCAGACAGCCAACATGGCGTTGAAGCGCATGGGCTTTCAGGACCGCTTGGTCAGCCACGGCATGCGCTCAATGGCCAGCACAATCCTGAACGAGCATGGGTGGGATTCGGAACTAATCGAAGTCGCGTTGGCGCATGTCGATAAAGACGAGGTTCGAAGCGCCTACAACCGGGCGGATTATATTGAACGCCGGCGTCCGATGATGGCTTGGTGGAGTGAACATATCCAGAAGGCGGCTACCGGCAGCCTGTCGGTAGCCGCGATCAAACACACCAGAGACCTCAACGTCGTACCGATACGGGGAGTATCCTGAGGCCGGTAGCACCGGCGAAAAACCGTGTAACCGCGTAGTACAGCATGGCGCCAGACTTTACGACTATCCCCAAATTTCTCGTACGCCTGCGCTCCTTAGTCAAAGCCCCTGAGTATGGGAAGGCTCCGCATTCCCATACTCGGGGGCTCACGCTTAAAGGTCTATCAGGCAACCACGACTTTTGCCTTTCTACGGCGGATCAACCCCGCTGTTAACTCGTAGTAGTAGATGGTAGCTGGAGCTGAGCATCGCAAATAGTGCTTCAGAAACCATCTCACGTGTTTTTCCCTCCAGGACCAGGGAGTCGCGCAACCCCAGCGCTCACGAATCACCTCGTGCATCCTTTCTGCTTGCCTGATGTGCCGCTGCTGCGTGGCATGTGCACCTTTGAGCATGGGCTGTAGGAACAACGCTATGTCGAACTCGGTCGTCATCGCCGGCCTCCGATGTAGGCACTCACCACATCGATGCGGTTATGTCCCAATTCGTGGCTGATCTGCTTACGGGCTCGTTGATCGAGTGCTCGATCCTCTTGATGAACACGACCACCATTAGCGGGTGCAGGAAAGCCGACTAGTTGCTCATAGCGCTCACAGGCGTAAGCCGCCCGCAGCTCATGAAAACCTTTCAATCCATGCTCATGCAGGATGTCCCGTGCCGGTCGCACAACTGCCTGCATAAAGTCTTTGTAGCTTTCGTCGGGCGCCAACAAATTCCGGCTGCCATTGGGTGTGTTCGCGCTGGCCCAATCCAGGGCATCGCGAACTTGATCCGTTACCGTAATCCAGCGCGGTGCCGAGGCCCCTGATCGACCACCCTTAGTGCCGTCTTGGATATTGATCTTCCCCAGTCGCTGAGCCTCTCGTTGCAGCCGTGGCAGGTCCGCCAAGATCGCTTCGCGCAGGCGCATGCCGGTCTCTCGGGCAAGGAGCACAATGGCACTAACCCTGGACTGCTGTCGCTCTGACAGCGCTTGCGCAATCAGCCTGACCTTGGCACGGTCTTGGCCTTGCGGTGCCTCACTACGAACGCTTGAGCGCTGCAAGCCCAGCGCCTTGCTCGGACTGGGGATTTTGACGAACTGATCACCACGCAGCGCGGCCATCGTTCGGTTCACGCTGGACAGTCGGTTCTGCGCGGTGGCAATGCCGACGTTGCCCTGATCAACCTGCTCCCGCACGTGGACGGCGTACCGCATGAGTATCTCGCGGTCTATCTGGCGCGCGTCGTTGACTCTCGGTCCTTCATCGGATCGACACCAATGCACGAACGCCTGCCACCGATCGCTATGGGCTTTGACGGTAGCAAAATGGCCATCGCCAAATAGATCTTTCAAGGCTTGCGGTCCGGCATAGCTGAGCTGGCGACCGAAGCCGAAATTGCGCCCAGATCGCTTACCAACTCGAGCCATTTTTCTGTTCCTGATCGATTGCAGCGAGATCATGCAAAAGGGCTCGCCAGTGCGCGCTCACGATGGGAATCTGCGCCCAATCAGTCGGGCGAAAACACAGCGTGTTGCCGGTGACGTAAAGATGCGCACCCTCCTCTTTCAACCATTGAATAATGGCTGTGGTAGAGGCGATAGCTTTATGGGTGGTGGCGACACTGGCGACAGCGGCGACAACCCTTGTCCTGCCTGGTTTTGAGCATGGCGACAAAGTGGCGACAGTAGCGGCGACAAATCGCGCTTTGGGCTCCTTTTGACGCTGAGCCAGATGGTTGCGCAGCGCTTCATCAAGATTAAACATGGCGTACCTCGAAGGTGTGGCCATCGGTGATCAACCACTGATGATCAATCAACTCGACCAACAGCTTGGCGGCATGACGACTGCTCTTGCGGGCAAAGCGGGGACCGTTGCGATTCAATTCACGAATACTGAAACGCTTCCAATCTTTGACCTGCAGCCATCGCAGCAGCCGGTCTGCCTCCTCTTTTACTCGACACACTGGCTCCTGCTCAGTCAGGCGCTGGATCTCGGTGAGGTAGTAGCCGACTAAAGCGGAGGCCCGTTGGATATGGTCGACCTCCACGACGCTGCTCTCCTCCACAACTGCAAGAATGCCGGCGACGCGCAGCAGGTTATCGGCAGCCTTTGATCCGCTGGGCCGTACGCTGGCCAGCTCGCCAAACTCCCCCAGCTGAGCTTCGATAGCATCATGCAAATCAATCCAGCGACGGCGGGCTAAGGGACTTAGTGTCAGCGGTGATAGCCGCAAGGCCCCGTCAGCGAAAAGTGACCAAGGCTGATGAAACAGGGCCGAAAGACGGTGGTGATATCGCTTTAGGGCGGGGTCTTTGGACAAGTCGACAGACTGGTAACTGCGTTGTCCGGCCAGGCTGGTGGGCCAGGTGATGAGGCAGCGACCGAGAATGCCTTGCCCCTGCAGCAATGGGTCACTGAGTAACTGCATGGCTAGATACGGTTGCAGCATCAGGTGCAGGCTTAAGCGTCGATCGTAAGCTCGCAAGCTTTCACCCGCCATAGACCGCGCGCGATCTATCGGACTTCCGTCCCAGAGTGACGACAAGGTCGTAACCGCTTTCAAACGGTTGTCCCGACTCATGGTGCTGCTGCCGAGGAATTGTCCCCCTTCATCGCAGAACAACCCCATGCTCGGCAGGTCATGGCAAAGCCCTTTGATCAGCGCTTCAATAGTTGGGTCCGTGGTAATCAGCCTCGGTGCAGAGGGCTCCGCTTCGAGCGGTACACCGTTCGCGAAGTCGGGATCGGCAGGGTTGATACGCTGCATCTGGCGCTGTGCGGCGCGGTACCGGGCAAGCTGTTCGCGGTAGCGCTGCCACTGCTCACGCTCCCATTGGCGTGCTGGCAGCAATGCAGATCGGTCTGTCGCCGTTTTACGATCCCCCGAAGCTGCCACCGTGATCAGGTACAGCGAGAGGGGATAATTTCTCCCGTCGAGCTGTAAGCCGGCATGACCTTGGGTAGCCAGCGCCGAGGCAGCCAACACCGATTGTGCAGCCAATGCCTGGGGTACGCCGATGACCTCGGCCATGCGCTCCACCGCAGGTCCAAGAATCCCACCCAGCGCCTGCACCGGATAAGGCTGGGCCACGGGATTCGACTCAATCAACGGTCGAGGTGGTCGTGGTAGTTCAAGCTTCGGATCTAACTGCTGCATGGGCCCTCTCCTCGTTCATTGCTAGTTGTCCTCACGTCGTCCCGCCAAGGCTGCTGAGTGTTATCAGGGATCAAGGCCCCTGCGGCCTGTGAGGTGTTCACTGACGCGGAACGAACGGCTCCTTACGACCGGGAGCAAGGGCATGAACCCTTGAATCTGGCCTCCCTAGACGCATCCGAACATGCGGGCGGGTGGAGGCTGTGCCGACTGACGAGTTCGGCACCTGGAGATCCTGAGTAGGAGAAGGCAACGACATGGACACCTGGGGCATGCCTGACTGTCAGTCAGGTGCAGCCTTTCCATTGGCTGCGGCACCGGTGCCAGTGTCATTGCGGATGGCGACGAATCGGATTTGTCGGGTCGATTGTCACGAGGAGAGTTGCGGCAATGCCTTGTACTACGTGGCTTGCAGCACTGGTACGAGCGCCCGTCTCTTTCCAGGAGAAAGAGACGGGTGCGGTCTGGCGCAGCGATGTGTGCCGAAGGGTGAGGCAGCTGCAGTGCAGCTAGATAGGTCCATCGTCTGCCGCAGTGGACAGATTGGTAGAGAAGGCATCCGTCACTCTTGGGGAGTGACCGTGCGAGCCGCCGGACGCTAATCGCACTTAGGGAAGAACCACCACGCAAGTGGCGTAGCCTTAAAGGCTCTGGCTACCTGGGCAGGTGCTGTCAACGACAGCGATCCGTGCGCCAATTTTTATACCCACTCGAAAAGACGGTCAAGCGTCACGGGCAAAGCGCTCAGAAAGTGGCGACTGTCGCCACTTCTGTCGCCACGTTCCAGGTCACGTTCTACGCGGGCTGTCGCCGCTGTCGCCGCTGTCGCCACACTTACATCCATGCCCCCGAAAGATCCGCACACACACTGAATGGCGCTGCGCTCGATAGAAATCGCGGGGGAGTTACTGACGGGTAAAAATAATCGTGGCGTTAATTAAATGTGAAAATAGGAGGGTGGAACGCGGCGGCTTCGAGAAAAAGCGAATGAACCCTCCGATCGGCACGATCAAAGATCGCTTGATCGGAGGGTTTGGCGGGAAAAGCAAAGTCTCAAACTTC